>NZ_CP195314.1:2125000-2435820 GCF_054161275.1 Jutongia sp. SJQ-6 | reverse complement strand
AACATAACTTCTGGTAACCTTTCTCTTTGTTTTTCTACAGATTTAATATTTTCTTGATCTGTCAAAATATGTTCAATTTTAGTAAAAATTTTTTTAATTGAATCCTTCCTCATTTCCACATTCTCCTTTCAATGCACATTTCATAAACATACAACTATGCTATAATTTTTCTTATGTATATAGCATACTAAAAACAACAGCACATATTATTAATCAAAATGTACCTATATTTAATCATTTCTATTTCAAATAATTTTGTACAATAAAAAAGCCTTAGGAAAGCAACCAAAATCTTTCCTAAGGCGTCTATCTTTATTAAAATGAAAATTTCTAGTATATTCTAAGTAATTCCGGATCATTCAATAATATTTCATATGCTTTTTCTTTTCCGTTTTCCTCGATAAGCCCGTCAATTACCATATCTGTCTTTCTCAAAAAATCATTATATAAGAGCATTGCCGCTTTAACCATTAACTGATTCCTTCTATTCCTGGATATATTGAAGCACTCCAATTTTTCTGTAGTTTTTTTCACCTTGTCTATTCTTTTTGCATAATCACCCATTTCAATTAAATCTGCTAAAATATGTTTGATTTGTTCTTCATTAAGATCAATTTCCCGAAAATAATTTTCATATTCTCTTATTCGGTCTACAGAGAGAGTAAACGTAGCTATTCTAATTTGATATTTGGACACATACATCAAGTAGGTTTCATATCTCTTCTGTAATTCAACAAGCGATAAGTCCTTCACGAAAAAAGATACATAACCTGATCTATCCACAAACGCTTCCTTAAAATCAGTACACATCATTTGCAAATATCGAAACTTATATTTGATTTCTGTATTAATCTCGCAAACCCCTACTGAATATAACTCCTTCGAAAAATCTAATAACAGCTTGTCTATATCTATATATGTATTATACTTATAATATTTCATTAAATCTAGGGATTTTATCTGTTCATATAATTCTTTAATTTCTGCCGGTATCGTCTCTTGTTGTCTTTTACATATAGTAATATTCTCTGCTTGGTATAACTTTTCATAAAACTCTTCGTCACTTTCAAATTTATATTTACGAACAGACTGTAACCTTCTTAATCGCATAGCTAATCCACCTGGCAATTCAACCTTTTCAATATAAATCAACACGCGTGCTTTATTAAGGTCTCTTGCATAATTCAATTCATCACGGCAATTATCACTTTTTATATAATCTTCGCTTATAAATGCAACAAAATAATCAGCCTTTTGAATGTGTTCAGCCACATTGTCATCCCATTCAGTTCCGGGTCTGATCCCATCGTCATACCAAATACGATAGCCATCCTTGTCCATATGATCAATAATAGGCCAAACCGTTGCACTATCTTTATGAGCATAACTAATAAAAGCATATGACTCATCACCTTCATACGATCTAGGATAAATACCTTCTTTCATATATAACTCCATCCTTCCTATATTTTAGCCCCTCAAAATCTTAAGATACTACCATCTCGTAGCTTTTTGCAAATGCATCCGCATCAATGATATGAACAGATGTAATATCATCTTTATCAACCGTAAGATAAAATGGTCTTTCGTCCGCCACACCATAATAATATTGATTAGTTCCTGCTATTCTTGCCGAAAAAACCTTATATATTCCATCAGTAACTTTTTTTGCATAAACAACGTTTTTCTTTTTCGATGTACAAACATATGCATATTTCAACAAATCAACCGCCTTTTCTGAACCATTTATAAATGCATTCGGCACATATTCATACTCATCAGATACCTCAGCAGCCAAGTTGCCTTTTGCAACTTCTTGATATAATTCTTGAAATTTCATCTTAGGCATATTATACGGTTCACCCTTGCTTCCTATCATTATAATATCATTGCCGCCAGCTTTCAATGCCACACCACTTTCATTTTCCAAGGTTTTCAATGTAATTACATCCTCATCTGCCAACCCATAGTCCTTTTTGATGTCACTCACATTAACATAACATCGTAATATGCTTTTCTTATTATATAAAGGCAACTGGCGAATCTCATCTGCATTGGATTGATAATATGTTCTCCCATCTATAACAGTAGCACCAGCAACATATTCGTCAATTGTTTTTTCTATATCAATCTTCAACGGCTCATTCATTTCTTTTCCTGATTCCTCGTTTAATATAGTAAAATACCACGAAGAGACTTTCATCCTATCAGTCCCCTCCTCAAAATTTTCAATTTCGAAATGCAATAGGTGCTTATCCAAATATCTAAACAAGTCCCCTGCTCTTGTCATATAAGTTGTACTTAATAAAAATACATATTTGTTTTTCTTTATCTGCCCAATAATTATGCAACAATCAAAACTTCCTGTGTTGCATATGTTTATTGCTTGTTTTTTTAATATCGTAATAATATCATTTTTTTCTATATTTTCTATATCAAGTTTATTATTAAATATTATCTTTACATTTTTTTTCATAGTACGATATTCCTCCCTAATAATCACTCAAAATGCGGGGAAGATAAAATTTTTCAAATATTATTCCATCTTCCCCAAGCATCAACATTTTTTATCTCGATTTATCGTTATATGATCTAATATTAAATGCCCTCGCCAAAGAACTAACCATTTCCATAGCGTATTTCCTATCATATTTTCTATTTTTTGTCGTACTCATCCCTTCTGTTACACCTTTCTCATCATGTAATTCCAACATGGTTTTCTCAAATCCACACGCATCTCCCTGAATATCTTCGGGTTCTCCTAAACTATCAAATGTCCTTATCGCAAAATGCATTTTTGCTATATACAATTTATTGTCTCGAACAGCATTTTTTTCATTATCCTTAGTAATTTCTGTTGTTCTTTCTGCCCAACTCCTAATTGTATCTTTTACATATTGCATTGTTTCATCGCCAAACGGACTGCTCGAATAGCCTTGTACCGCCATCATCCAATAATTCCACCTATGATGTTCAAGACATGCTATAATTTCTCTCCATCCAGGATGAATTCCTCTACTTTTCTCATCTCCTACGATACTGTGATACTTAGTCAAATAATTATCTATAAAATCACAGAAAATATCCATACTCCATTTATTTATCCCCATTTTATGGTTAGCACTCAAGGTGAAATCCTTAACCATATATTCTCCTAAAACGCTATACATCACATAGGGAACAGCTATAGTCCTCGCATCACAACTTTTACGATTATACACCACTTTATAATAATCCTTTTCTTTCTGTTCACGTTTTTTATAATCATCATCCATATGTAATTCGTGACTAATTACATTAAAATAATTTTCATATAGATATTCTTTGCTATATATTTTTCTTCGCTTTCCGAACATGTTAATATGATAGTTTCTGTGCCAAGCACTTCCATATGTTTCTTTCCCAATAGTAAATTCATTTATATTTTCATCTATATTACTTTCTGGTGTGTATACAGATATCACAGGTTCATCCTGTATATTCCAACGATATCTATATTCTCTTATTTTCATAGATAATGCAATAGATTCTTCCTCATTGTCAGTTGCAATAATGATATAATTAGCATTTCTAACAATGTCATATAATTCTAATTGTATCTTTTGTTCTAAATCTGTAATGCTTTCTAACCGGTTAACATATAATTCATCTTTTGATAGCACTCCAAAAAGTTGATGAAATTTATATCCAAAAATATCAAGATCATAAAATTGAGGTTTACAATGTACATAGTCTCTGTCTTTAAATATGTCTGGACAATCACACAATATTTTATCCCTAATAACAGAGGCGTTTTTATCAACAATATACAAAGAACTATCTGAACAAATATTTTGCTCAAAGTCTTCATACTTATATGCAGCAGCAGCAGTTAAGTGTTGTTTAGTAATTTTATCACTTCTCATGAAACCGTTTACCATTAAAATATTCTTTATAATATCTGGAATAATTTTATTATCTCCTAACACAAGAATATCATGTCGAGCCTCATTATTTTTATTATTAAGATCTGACAAAAAGAGAGGATATTCCATCAATAATTCTCTTATGGCCAAATCATATTCGGAGTATGAATTAATTTTTATGTAAAAATCATCTTCAAAACGATTTATGATGGAATCCAAATACCATGGTGTAGTTGGCATAGAATCCACAATAATATCAATTTCTGAAAAATCTATTTTGTAATCAGTAATAGGTTCTAAAATTCTATACATCACATAACGTTTCCATGTTTCATTAATAATCGTAATAACCGATGTAAGGTTATCTGATTTATTATCCCCTAATGCCAAAAAATGAATCTTCTTAACATTATTTTCACAGTAATTCTTAAACCTCAAAGGATCTTCATTAAATCCATCCCAAAGATTATACAATTCTAATTCTGATATAATTTCAATAATATCTGTATTTACAATTTCTATATTTGTATTTTTATACCATTCTTCCAAAAAATACAGTTTATTCATTTCATTTCTTTGCAATACTAACTTTATTTCAACATCTATTTTGTCAACAATAGAATCTACAAACGCCTGTGCTTTCTCACTAAATTCCAAAACTATATATATATCTTTTGTTTTATCTTTTATTGAGATAGACTTTCTCGCTTTATGAATGTTAACATTCATATCTAAATCATTATATTTTTGTTTAAGCACATTAATCCTATCCTCTAATTCTCTCCTGCTCTTTTCACTCCATTTCTGTCTAATAGCACTTGCATCACCATTAAAATTTCTTATCTCACTCCAAAATTCAATACTTTCATTTATATCTTTGCCTTCAAAGCAAAAATCAGATGCATTTTTTTCATCCTTTATTTTTTCCAAACAAGGAAGAATATATGTTGCTATAATACCTTCTTCCAAAGAACTTCTATATATTTCTAATGAATATCTATATGCTTCTTCATAATTCTCATTTACAATCATCTCATATTTAGCATAAAGCATTCTTTCGTCTTTTAATTCAATTTTACAAGATAATGTTTCGATTATGCACTCAATTTCTTTATAATAATCTGACATATGAAAATCTAAAATCATATTTGCACATAACCATAAGCTTTTATTTATATAATTATCAGCGTCATACTTTTTGTATATTATATGAGTTTTTTCATTTTCAACATCCTCATCAAATTCAACATCCTCATCAAAAATATAATTTTTATAGAAATCATAAAATTCTAAAAGCAATTTCTCTTTTGAATTTATTCCAACAATAGATTTCGAAACTTCTTCCCAACATTCATAATATAAAAAATTAATAAATGAATATTCAGTATTATAGAAATCAGGTTTTTCCTTGGCAAACTCTTCTAACTCCTCTATTAAATTATCCATTGAAATCAGCGGATATAAACAAATTGTTTTTATTGTATTATCCGTAAAATCTCCACTGATTATATCTTTTTTAGTAAATTTACATCCCCAAATTATTTTTAATACATTTTCCAAATCTGTTAAACATAGTGATGTAATTATAACATCAGCAATAAATTTAGTGGTATTATTTTTACATATATCAAATTGTTTTCTTATAAGTTTTTCATACTCAAATGTGTATCTCTTTTTTTCATATATACCATCTAGCTTTTTCAGTTTTCTATTTTTGTCAAGCCCTATAGTTTTTTGATCACTTTCCAATTCGTCAAAAAAGTCATTAATTCTCTCTTCACTCTTTTGCTGATTGAATGCGTTTCCTTCCTCATAAATTCCTAATGATTTTAGTCCAACTCTTGTATATTCTTCAGAATTGAAAATAGCAACTTTGTTTTTATCACATTTTTTATTTTTAATCAATGTATTAACCATTTGAAAAAAATCCTCATTCAAATATATTATATCATATGGATACACCTCCCCCTTTTCCTTTAAATTAACCGGAGTATTACCTGGAATCGAAACAAGTTTTCTTGAAAAAAATTCTTTTTCAAGAACCTCATCTATAATTTTCTTTCTAATATGCTCTGTAGGAAACCATTTTTTCACTAAACTGGCCACCCTTTTTTCTTCTTTTTCAAATAAGCTATCATTCAATATAATATCCCTATATGATTTAACTATTGAATTTGAAGACACCTGTTTGCAAAAAATACTCCACCATGAATTGCTTTGAAAAGATACTTTATTAGTCCAATTCTGTTTTTTGGGTTTTGAAGTTATATTAATGTTGCGAATTTTTTTCCCCTTATAATCTGACTTCATAGCTTCTGATATTCCATATTTTCCAGAAACATACATATTTTCATTTAAAAATTCATCTGAAAAAAACATTCCCATACGTTTAAAAGTAAATTTATTATTTTTTTCATCTTTTTCATCTCCCGAAACATACAATTTAAATTGAAGAAACCCTTTCCTTAATTCATCGCTGGTTTGATTTAGAACAAACCAATTATGAATCCTTCTCATTAACGAATAGAATGAGTATTTCATATAAAATAAATTTTCATATTCTTTTTTTTCAAGAACATAACCTCTTTTTTCCGGAAATTCGGAAATCGTCCCTCCTCCTTTTTCATTTCTATAATTTTTATTGCCGATATCAGCCATAACCATTATCCCCTATCTTCTTTTATTGCTTGTCACCAGTTTCATCAAAATCCATGTATGTGGGCTTCTGTAATGTCCATCGCACACACATAAATTATCTTGTATTCAAATATATACATATATTCTATCATTGTTCTATTTTAAATCAATAACAATATTTTATTATCTAAACAAAATGAGCTGTGAGTCTCTTTTTTGAAATCACAGCTCATCTATTCAATTTACTATACTTAATAAATTGTTAGTATTTACATTTATACCTCTATCCAAACTACCCAATATATTTTTTAATATACAGTAATCCTCTTTTCCCATATGTACTATTAATATACGATGACCAAGTATAAGTAGCAACTCTTACTGTCAATCTCCCATCCGAATTAGCATCTGTAATGGTAAATCCACTATCTGTAACACCTATAATAGACATCGAATGCTGTCTTCCGTTAGTTCGAATATGCGAACCGACTCCTGCTGCTGTAACTGCACTTTTTAATTTATTTGCCGTCAATCTTCCAGCTGCTACATAACCCGAAACATCTCTAAACTTTCCAGGAGCACTTTTGTCATGACAGCCATACAATTTGTAGGCAATATATCTTGCATAACCGCAGCACTGACTTCCTGCCATATATACTTTTCTCCCGTTAACCGTCGCATAATTACTATTTGTATATTTTCCTCCAATCCGGTAATCACTCATTTGAGTTCCATTTACAGTAAGCAAATTTCCCGAAATGCAATATGTCGATCCTGCATTTGATACTGAACTATTATTCTGTCCTATTCCTTTTACACAACGATCCACATCAGAAGTCAATGCGAAAGCATACTTATACCCAGAAGCAACATTATATTTTATCTGTGTATAACTTCCAGATGTTCCTAATATGGTAACAGAGTCTCCCTTTGTGGATGTACCATATTTTGCCCCACCGATTCTTCTATATGTTGTAAAACTACCTCCTGTATTTCTATATGTACTGCCTCCTGTTGAAAGCAAGACAGCATTTGTTGCAATGTATCCTTTACGCGTTCCTCTCCGTGTTGGATATCCCACATAACAGTATCTTCCTGTAACAGTATACACTGTCACCTCGTCGCTTGGATAAATCCATCCAGTACCAATGGTCAACGCCGAGTTAGAGTACACTCTTGTATTCCAATTACAAATTGTAAAACATTTTCTAACAGAAGCCGCCTTCGCAACAACTACATTTTCGTCTGTATGCATATTGGGAATATTTACTCCTGAAGCCGTTAACACCAACGCCATCACTGAACATACGACCACTTTTGCAATTTTCTTGATTACACTTTTTCTCATATATATCACCTGTCCTTTCTCATATCCTACGTTGAAAATGTTCTTTGGAGCATTAATCTCTAGGGACTATTATTTCTTAGTTCCCAATTGTCATATTTATAGTTCATTTTTCTTTTCCTCCCTTCGTTTTAATCTATACATATTATAAGCAATTGCTCCTTGGGATACTTTTAATCGAATTTATACCCATATTAATTAAAATATCAATCAGATCATCATATCGAAACTTACAATTTTGTCTGCAATGCCAAACTCACATGCTTCCTTTGCTGACATATAATTATCAAATGAGGTAGCTAATGATATTTCTTCAATGGACTTCCCTGTATGTTCTGACAATATAGTGTCGATAATCTTTTTTGTATCCTCAAGCGAGGTGGCTAATGAACGAACAGTAGAGGCTGTTCCTCCCATCTGCGATTTTGATGATATCAAGGGTTCATGAATCATAACTTCCGAATAGGGCATAAGATATCTATGTCCCTTTAATCCTGCTGCAAGTAAAATTGCAGCCATACTGCAGGCCTTACTCAGACAATAAATGTTAACTTCTACAATCTTATTTAGTGATTTAATCATCTCGTACATCGCTAATCCCGCCCGAACTTCTCCGCCGCAAGAATCAACGTATATTGAAATAGCCGTATCCTTATCACTCATCAGCAACACCTGAATTTTTTGACTAAATTCCACCATCATCTCTTCACTAATCTCGCCAGTAATGTATATTTTTCTTTCGTCCGAAAACAGCTTACTTTCCGCTGTCACAAAAGAAACTCCCGTACTTGTTCTCATTAACAAATTGTTTTTTTCACGCATTCTGTATCCTTCCTCTCAATATTTATTTTTTATCTGCCTGTCATCTCATTTTCATACTCTTTAAGCAATTTTTTATACTCCTTATCCTTCAAAATTTCATATCGGTTCACAAAAATCTGCGGTTTTTTTCCTCGTCTCATTATGATTTCTTTTCCAATTTTCATATTCAACACTTCATTCAGTGGACGATCAATTTTTTCAGATATATTTCTCGCTGAAATTCGATCATTGCAGCCCATATAGACATATGTATCGCAATTATCAATAATAATTCTCGCAGCAGAATCTCCATATATATTTTCTAACTGTGCTTCACTCTGAATCAGAAGCAGTGTTGATATTCCAGCCTGACGAAATATACTTATATACTGCTGAAAGTTATTAACAGCGCCTGCACAAGCAAAGTCATCTGCAACAATCTGAATAGGTATATTTAGCACACCTCCTCTATTTTCCGCCAGTTCTATGAGTTTATTAAAAATATTTGCATATAAAATATTTAATAGATAATACAAATTAACATTACATGGTGATATATTTATAAAAATAATACTTTTTTGAGTGGCAAACTCTGAAATACTGAAACATTTTTTTTCCTTTTCTGGCGAAAGATTTTTTAAAACGTCGTCTGTAAACACCTTGTCCAATGTTGTTGCCAAAGAACCTATTACACATTTGATTGTTTTTACCGGAAGGACACTAACTGTCTTCCACATTTGTACAACAAAATGATCTGATCCACACTTTTCCTCAAAATTTTGAAATTTTTCATCCAGATTTGTCTCTACATACTCACTACCATTGTTGGTTATTTTCAACGAATGAAACATGCTGATTACATCTGTCATATTTGCTTTATTTCCTTTTGTACACTTAACATACCCAATAATGCTAGAAAGTAAACTTATAGATGTTTCGTTCCAATATGGATCCACAGATGTTGATTCCATTCTTTTACAATTTGCATACACAATATCTGTCGCTAATTGTGTTATATCCTGCCAAGATCCAACATCCAACGGATTCCAATAGCAATTAGATAGTTCTGGATACGAAAAATCCAACTTAAGAACTTGATAATTTCGATTTTCTAACATACGATGTGTCAAATCATAAACTCGATTTTTTGTTGTGGTAACAATCAAATTAGAATTTTGGGCTTCTATTAGTCGCTTTAAAACAATAGAATATGTCTTTCCAGAGCCACTTCCTCCTGCAACTAAAACATTGTTGTTCACACCAGTTATATCACAATTAGTGGAATATTCTATACCACTTCCTAATACCATTTTATCGTAGTTTTTACCAACCATCTTTTTGCATCTTCCTTTCTTTGAACATTTAGTATTTTGTTGCAACAACTCCAAATATAATCATTAAATAGAGTTTTCTGTAATAAATTTACATATTTTCTGTTTCATCAAGAGCCTCCTCTCGTATTGCCTGAATAATAAGAATATAAACTTCCGTAAGGCCTATAAATAAAAAAATAAGAAAAACACCTATTACAGCATACATATTTTTCAATAATAGTTCCTCAAGCCATCCATCATAATCTCCCCAAGGGTATATCATTCCATGAAGTATTTTAGAACCACACCATCCATATATTAATGATGTGACCGAATGCCATACTAAATATTCAATAAAAGATGAAACCCCTTTTTTGTATTTCAATGCAGTTAAAATAGTTATTCCTGCCCACACGGTAAGAACTATGTAGCAAAATAACACCTCTTGCTTTCCTATCATTGTAATAACATCCATTATTCCCGCACCTAGACTAAGTGCACAAACAACAATAATAATCAAAATCATGCAAAGCGTATTTTTAAATCCGTAGTCTCCCATATCCAATCACCTGATCCTTTCATAAATAATTACTTTTGTTATCTATGATTAAACTATACTTCTTTTTGACGCAGATTAAATTAATTAAACCGTTTATGATAATAACTAAATTTCTTCGCACTATTAATCGTTATATCCCATACTGCACTATTACAAAAAAATCAGCACTACTGATTTACACAGTAAATGCTGATTTTTGCAGTCATTTTTATTGAATTGTATCTATAGCAAATTTTACGCCTTATTCCTGAAATATTAGATCCGAAAAGAAAATATTTTGCGTAGAAGATTCAATGGTCAATATATCATTGTCCCACTCCTTATTATCATGGCTCAAAACCTTTTTTAAAATAATGTCATTAATTCGTGATAGGTCTTTTTCATTTACCATTGCAACTTTCATGCATACGGGAGCAAGTACAGGAGATGTTGCCATAAATAATCCTATATATCTATCTAATTCCCCGACTGATTTCACAAGTGATATTTCAACTTGTTCTAAAGAATGTTTATTTTTTAAATGTATAAAAATATTACTGTCCTCCTCTTTGGTATATCCAGTATATTCATAGTCAAATTTTCCTGTAGTTTCACGAACATTATTAAACATAATTGTACCAGATTCCGTAAATGTTATTTTCGATACAATCCTTTTCTTATCCATTAATTCCAAAAAAGAATAATACACAATCCAATAGCTCCGATTAATCAACGACATACTTTGAGGTGTTGTCAACATTGATAATATTTTATCATATGATGCATCAAAGTATTCCATATTCGCAGTGACATAATTGATTTTACGAAAAGCTTTTATTTCCTCAGGCAACTCCATTGGCCACTCGAAGGATCTCATTTTAACTGGAACAATATTTTTTCCATACATTAAACTTGTCGATATTTCTTTCCGAACCCAATCATTATCTGATTCACAACATCTCTTCATGCTTTCAGGTGATAAAATAACGATCACATCTTTACACTCTTTAATTACTTCCAACAATTTTTCATCATATTTTCCCTGACGCAAAGATGAAACATCATAAAATACATTGCATCCTGTATTTTTAAGTTTTTCATACAGAAAACAAGCTAATGCTTCACCACCCTCTCGACGATAGCTTATAAAAATATCATATTTCATATCTATTTTTCCCCCTGAACTAACTTAAGGCAATACCGCACAAAATATCTACCAGTATAATATCGTAATCCTTTAATAAAAACAACAAATATATTATACTTTGCAAAAAGCATCCCATGAATCTCTCCACAGGATGCTCCCTCTTCCGGCTTATCTCTTCTTATCGAAACGGTGTATCCCTTGCCTCCTGCCAGCCGTCATGCCCGGCACTTGGTTTTGTCTGTTCCTTTCCCTCACCGCTTTTCTGCTTTTCCTTACTTTCCTCAAAGGACTTTCTTATTGCACCGTAGAGCTTTTTCCGAAATTCCTTTGTCACCGGAAAGCAGATATCCTGATAGATACTCTTTCCCTGTTCATCCGTCTGCTTCGTCTTATAGGACGGCATCGCTACAAAGAGTCCATTCTTCCCCTGTAAAAGCGATACATTGTTGATCACAAAACAGTCCTCCAGATAGATCCTGGCAAGTCCCTTGAGATTGCTTCCATCCCGTTCAAACGGTGCCGCTTTCACCTGAAACTTTAATTCCGGCTTCTTATCCTTATCTGCCTCATAGATTTTAAGCTGCAGGCGGTTCTCTTTCTCCTGCTGTACCTGCTCATAAGCCTTTAAGATCCCGTCATAGAGCTGTTCCCGAAATTCCTTTGTGATCGGATGACAGATATCCTTATAGCCGCTGTCATCTTTGCTACTCGCATACCTCGGCATGGATACAAAGCACTGACCATTCTTATTCTCGATCACTGCGATATTGCTGACCTTGAAGCTTTCCTCAAACACCACCGATGCAAATGCACGGATGTTTCCCTCTCTTTTTTCTAACTGATTTACTGTAATCTCCATATTCATATTAATCACCATTCCTTTCTTCTGAAACCGCCTGATCATCTGTCCCCTTCACCGGCTCGCATTTCACGACGAAACGGTTGGTACCGTGGTTTGCACAGGTAAAAAGCGTCAGGCTCTCTCCTGCGGTCGGCTCTGTCACCCACTCATCGTAGGGATTTACGACTTTTGTCCCTGTTACCGTGTATTCGTGCTTTTCCCTGCTCTTATTCGTAAGAAACACCTTTGCCCCGGCTTCGATGTTGCTTAGATAAGTAAAATACACGCCCCGGCGGCTGCCATTATGCCCGGCAAGGACACAGTTGCCTTTGCTGCATGGCTCCGCCGTATTTGTCATATGACCGATTCCCTCATTTAGCTGCACGCTGCCTGCCCCTTCAAATACCGGATATTTGATGTCTAAGCTCGGTATCTCAATGATCCCGATAACACCCTCTTTCGATAAAAGGGACGCTTTCTTTTTATGATCCCCTTTGTTCTCTTTCTCATTGTCCTGTTCCTCCTCAAATGCCTCGATATAACGGTTATTTCTCTCCTGCTCCTTCAGCCGCAGAAGAAAGGGGACTGCCACAATGGCAATCCCCAGCAGGATCAGTATCATGTCTTTTTTTATTCGTTTTCTCATCGGTAATCCTTCCTTTCTCCATAGGGATATTCCTGCTCTGCCACCTGTCCGGCTTCGTGGTATCTATCCTCTGTCATGGTTTCTGTGTTCTCCTCCGTCAGCGGTTTATTCTCCAGATCAAGCATGGTATTGAGTTCAAACTGTCTGGCGGTTTTGCTTTTCAGTTCTTCCTCATAGGCAAACGGCTTTTCGTATTCTGCCTTTGCCTGCTCCATGTCACGCCGGTACTGCTCTAACTTCTTCTCCAGAAATTCGATGTTTCCATCCATTCCGTTGAAGCAGTTTTCCAACTTGACCATGCATCCCACCGGGGAGTTGGACATCTCCACCTTATAATCCGTCCGCCCGTGCAGGATCAGATAATTCACGCCGATAAAGTTTTTCTCCACCCGCACTTCAAAGCCCCGGTACTCGCCAATGGCTGTCGTCTCGCCAACCTTACACCTGCTGACGGCAGATAATACGGCGTTTCCGCCATCTGCACGCTCATGAAATGCCACGTTTCCTATCCGGATAGCAAACTCCTCGTCCGCGTCAAGCACCTGTCCATCCCGCATCCTGATATCTGCGTGGACACAGTTTAACTTTTCTTCTGCCGCAGCGATGAGCTTTGGAAACTTGATCATAAACTGATCCTGCAGGCTGTAATGCTGGCTGTCATAGGATGCTTTTAACATCTTGAGCCGCTGCACCTCATTGTCTATTTCCATCTTTTCCCGGATCAATGGATTTCCGGTTGCCACTGCCTTGATCTCGGCATAGGACAGTGTTGCCTCGTCGATATCCTCGCAGCTTCTGGAAATGGACCTGCTGGTCATCACCTGTGAGATAAAACGCTGTTTGTTCCCCACAAGGCTCCAGCTGTAGGCATCAAAGGTTTGTTTTGTCACATAGCGGTACACTGCCACTTCGCTGTTTTCATTTCCCTGCCTAAGCCCCCTGCCCTCTCTCTGCTCGATGGATGTAGGACGGATTTTGCGGACATTCAAAATAAAAAAGAATGTGGAGGTAACAGACAATGGCAAAATCATTATTTGAGGAACTGGGCGGCAAATACGAAAGGCAAGGGGATTATTTGATACCGTGCTTAACTGTACCCGCCGAAGAAGAACAGGCAATAGGCATCTGGGGGCAACGGCATTTAGATTATCTAAAACAGTACCGTAAAGTTACATACACCAATCTTCTTACAAGCGGCAGGCTAAACGCCTACCTTGCCGACATCAACAGACAGGCACAGGAACGCTTTGAAAGGCTCATAGAGGGTATGAAACAGGCACAGGGCATAACGGAACAGCTAAAGGCAGAAAACGCCTTAGAATGGACAGGATGCCTCAATAACATAAGGGCTTGTGCGAGGGAGATTGTGGAAAAGGAAATTATTTTTGCATAAACAGATGATTAGTGGCAGGGGGAAATCCTGCCGCTTTTTCTGCTTTAGTTTGTCAGCTTGACAAATAAAGGGTTAAGGAATATAATTAGATTCAGTATTATACAAGGAGTTAATAAATATGCGGCAAGGTATTCTTAAATAAACTGTCAATTTGATAGTGGGAACAAAAAGTAGCAGTCTCGTTTCACTTTTAATATGGGGCTTAGTTTTTTGTACCCAGTTTAAGAATACTTTTATCATGTAATTTTATATGCCCGAAAACATATAAGTGTTTTGGGGCTATTGGAGTTATTTACCCAGTGATAGGAGTATTTATCACTGGGTATTTTTATGCCCTTTTTTGGGTGTTGATAGGAGGAAAATCACATGAAAATAATTAACTTAGGCATTCTGGCTCACGTTGACGCAGGAAAGACAACATTAACGGAAAGTTTATTGTATACCAGTGGTGCAATTGCAGAACTAGGGAGCGTAGATGAAGGCACAACAAGGACAGATACAATGAATTTGGAGCGTCAAAGGGGAATCACTATCCAGACAGCAGTGACATCTTTTCAGTGGGAGGATGTAAAAGTCAACATTATAGATACGCCAGGCCATATGGATTTTTTGGCGGAAGTATACCGTTCTTTATCCGTATTAGACGGAGCAGTATTATTAGTTTCTGCAAAGGATGGCATACAGGCACAGACCCGTATACTGTTTCATGCACTACAGACAATGAAGATTCCGACAATTTTTTTCATCAATAAAATTGACCAAGAGGGGATTGATTTGCCAATGGTATATCGAGAAATGAAAGCAAAGCTTTCTTCGGAAATTATAGTGAAGCAAAAGGTTGGGCAGCATCCCCATATAAATGTAACGGACAATGACGATATGGAACAGTGGGATGCGGTAATTATGGGAAACGATGAACTATTAGAGAAATATATGTCAGGGAAACCGTTTAAAATGTCAGAACTGGAACAGGAAGAAAACAGGAGATTCCAAAACGGAACGTTATTTCCCGTTTATCACGGAAGCGCTAAAAACAATCTGGGGATTCGGCAGCTTATAGAAGTGATTGCCAGTAAATTTTATTCATCAACGCCTGAAGGTCAATCTGAACTATGCGGGCAGGTTTTTAAGATTGAATATTCAGAGAAAAGGCGGCGTTTTGTTTATGTGCGTATATATAGCGGAACATTGCATTTGAGGGATGTTATTAGAATATCTGAAAAAGAGAAAATAAAAATCACAGAGATGTGTGTTCCGACAAACGGTGAATTATATTCATCCGATACAGCCTGCTCTGGTGATATTGTAATTTTACCAAATGATGTTTTGCAGCTAAACAGTATTTTGGGGAACGGAATACTGTTGCCGCAGAGAAAATTTATTGAAAATCCTCTCCCTATGCTCCAAACAACGATTGCAGTAAAGAAATCTGAACAGCGGGAAATATTGCTTGGGGCACTTACAGAAATTTCAGATGGCGACCCTCTTTTAAAATATTATGTGGATACTACAACGCATGAGATTATACTTTCTTTTTTGGGGAAAGTGCAGATGGAAGTCATTTGTGCCATCCTTGAGGAAAAATATCATGTGGAGGCAGAAATAAAAGAGCCTACTGTTATATATATGGAAAGACCGCTTAGAAAAGCAGAATATACCATCCACATAGAAGTCCCGCCAAATCCTTTCTGGGCTTCTGTCGGGTTGTCCATAGAGCCGCTCCCTATTGGAAGCGGAGTGCAGTATGAAAGCAGAGTTTCACTTGGATATTTAAATCAATCGTTCCAAAATGCGGTTATGGAGGGGGTTCTTTATGGCTGCGAGCAGGGGCTGTATGGATGGAAAGTGACAGACTGTAAAATCTGTTTTGAATATGGATTGTATTATAGTCCTGTAAGTACCCCCGCAGACTTTCGGCTGCTTTCCCCTATCGTATTGGAGCAGGCTTTAAAAAAAGCAGGGACAGAACTATTAGAGCCATATCTCCACTTTGAAATTTATGCACCGCAGGAATATCTCTCACGGGCGTATCATGATGCTCCAAGGTATTGTGCAGATATTGTAAGTACTCAGATAAAGAATGACGAGGTCATTCTGAAAGGAGAAATCCCTGCTAGATGTATTCAAGAATACAGGAACGATTTAACTTATTTCACAAATGGGCAGGGAGTCTGCTTGACAGAGTTAAAAGGATACCAGCCAGCTATTGGTAAATTTATTTGCCAACCCCGCCGCCCGAATAGCCGTATAGATAAGGTTCGGCATATGTTCCACAAGTTAACTTAACAGCTTGCAAAAGTCATATAAAATGAGATTTGAAAGGATTAGAGACTAATTATGATGAAATGCGAATGGATATTGTGTCCTGTTTGTGGGAACAAAACCCGTAATAAAATTAGGAAGGACACTGTTTTGGAGAATTATCCCCTTTATTGTCCAAAATGCAGACAAGAAAGATTGATTAAAGTTGACAACTTGAAGATAACTGTCATCAAAGAGCCAGACGCTTAAGACGCAGAGCCGATGAAATTGTGGAACAATTCACGAATCATCGGCTCTTTTTGTTTCGTATTTGAAAGAACAAACTCACCAAATAAAAAAAACGATATTCGGGTGGGTTATTTTGTTATACCCTAAATTACCCTCTGAATTTGTTTTTAAATTTGGAGGGATTTTTTTATGTCCTTTTTTCGGGCAGTTATCTATCTGCTCATACGAAGCAAAATTTATCAATACATAGCATATCAGAGAACGGCAGGAAACCAGTTAAAAAAATTTCTGCCTATGCAACGGCACTTCCTGCCTTGAATGTAGAAGTACAATCTCCATACAACAGAATTAATATTTCCCATAACCGTAAAGGTCATAGAGCCTTTGCGGTTTTTCTTTTGTCGATTTTTGTTGGAAAGTGCCATAGGGCTATTAGTGGTGTTAGGTGTCGTTCGCCACCTCTCCATCTGGATTTTGAACATTTCAAAAATTCAGATGGGAGGTACTTACAGTGAAATACGCACCGAGAAAGGTATATATCAAGGAAAGCGGCAGATATGTGGAACTGTCCTATACGGATTTCTGCCGCCGCAGGGAATCCGACCAGACCTATATGGACAAGCTGTTTATCCCCATTCAAGGCTGTCTGCTTGAAGTCGTGAGGGAGCAATACACGGACTTCTACCGAGATAAGGAACGGTGGCGTTATCTGCAAAAATTAGATACAAAGAATAGACTGCTATCTCTCGACGGATTTACGGACAGCGAGGGGAAGCCTTTAGACTTTATCGCTGATGAAGCGGCAGACATTGCGGAAACCGTTGTCAATGCGGTTATGGTGGACAGGCTGAAAGCCGCCCTGCCTTTGCTGTCGGATAGTGAACAGGAATTGATACAGGCAATCTTTTTTGACGGACTTTCTGAGCGTGAAGTCGGGGCGAGGTTCGGCATAACCCAGAGCGTTGTGAACAAACGCAAAGCCAGAATCCTAAGAAAACTAAGAAAGATAATAGAAAATTAAAATTTAAGGCGTTCAGCCCCCTTGTTTTTTCCTTTGGGAAAATGAGGGGGTTTTTCTCTGCCCTCTCAATCAATTCTGATTGGAGGAAAAGAAGCATGGCATATAACCACGGACGGGAGGACAGGAAATGGCGTATCTGGAAAGAAGCGGAGGAAAAGCTGCTGCGTGAGTGCGGCGTTGATGAAGCGACCATTGAGCAGATACGCATTGCGGACAGGGCAGACTTCAATTCCAACAGGCGGTTTTACCGATGGACGAATGACATTGCGGAATACCTTGAGGACATGGCAGACAGGGAGCGGCAGACGGAAGTGGGTACGGTTGCGGAGTTACTGGACGAGATTGAGAGCGAAAATCTCTATCAAGTATTAGTCGCGGTGGACGGGCGTACCTTGAAAATCGTCCTGCTGAAAATGCAGGGGTATTCCACAAAGGAGATTGCCCCGCTCGTGCATTTGACGACTGGTGCCATCTATGCGAGGTTAGACCATCTGCGGAAGAAGCTACGAAAATTTTATAGCGTCTAAAACAGCCTGCCGTCCTGCGGGCTACTGGGTGAGGGATGGAAATCCCCTCACTTATTTTTTGCAGGAGGCAAGCGGGATGGCATACAGAGTTAAGGCGTACACGCTTCGGGAGGAATCCACGGAAAGCGGCACAAGGTATTTTATCAGCTTTAAGGACGGGCAGGGCAAATCCCACGAGTTGGAAGTGTCGGAACAGTTCTTTATGGAGTTTCGGCAGATGGAACGCAGGAACAGGAATCTCCTCCAATGGGACGAGCGGCACAGGGAGTTTTCGGAAGTATGGGACGAAACGCTGAACAGGCGGGCGTTGAAGCTGCCTAAGAGCATAGAGGAACAAATGATTGAGGCAGAACGGGCAGAACTGCTCTGTAAGGCGGTTGACGGACTGCCAGAGATACAAAGGCGGCGTTTCCTGCTCTACTACGAGTATGAGTTCAATTTTTACCAAATCGCCGCTATGGAGCATTGCACCGCTTCGGCAATACAGAAATCTGTTGCGATTGCAAAGGAGAAAGTAAAGGCGGAAATGAGGAAGTATCTCCAACCGTGACCGACACCGCCCGAAAAAGAAATCTGTTTTTTATTTGTGTGGGATTGGCGGCATTACATACTCTCACTTTTTCTTCGTGGGAGTAAATCTATTTTTAAGGAGGTCAACGCCTATGTGCAACGAAAACAAAAACACCGCCCGAAAGGAGGAAAGCCATGCAGAAGTTACAGACAGTCAACGCCGAAACGCTCCTTTATGAACCGCTTGAGAAGCCGTCCTTTGTGGTGGACAGCCTTATCCCCACAGGCTTGTCGCTGTTCTGCGGCTCACAGAAGATAGGAAAGAGCTGGCTCATGCTGAAGCTATGTTTATGCGTGTCGCAGGGACTTCCCTTGTGGGATATGCCGACAATGGAGGGCGACGTGCTTTACCTCTGCCTTGAGGACACGTTCTGCCGTATACAGGACAGGCTGTTCCGATTGACGAACGAAGCGAGCAGGCGGCTTCACTTTGCCGTGGCAAGCTGCAAGCTGTCAGACGGTCTTATCGTGCAGCTTGAAGATTATCTGAAAGATTACCCAAACAGCAGGCTTATTGTCATTGACACTTTGCAGAAAGTCCGTACAGCTTCAAAAGACAATGCCTACGCAAGCGACTATGGGGACATCTCACTAATCAAAGACTTTGCCGACAGGCATTCATTGGCGGTCATTGTCGTACACCACATCCGAAAGCAGAATGACAGCGATGTGTTCAACAAGGTGTCTGGGACGACAGGCTTAACGGGGAGTGCGGACGCTACCTTTGTTCTGGAAAAGGAGAAACGGGCATCCGACACCGCCAAGCTGTATGTGACGGGCAGGGACACGCCCTATCAGGAATACACGCTGCGTTTCCGTGATTGCAGTTGGGAACTTGTGGAGAGAAAAACGCAGGAGCAGCTTGCGAAAGAAACGATACCAGACGTCCTTTTTCGGTTGGTGGATTTTATGAGGGATAAGGAAGAATGGGCAGGCACGGCAACGGAGCTGTTAGCCGCTATGAGGGAAACGGAAACCATACCCACGGTGATTACGAAATGGCTCAATGAATACCGCACCACATTTTTAAATGAGAACCATATCGTTTATCAGTACAGCCGCAAAAAACACGGCAGGCAGATTTCGCTTGCAAAGCGGGCGGGTGACAGCGGTGACGGTGGTGACAGCGATATTGGGATACCCCCTGTTACTGTCATTGACGCTTAAAGCCGTGTAAAGCTGGCGACTCTGCCCTGCGGGTGACAGCGGTGACGGCGGTGACAGTGATTTTAGGATACCCTGCCGCTGTCATCCCTGCGGGAGAACACCCCGTAAACGCAAAGTGCAGGCGTAGGATTTACCCGCCCTTTTCGGCGTGTAAAACCACCCCTGCGGTCAGAAAAATCCTTCCGATTTTTCCGACTGCGTTTACAGGGTGTAACACACTACACTTTGCCCTGCAAAGTCGTGTGCCAGACGTTCCCTCTGGACTCCCTTATGGCAGGTCTTACGCCCTGCTTATCCTACGCTCCACGCTTCGGATAAAAGAATGGCAGCATGACGGTGACGGCTCTTGCGAGGGGGTATTCCAAAAACACCGTCATCATCGACATGACCGTCATGCAGGGAATAAGGGTGACAGTTGAGGCAGTCGGTAGGGGGTATCCCAAAACTGCTGTCACCGCCGTCACCGCTGTCACCCAAAGGGCAGTTTACCCGCCGAAGAAAGGAAGATGATGAATTATGCCCTATGCAATCCTGCGTTTCCAGAAACGCAAAGCGGGCGGCGTTGCGGCTTGCGAACGCCACAACGAGCGTAAAAAAGAAGCCTATAAAAGCAATCCAGATATAGATATGGAACGCTCGAAAGATAACTACCATCTTGTGAATCCGCCGAGGTACACCTACAAGAAAGAGATTAACCGCATGGTAGCCGAAGCAGGGTGCAGGACGAGGAAAGATAGCGTGATGATGGTGGAAACGCTTATCACGGCTTCGCCAGAATTTATGAACAGCCTGCCGCCCAAAGAACAGAAAGCGTATTTTACGATGGCTCTGGATTTCATTTCAGAGCGTGTCGGGGAGAAAAATATCCTCTCCGCAGTCGTCCACATGGACGAGAGAACGCCGCATATGCACCTCTGTTTTGTGCCGATTACACCAGACAATAAGCTGTCTGCCAAAACAATTTTAGGCAATCAAAAGAGCCTGTCCGAATGGCAGACCGCCTACCATGAGCGGATGTCCTCACGGTGGAATCAGCTTGAAAGAGGTCAGTCCTCAATGGAAACGAAGCGGAAACATGTCCCCACATGGCTCTATAAGTTGGGCGGCAGGCTTGATAAACAGTATGAGGAAATTGTGTCTGCACTGTCCGACATCAACGCCTTTAATGCAGGGAAGAAGCGTGACAAGGCTCTGGAACTGATTGCGGCATGGCTCCCAGACGTGGAGAAATTCTCAAAGGAAATCAGTAAGCAGAGTGCCTATATCAATAGCCTAAAGGAGCAAATCGGGCAGGAATCAGACTATGCGGGGCGTATGCGTGATGAAAAGTATGAGCAGGAACTAAAGGTGCAGAAAGCGAACCAGAAGATATTTGAGTTGCAGAGAACCAACGAGCAGATGGGGCGGCTGCTCTCAAAGATACCGCCCGAAGTGTTGGAAGAATTGCAGAAAAACCATAAAAGCAGAGCGAAAGAAAGGTAGATATGTGAATGAAGAAACAGGATTTTAAGGTGTTAAAGACCAAAGACTTGTACCCGTTTCCCGACAATCCGTTTCATGTGGCAGAGGATGAAACGCTGTCAGAATTAGCGGAAAGCATCAAGGAATTTGGCATTGTCACGCCGATAATCACACGCCCGAAAGAGGACGGGAACGGCTATGAAGTGATTGCAGGGCAGCGGCGTGTCCGTGCGTCTGAACTTGCAGGGATAAATACCGTGCCTGCGTTTGTCCTGCCCTTAGACCGTGACCGAGCCATCATCACCCTTGTAGACAGTAATTTACAGCGTGAGAATATCCTGCCATCAGAGCGGGCGTTTGCCTACAAGATGAAATCCGAAGCCATGAAGCGGCAGGGTTTCCGCACAGACTTAACCTCGTCACAAGTTGTGACGAAGTTGCGGACGGACGACAAGGTGGCACAGGGCTTCGGCGTAAGCAGGATGACCGTACAAAGATTTATCCGTTTGACGGAACTGATACCGCCGATTTTGCGGATGGTGGACGAGGGGAAAATCGCCCTCACGCCTGCGGTGGAACTGTCCTTTTTGAAGAAAGACGAGCAGGAAAACCTCTTTGCCACGATGGAGAGCGAAGAAGCAACGCCCTCACTCTCACAGGCACAGCGGATGAAAAGCCTAAGCCAGAGCGGGCGGCTTGACATGGATACGATATTTGCAATTATGACGGAGGAAAAGGGAAACCAGAAAGAAACCTTGAAAATCAACACAAGCAAGCTGAAAAAGTATTTTCCGAAGAACACAACGCCGAAGCAGATGGAGGAAACCATCATTAAACTTTTGGAGCGTGAATTGCAGAGGAAACGGGGCAGGGACAGCCGCTAATCTTCTCTTTTCGGGAGGTAAATGCAGAAAATTGAGGTATGAAGAATGAAAGAAATCCAGTATGAGATTGTAAAGGAAATCGCCGTATTGTCTAAGGGCGACAGCGGCTACACAAAAGAAATCAATCTTATCTCATGGAACGGAAGAGAGCCGAAATATGACATCCGCAGCTTTTCCCCGAACCGTGAGAAGTGCGGAAAGGGTATCACGTTGAACGCTGATGAAGCAGCAGCACTCCTTGAAGCATTACAGAAAGAAGTAAACAGCGGGGATTGATGGTATCTGATTGACAGGGCGGGGCGTTTCCAGACGTTCTCCTGCCCTGTCTGGAAAGGAAGATTTAAGTATGGGCGAGGATAAGAAAGCAGATAAAAAGAGAAAGCGTATCGTGCCGAAAGCACCAGTTCAGATGATAATCAGCCGTGAATATGTCGGCACGCAGACAGTCACAGAAGCGTTTATCCCGATTATTTCCGAGGATATTCGGAAGAAGATTGCCGAGGGCGACACCTTCGACAATGAGGGGCTGTCCGCTTAGAATGTACGCAATGGAACATGAAAACAGATAGGACAGATATGGAGGTTTTACAGTATGGCAGGAATAAGAATGGAGAACAAGATTTATGAAGTCGGCATGTACTGCCGCTTGTCAAAAGACGATGGCACGGATAACGAGAGTGCGAGCATTGCGACACAGAAATCCATCCTCACGGATTATGTGAAAAAGCAGGGATGGCACTTAGCAAAAACGTATGTGGACGACGGTTACTCTGGTACAAATTTCCAAAGACCAAGTTTCCAGAACATGATTAAGGACATTGAAAGCGGTCTGATAAACTGCGTTATCACGAAAGATTTATCTCGTCTGGGGAGGAACTATCTTGATTGCGGACTGTATCTGGAAGTGTTTTTCCCAGAGCATAATGTGAGGTATATAGCGGTCAATGACGGCGTGGACACGCTCAATAAATCCGCTATGGACATCACGCCTTTCCGCAACATCCTAAACGAAATGTATTCCGCCGATGTGTCGGTCAAGATAAAATCGGCGTACCGAGCGAGGTTTCAGCAGGGGAAATTCATGGGGACGACAGCACCATACGGTTACGTCAAAGACCCCGCCGACCACAACCATCTGCTGATAGATGACAAAGTTGCCCATGTGGTAAGGGAAATATTTGACCTTGCGTTAGCGGGCAACGGAATCGCCAAAATCCGCAAGCACATCAACAAACAGCATATCTTACGCCCCGCCGCTTATGCGGCGGAGCAGGGGGCAACAGGCTATGAGAGGTATTTTGAGGAGAATGAGGAGAACCGTTATATTTGGAGCGAGAACAGCGTAAGGGGCATTTTAAGAAGCCCGATATATGCGGGAAACCTTGCAGGCTACAAGCGGATTGCCGCCAACATGAAAAGCAAGAAACGCCCCTCTAAGCTGCCCGAAGAATGGGAAGTGATACCAGACACCCATGAGGGGATAGTCACGCAGGAGGAATTTGATACCGTACAGCAGCTTATTACAAGCCGCAGATTACCAGAAAACAAGGGCGGCTTTGAGAACATCTTTGCAGGCGTTATTAAGTGTGCGGACTGCGGCTATGCGATGCGGGCTATGAGTGCCAACAGGAGGAAACGCCCCGACATCATCGACTGCGTACAATATTCCTGCAATAATTATGGCAGATACGGTAATATCATGTGTACCGCACACAGCATTGAAGCGAGGGACTTGTTCAACGCTGTCCTCACCGACATCAACCGATTTGCGGATATGGCAGTCAATGATGAAAAGGCAGTGAGGGCGATTGAAAAGCGGCTCACGGAAACAGACCAGAGCAAGGCAAAGGCACTGGAAAAGGAGCAAAGAAAACTGAACAAACGCCTTGCAGAACTGGACAGGCTGTTTTCCTCACTCTATGAAGATAAGGTGATGGAGCGTATTACCGAGCGGAATTTTGAGATGATGTCGGGAAAATACCAGAAAGAACAGCTTGAAATTGAAGCAAGGCTGAAAGAGGTAACGGAAACGCTCAGCGACAGCTATGAGAAGACGCAGGGTGTCCGTGATTTCCTCTCCCTAATCCGCAACTATCAAGGCATTAAGGAACTGGACGCAACCATCATAAACGCACTTATAGACAAGATACTTGTTTCGGAACGTGAGAAACTTACAGACGGAATGGTGCGGCAGGAAATCAAGATTTATTATAAATTCATCGGCTTTGTCGGTGAATTACATATCACACCGACAAAGCGGTGGACTGCGTTAAAGCCTAAGAATTGTACGGTGTGCGGTGTTGAATATGTTCCCCGCTCTGGCATATCGAAGTATTGTCCTGCTTGTGCCAAGAAGATACAGAGGGAGAAATCAAACGAGAGCAAACGCAGGAGCAGGGAGCGAAACAGACAGGCATGTATTGAACTGTCCGCAAAAAATGACCGACTGAGGAAGGTTTCCAGGGACAGTCCACATGATGCATTGCCGTAAGATGTGTCTGCACATTGACACCGGTGCCGCATTTGTCCGTGGATCCGATCAGGATCCTCTTTGTGCCGGAGCGCATTTCACGAAAAAGGGCATCCTTTGCAGCATCGGTCTTCGCATCATGGATAAATGCGATCTGATCTGCAGGGATACCCTGTTTTACAAGTTCTGTTTTCAGATAATTATAGACATCAAAGCTGTCCGCCTCTGCCCACGAAACCGTGAGCATTTCTTCTTTCCATCCAGATCTCGGTGTCCCGATATCCGAAAAGATAAGCTGTGTGCCGGTGATCCCTTCCTGCTCTGCCTTGCAGTATTCATACAGCACATTTTCCACTACCTTATTCAACTTCCCCTCCGGATTGTCCGGAGCGTCCGGTGACAACAGCCTTGCATCCGTACCAAGGAGTCTCGCTTCATGGGTGATCTTTAAGAAGTTGTCCTCACTGAGATCCACGCCTCCGCTTCGGATGCGCTCCGCTCTTGCGACAAACTCCTCCATGACCTGCTTCACATACCCATCCGGCTCACTCTCCACGATGATATATTTCCCGTCCCGAAGTGACGGCACATCCAGCTCCAGCATATCTCTTGTCTGAATATCCGCCACCTCCTTGAACAGGTTCATAAGCTCCGGCAGGTTCGTAAACTTATTAAATCTTATCTTAAAACGAAACCCGCTTCCTTCTACCGTAAGCTCCAATGCCGTGGTCTGTTCTCCAAAGTTTGCTGCCCAGCTGTCGAAGTGGTAGATGCCAAGCTGTTCCAAAGTGTCCTTCTGCAGGAAGCTCTCAGGTATTTGATAAATGCCTCCTTCTCTTTGCCAAAGCGGATAAGCGGAAGTCCCACCGCCCAGTAGACATTGGCATTTCTTCTTCCGAGTCGGTCCAGCTCTTTCGCTGTTGCAGCTAAGGAAAGCAGATAATAATTTTCGTCCTCTACCTTGCTGTCCTTCACCTTTAACCGCTCGCTTCCGACTTTATAATACTTTCCATCCTTCTCCAGGACATTTTCAAGCAATGCCGGCTCTGTGGTGATCTCCCGGATCCCGGAAGTAAATGTTTCATGTACTGTCTTCATGTTTGACCAGCCGTGGTCAATGGCAATCACTACTGTATTCTTATCCATAATCTTCCTCCATTTCTGTTGCATATGTATTTCTTTATATTTCCATTTACTTTAGAAGTCATGTATGTATGCGTGATTTCTCACATCCTCTTCGCCCGCATACTGGGAACTGCTGACCGGCTGCTTTCGCATTCACAACACTCTGTTCATTCAGAATGATTTCCTCGTTTGCCGTTTTGAGGATAAGGACATTTTGCATATCCTTTGTGGTTCATTATCCATCCGCCACATATCTGTCGTACTCGCTAAGCACCTTCACCGTTAGGTTCCTCAATTCTCTTCGCAAGTTATGACTGTCTTGTCTGACAGTGCACCGGACTTTTACCGAAATAAATTATATATTCAGCAGTTGCTATTCAGTTGTCTTGGTGTATCACAACACCGTACCCATATAGTAAACTACCTATGCCGACTTGTTTATACACACAAATGGTAATTCTGTGATACAACTTACCTTTTTATGGTAAAACCGTCTTTATAAATACTCTGCCTATGCAACAAACAAAATCTGATACTACATATCAGCTAATCGACCTCATCAGAATCGCCATGTTCATCAGATAAGTCTATTTCATCTGCATCTTCTCCTATGGGTAAGTCCTCTTGCGGCTGATAGCACTCGACATATCCATAAATCTTCTGCTCAAAATATTTTCTCGGACATCTTCCCGGAATAATCAGATATCCCTGCTTCTCCAATTCAGCATTAAATCTGCGAATGATCGTATATGCCTTTGATGTTCCTATTCCAAGCATTTCTGATACCTCTTTAGCATTTACAAATGCCTTATTAGAACCTACCATAGTGAAACCTCCTTTCATTTTTATCCAAAACACGCAATGTTATTTCGTGTTTTGTCCTATTATATTTCCATAATTTGTGTTTGTCAACAAATTTTCGCAAAATATCCACCATTGACTTTCGTGTTTTTCTGTTGTATGATTTAATTGTTCCTACAAACGCACTAAAAACCACATAATTTTTTCGTGAAAGGAGTGATTACCATCATGGGTAGCGATTCGATCAATGACAAACTGGTTGCTGCCAACCTCAAAAGGATACGTAAGCAGCAAAAGGTAACTCAACGGCAACTTGGAGAACTGACTGGCAAAAGTGAACGAACCATTCAAAATTATGAATCCGGCAAGATCAATTTCAATATAGAAATGATTCAGACCCTCGCTTCAGCACTGCATATTGATTGGAAAGAATTGGTGAATAACCTTGATTCATTGGACAAAAGAAATTCTCCAGCAAATAAATATGTACTGGAATCTCTCGGCGACATTATCAATGTTCTGTTTCAGATTCAACAGACCTATGACCTGTCTCTTCACTTTGATGTCAAAAAACCGCCCGCTGATTCAGACTGGGAAGCAGACATCCACATTCCAGGAAAAGGAAATGCCAAATATGATGCCGATTTTTGTTTATTCATGGAAGATTGGATTCAAAAAATGCGTCAGCTATACGATGAAAAGATTTCTATTGATGATTATCAGAGCTGGCAAAATGAAACCATCACCTATTATACCGACAGCAAACTCACCCCTTGGAACGAACGTCCAAATATGGAGGCGATAGATATCGAAAAAAATCTGTACCGCTGGACAAACCCATACAAAAAATCCTAAAGGGAATCAAAGAGTTCCAGAAAAAATGCCCCGGCAACTTGTACCGAGGCTAGTGACTTTCAACCAAAAGGCTGATATAATTACCCTAGACAAGTAGATTATATCATAGCCTTTTACAAAATGCATTGAATTTTTATCATGCAAAGAATTATTTTGAAAAAGGAGATGATTGTATGCCAGCTTTTAAAGATTCTAAAACTGGTAAATGGTTCGCCAAATTCTATTATACAAACTGGGTTGGCGACCGAAAACAAAAGTGGAAACGAAGCTTCGCCACCCAAAAGGAAGCACAGGCGTATGAAAGAGACTTTTGGGAACGTCAGGCAGAAAGTCCGGATATGACATTTGCCAGCCTGTATGAAATCTATATCGAAGATATGGCTGGAAGGTTAAAGGAATCTACATTAGCTCACAAACGAAATATTTATGAAACCAAGATCCTTCCCTATTTTAAGAATAAGCCGATCAACGAGATTCAGGCAACGGATATCCGCAAATAGCAGACTATGCTCATGCGTGATTCGCACAATTATAAGGATACTTATCTGAAAAGCATCAATAATCAGTTAAGTTGCATTATGAATTATGCCAAACGTTTCTACAACTTAACTACAGATCCCTGCGGTCGTGCCGGCAGTATGGGAAAAAGCAACGCAGAGGAAATGGATTTTTGGACTTTGGATGAATACCTTGCCTTTCGTGAAGCGATACAGGACAAAACTGTTTCATATCTTTGTTTTGAGGTTCTTTACTGGACAGGTATGCGCGAGGGAGAAATGCTTGCTCTCACCGCAGAGGATATTGATTTTGAGAAAAATACCATCCGAATCAACAAAACTTTCTCCCGCTATCGTGACAAAGATGTCATCACGGTTCCAAAGACAAAGAAAAGCAGACGCATTGTTGCCATGCCCGACTTCCTTGCAAAAGAAATGGAGGACTATATCAACCGGCAATATATGCTGGATCCAAAACGCAGACTTTTTCCATATACCAAATCTTTTTTAAGTCATGAAATGCTTCGCGGCTGTAAAGATTCCGGTGTCAAAAAGATCCGCATCCACGATCTCAGACATTCGCACGCCAGCCTGCTGATCAATCAGGGCTTTGACGCATTGACGATTGCAGAACGATTGGGACATGAAAAAGTATCCACTACATTGAATACTTACTCACATCTGTTCCCACACAAACAGGGAGAATTGGTTCAGAATCTGCAAGACCTTTTAGTTCCGCCGGTAATTGATCAAAAAAATGATTTTGTTGCCACTCCGGAACATGAAGAGAAACAAGAAAAGACACTAGGAAACGTTATCCCAATGCCAATTCGTCACATTATTTAATCCGAAATGTTGCCAAAAAGTATCGTACCATTTAACATATTTTGGCAACTTGTTCCCTATTCTACTGGGTTTGCAATAAAAAGTGTTTAGTAGCAAATTAGTAGCAGAGAAAAAACAAAAGTCCGGGAATCCCCATAAATAGGGGTTTCCCGAGAAACCGAGAGCTATTCAAACTCTATCGTTCCAGGCGGCTTGCTCGTCAGATCATAAAAGATACGATTTACGCCTTTCACCTCATTAATAATTCGCGTCATGACTGTCTGCAGCACCTCAAATGGAATCTGTGCGCTTTCTGCCGTCATGAAATCGATGGTCTGTACTGCACGCAGGGCAACCGCATAGTCATAGGTTCTTTCGTCGCCCATGACACCAACGCTTCGCATGTTGGTGAGTGCTGCGAAGTACTGGTTTGGCATCCAAGGTGCTTCTTTGCCGTGTTCGTTTTTGTAGGCTTCTGCAGCCTTGTCCACTTCTTCACGATAGATGAAGTCAGCGTCCTGTACGATGCGAACTTTATCAGCGTTTACCTCGCCGATGATACGAATGCCAAGTCCCGGACCTGGGAATGGCTGACGGAATACGAGTTTTTCCGGAATACCAAGTTCCAGACCAGCTTTACGCACTTCATCTTTGAACAGATCACGCAAAGGCTCGATGATTTCCTTGAAATCTACGAAGTCCGGTAATCCACCTACATTGTGGTGGCTCTTGATGACAGCGGATTCACCGCCAAGACCGGATTCTACAACATCGGGGTAAATAGTTCCCTGCGCCAAGAAGTCTACCGCACCGATCTTCTTTGCTTCTTCCTCAAAGACGCGGATAAATTCTTCGCCAATGATTTTGCGCTTATGCTCCGGCTCGGTAACTCCTGCCAGTTTGCTATAGTAACGATCCTGTGCATTGACACGGATAAAGTTAAGATCGAAGTCTCCTGCCGGTCCAAATACCTGCTCAACCTCGTCGCCTTCGTTTTTACGAAGAAGTCCGTGATCTACAAATACACAAGTAAGCTGTTTACCAATCGCCTTGGAGAGCAGACCTGCTGCAACAGAGGAATCTACACCACCGGACAATGCCAAAAGCACTTTGCCGTCGCCAACTTTTTCGCGGATCAGCTTGACCTGCTCTTCTACGAAGGAGTCCATACGCCAAGTACCCGCACAGCCGCAAATGCCGCGTACAAAGTTGTACAGCATTTCTGTTCCCTGCTGTGTATGAAGCACTTCCGGATGGAACTGAATCGCATAAAGATTACTTGCTGTATTTTGAGCTGCCGCTACCGGGCAGTCTGCTGTATGTGCAATGATTTCAAAACCTGGAGCAACTTTTGAAATATAATCAAAATGGCTCATCCAGCACACGGTGTTTTCATGAATCCCCTTAAACAAAGGAACTTCCGTATTAACAGCCACGTCTGTTTTGCCGTATTCGCGCACAGGTGCTTTCTCGACTTTACCACCAAGAACATGCTGCATTAACTGAGCACCATAGCAAAGTCCCAACACTGGGATTCCCAGTTCAAAAAGTTCTTTAGAATAAGTAGGGGCACCCTCTTCATAGCAGCTATTCGGTCCACCTGTTAAGATGATTCCTTTCGGATTCATCGCCTTGATCTTTTCTATATCAGTTTTGTAAGAATAAATCTCGCAATATACATTACATTCTCTGACTCTTCGTGCGACCAACTGATTATACTGTCCGCCAAAGTCCAGCACGATGACTAATTCCTTATTCAATGTAGTACCTCCTTGTGTTTTAACAATATGATTCTATCATACATTATTTTCGAATTGGTTACAAGAGTGAGCTTAATTCGTTTATTTCGGCAAACTGACACGGAAAGTCACCATGCCATCTCCCGCTTTTGCAGTAATAGATCCCTTATGACTATCGACGATTTTTTTTGCAATGGACAGACCAATACCCTGCCCTCCGGTTTTGGAAGATCTGGAACTGTCACTGCGATAAAATCGGTCAAACATCCGCTTAGTATCCGGAAGCTCTTTTTCGGTAGTATTTTTCACAACTAATACCGCACCATGTTGTGTTTTAGTAAGACGCCATACGATCTTGCCCCCGTCATTGACATATTTCGCAGCATTTTCGGTAAGAATGGATACCAACTGTGCAATCTGTTCACGATTCACGCGAATCGTAACCCCCTCTTCCAGGTGCAGCTTTAATGTTACCTTCTTTTGTGTTGCAACTTCTTCAAATGGCCTGGTTGTTTCTTCTAATAGCAGCTTAAGATCTGCTTCTTGTTTTTCACTCTTTTCTTGAACCTCATCTAACTTTGCGAGAACGAGCAGTTGATTGATAAGCTTTCCCATATGTTTGGTCTGATCAATAATATTTTGCGTCCATTCATTTCCATCACCTTTGTACTGCAGTACCTCCGCATTTGCTGAAATAATGGCAAGCGGTGTTTTGAGTTCATGGCTGGCATCGGTGATAAACTGTTTTTGCCGGTTGGAATTGATTTCAAACGGACGAACTGCGCGTTTGGAAGCGATGGCAAAAATAACCGTGATCAAACAGGTGAGTAGTGTTGATACCGTGATGGTGATCGTCACTGCCAAGTGATAAAAGCTCTGATTTTCTTTGCAGTCCAGAAAGATAATGGAACGCACTTGACCATCTTTATACTCTTTGCGGTAACGATAGCTGCCTACCAGACCTACCTTTCTCCTGCGAAGCATCGCCATCTTAGTCATTCGAACTGCCTTTTTCTCATCAACCGCCGCAATGTGATCCATATTTACGTTGGTCACTTTTTTGTCTTCATCCAAAAAAATCCGGAAAAATCGAGTGCGATAAGCCGAATCCTCATTATAATTGTTAAAATATCTTTCAAAGGACTGACTGTTTTTTTGCTGCTGTTTGTAATCTTTTAATTGTGGGACGGTACCATTATTTTCACTGATCATCGCTGTGATCTGGTCCGCCTGACGATTCCGATATGCTCCAAAACACATAACTAGAATGATCGTCATAACCATAAATGCAGCGACCACAGACGCAAAAACAATCCCGATCATTTTCAAGCGCATTTTTTTCATAAGTCCAGCCACTCCTTCCTACTACAATCTATTTATGGTTAGCTTCTATGCAGTCTTACGAAGCTGTATGATTTCTTCCTCTTGCACCAACTGCAGATTGCCATGGATCTGCACCAATTTATTGTTGATATAGGCAATATATAGTGCAATTTCTTCCGTGTCAACTTCTCCCGGAAATACTCGTTTTACAATTTCTTCTTTGGAATAACTGACATTTTCCTTTTCCAAAAATAAAGCAAGGAGCTTTGCTTCTTTGACGCTCAATATCAAACTGCCGGATTTTGCGGACAGTTCATTGCTCTCCAAGTCAAGTGTTACGTTGGCAAGATTCAATACCGTCTGCTGATACTCCTTATTACGGCGCACCATTGCTTTCACCCTCGCAACGAGTTCGCCCATTGCAAACGGCTTGGCGAGATAATCGTCAGCGCCCATATTCAGTCCCTCGATACGATCTTCGGTCTCTGCTTTGGCAGTCAGCAGCAAAACCGGCGTATAATCTTCTCGGTCGCGCATATTTCTAGCCACTTCCGTCCCTTCCATACCGGGCATCATAATGTCAAGTATAGCAATATCAAAGTGCTCTTTTTGCAGTACCTCGTCTGCTGCCAGCCCGTCCATCACGGCCGTCACCTCAAATCCTTCCATCTTAAGGATCTCCGAAACTGCCATCGACAATCCCAACTCATCTTCCGCGTATAATATTTTTCCTTTTGTGCTCATATCCTTATCCTCGTTTCTGCATAGATTCCCATGCAAATATATCATGTATGCTAGTCTTTGCGTAATAACCATACATTCCTGTCTTTGCGCAACAGCCGTACATACCTGCCTTTGCGCAACAGCCATACATACCTGTCTTTGCACAATATCCGTACATACCTGCCTTTGCGCAACAGCCATACATACCTGTCTTTGCACAATATCCGTACATACTAGCCTTTGCGTATCATGTCCCGCAATGTCTGCATCGTCAAGTCTGTGGACGCCATTTCTCCGGCACAGCGCTTCAGCTCTCTCTCGATCAATTCCACATTATCAATGTGTTTCTTGTACTTCATTTCATGCTCCAGGCTTGCCCAGCAATCCATCGCAATCGTTCGAAGCTGTACCTCTACTCGAATCGTGCCGCTTTCCGCTTCCGAAAACGGACATTCCAAGATCACGTGATAACTACGATAGCCATTTGGCTTAGGATTTGCAATATAATCCTTTTCTTTGACTATGCGGAACGTGCCATCCTGTTTCATGCGCTCGACTATATCGTACACCTCTCCCACAAAATGTGTCACTAAGCGAAATCCCACAATGTCGGAAACATTAGCAAGTGCAGAATCGGCCGTTGTCTCAAATCCTTTTTTATGTAACTTTTCCTGCATCCCCTCTGCCGTCTTAATACGACTTCGAATATGTTCTACAGGTGTCTCCCCAGCTTGTTTCGCATAGGCATCTACCAACTTTCGCAACCATTGCAATATCTCCTGTTCCAGATTCTGCAGCGGTATATAATACTGTCCATAATAGGCACTTTGGTTTTCCTCCATAAAAATCCCCCCTTCCCACAATCCACCTAAATTTTCCTATTGGATCGACAAAAGTCATTCTCCTTAATCAAGTTCTTCACCACAGTGGCAATAGTATCTCTTGCATTTTTCCGACAGCAATCACCAAGGATTAGAATAGAAGTATAACAAATCTTTATGAAAAAAGTATGAATCTTTTTTTCCTTATACGCCATACTGCTAACTCGCCCCTGCAAAAGCCAGGATCACACAGTCTGCCGATTTTTTTCCGCCATCGCCTGTAAATGTTCCTGCATGATCTGTCTCATTTCCTGAAATTGCAGCATAAGTCCCTCGTTTGGACTTTGGAACGCTAACAATCGATCCAAATAGCCCTGTTCCTTGACAATTTCATAGCTTTGCGGAAACTCCAATTCAAAAACCAAAGCAATATGACCTGCCAAATTATCAATCGGCACTTTTTTCGTGTCTCTAAAAATCGCCTGTTTCTGTCGAAACTGCTGCATGACTTCTTCCGTGATGAGGTGTGCGTGGATCTGTTCCGTTGCCACATTATAGATTTCTTCCAGCGGAAAATCCGTAGCAACCTTTAGGATATCAATCTTGTCTGCATCCCGAATCACCTTTGCAAACAACATTTCACGATCATTCAACTGCGGATCGATCCGAAAAGCACTGTGCCAGTAAATCGCCTTCTTGATCAGCTCTTCATTTTCACCAGAGTTATCCACAAAGCGTGCCAATAATCCGTCCTGAAATAACAATTCCACACCAAAATGTGCATGATCGATCGATTGACTGTCTACAAAAGTATGAAAACGGCGAAGTTGTTCAAACCGTCCGATATCATGTAACATTCCGATCAGCCATGCCAATGCAATATCTTCCTCCGAAAGTCCTAATTTTTCAGCAATCTGTTCACTGATATCTGCCACTCGATAGGTATGTTCCACTTTTAATCGGATTTTTTCATCGTGTATATCATACCTGCCTGTATACTCTTGGAACGCCTGCTTTACTCGTTCTCTATCTATCACCACAAAATTACCCCTTTCTCTTTGCAATCAAGTTCATTATGAACCTTTCTGTTTCATTGCGCAAGACATTACGTTTGCAAGCCAAATATGGCTTACTTTTATTGCTGTAGCAGCAGTATTTTCAGCCATCCACCATGCACTTTGGTCTATCATCGATAACCAAGTTATGCTCTATGGCACATTAAAGGAACAAGAAAACAAACTGGATATGATAATGCGTAATTTGGAATCACAGTCGGTAAATACAGGTTTTGTGCCCCGACAGGCAACACTAAGCAATCCGCCTGTCGCTACCAATGTTTCCCAGCAAAATACTCCTAATTATGGTAGCTGGAGTACAGATGTTATTGATCAGTCCAGTTGGGAATGTCCAAGATGTGGTGCGACAACATTCGGTAGCAGATGTAAAAGTTGTGGATTTTTTAAGGATTAATTTTCAAAAATAATATTTATTGACAAACAAGGGGAGTGCTTTGAAAGCATTCCCTTTGCTACATCTCTTACAGTGTCTTTCCCAATTCCTCTAATTCCTTCATGGCATCTGAGTTCTGCGACAGTTCATCTCTGCCATTAGCGGAATAAGATTTCTAGAAAAGCATATCCCATGAAAGATAGTCTGCCATGCAATCAAACTGCTTGTAGATCATATCTGCTAATCATTCTCAATCTTCATCAGCTTATCAATAACAACCTGCTGTTGATCTATGTCAGGTAAATTAATTTTAATCTTAAGCAAATCCGACTTTGTTAAACTTGGAATTGTAACAGCTTTATTCAATCTCTCAAAATCAAACTTTTTGCAAAAATAATATAAATACCGAGGCTTTAATACATCTTGCCTAGCCTCTAATCCAAAAGCTGTATCAACATTCCAAAAAGGTTCTTCGACATAAATTGGATTGTTAATGCTTCCTTTTCTTCCTATAACAACCGTATCCGCTTTGCAAATATAGTCGTCTGCATACCCCATTATCCCGCCACTTCCATAGATAGGATATGCCCCTTTGGGATTTTCAACAGCCTTCTGATTTTTCCCATTTTTTATCTCTAAAACATCACCAAATATCATCTTGTTATCATACCACAAATTCATTTGCACTATAGTTGCTTTTTAGACATATGTTTGCTATAATATTCTTGGTGCTACCCTATTCGGTAGGCGGTTAGCCTTCTCCACAGGAGTTATAGCCTTGTGTTGACATAGAAATCCTTTCAGGAAATCTAATGAGGAGGTTTTGTGCCTATGCTTACAACGGACTTATTTATAGCCATCGTCAGCTTATGTCTTACATGCTATGCTCTTGGTTATACCGTTGGTTCTAAGGGCAATGATAAAACACAAAAATGACCGCCAAGCCCTGGTAAACTAAGCGGTCATTTTGACTAAAACATATCAGGCTAACCGTCTATCGGTAGCACCTTCTTTATCAGTATACTAACATCTAACCGCTCATATGTCAAACATATATTCTTTTTTAATCAGTTCTGCGAATCCGAATTTGTTTTTCCTTTCCTATTTTTCTAACATTTCCTTTAATTCTAAAAGTTCCTTAGTAGCCTGTTCATCCAGCTTCATTATTTCAGCCATAATCTCCTCTGTTGGAGGGTATTCGACTGGTATATATTCCACCTCTTTGTATTTATTGATGGATAAATCATAATCATTGCTAACGATTTCTTCTTTTTCAACAAAGAAGGATTTGTCTGTTTTGCTTCTTTCCTCTTCTTGATCCAGATTTTTAAACCTGTGAATAATATCAGGAATATCGTTTTCATCTACCGGTGTCCTTTTGTCATCAAGAGAACGCCCATCTGCCTCCATATCGTAAAACCAGACTTTGTCCGTTCCACCGTGCCCGGTTTTTGTAAAAATCAAAATGGCTGTGGACACTCCTGCATATGGCTAAAAAACTCCGGATGGCATAGAAATGACCGCTTCCAATCGATTTTTCTCTACAATTTCTTTACGAATATTCTTATGAGCTTTTCTTCGTATGTTGAAGGTGGGTGGCAGGTGCGCTTGCATCGTACCGGATGGTGTGCTGTTTGGATCATCCAATCTCAGACTCATTTCTGCTCGCAGGAGTCGTCTTTTCAAGAACCAGATTTTTCAATCGATCCTCCGAAGTAAAGATGCCCTCAATTCTATTAGAAGCCTCTGTACTTTGGATCTTAGCCAATTCGACCAGCTCATTTAGTTCATCTCTATGAGCTTCAATAAACAATCTTTGCTCTCCCTTAAACTCGTGAATCAAGGTCAACTGTTTGACTATATCCGGGCTAAGAAGCTTTTGCCAATTCTCCTTATAATCAATGATTCTCACTTTTAATTACCTCACCCACTCTTCAACTTGGTCAAACTTCTGCATTTTGACTAAATTGAATTCACTTTTACCAGTATATAGACTGCAAAATTTTCTGTCAACATTATGAGACACAAACAGCAGGCAACATTTCGTTCCCTGCTGTTAAAAATCCTATCATCCGACAAAGATACTCCTGCCTGGAGATCAGTCTCACCATAATCAGTGTTCTGGCAATCAACTGATTTTCTCTCTGTCTTTGATTATTTGCTAGGAATCATCCTAGCAATACGTCCAGCGAATTCGTTAATATTCTGCGTCTGCAAAATAACACGTCCCGGACCTACTAACCTGGTCAGGAAAAGACCTTCGCCACCTAAGAAAATATTTTTAAGACCTTTGACTGTCTCAATCTCGTAGCTGACAGAACGCTCAAACGCCACAACATTACCTGTGTCTACTTTAAGCACCTCTCCCGGCTGCAGATCTTTAATGACTTTGTCACCATCGATCTCCAAAAATGCCATACCGACACCGGACAGATCCTGCAAAATAAAGCCCTCACCGCCAAACAAACCGGCAGAAAACTTTTTCGTAAATGCGACATTTAAATTTACTCCCGGTTCTGCACAAAGGAATGCACCTTTCTGGCATACCATTCCACCTGTCTCGCCAACGTTGATAGGCATGATCTCACCGGCTACGGTTGATGCAAAAGCAATGGTTGTGCCCGGTGCCTGCGCTGTGTATCTCGCCATAAACATGGACTCACCGGCAAACATTCTTCCAACACCCTTCATAATTCCACCGTTGGTGCTCGTGCTCATTTCAATCCCGTCAGACTGCCAAACCATTCCACCTGACTGTGTGTACATTGACTCTCCGGCCTGATCAAACAAAATTTCCACTGCCGGCATAGTGTTTCCTACGATTCTGTACTGCATAAATACCTCCGTTTCAAATGCTTTTTCATCTTTCCAAGTATATTCTAACATTTTTTCACTATACCAACAATATATTTTATTACTTATACTTCCCATACCGGAAGTTATTTCAAAACCACATATTGCTTATTATGTCAAAGAATACTAAGAATTTTGCAGCCACAACATCGTGGTTTCTGCCGACAGAGAACTATAGTAATTGCCTTGCCGCATTTACGTTTTTGGTGATTTCTAGATTTTGTTGTCTCTGCTGATTGATTTACATGCCCTTCGGAAACTCAAAGTCCCGGAAGCAAGGTAATCATCAGAGACTTAACAAAATAAGCAATATGCGGTTGTGAAGGATTTGAGGTATGGGAAGTTTGAGTTTATTATTATGTATCCACCATGCGTTACAGGCATGATGGAGTTTTGTATTAATCTAATAGAAGAAGAGGATCAACCGCTGTTCCATTCTGCTCTACCTTAAAATACAGATTACACCCTTCTTCCGTATACGCTGTACTTGGTGCCGCAAGTTTTCCAATGGTTTCTCCCGCTTTTAATTCATCGCCTTCTTTGACGGATACTGCCTTGAGCTGCCCATATGTGAGCGTGTATCCATTGCCGATGTTCATTGTCACAGTTTTGCCTGTTTCATCGTTCTTACTAACCGACAAGACTTCACCGGCCGCTGCGGTTTTAACGTTCTGTCCGACTTTGCCGCCGATGATCAATGCCGGATTACAGCGATACTGTGCTAATGTCTTAAAATATACGGCATCTGTCATGCTAAACTTCATCAATACCTTACCCTTGACGGGCCAGCTCAATCCCTTTTCTTCATTAAAGGCAAAGTGCTTCTCGTCTTTTTGGGAGGCTACCGTTGTATCCTTAGCAGCTGCTTTTCTTGATCTACCAGACTTTGCTGCAGTCTTTTCGTTGTTTGCGGTATTTTTTTTCTGCGGTTTTTTCGTCGCCTTTGGCTGTGGCGTATCACTTGGGATCGACGGTGCTATTGTTGCCTTATTTTTGTCTGCAATCGACTGATCCTTAGAATTTCCCACAGGCTGCATACTGTCTTCCGGTGCATCTGAGGACTCTACCTCTGCTTTCATAAAGCCGCCATCCTGCGGATCATTATTCATTCGATAGTATGTTGTTCCGATCGCCAACAGGCACACTAACGCAGTACACACCGATACATAAAATCCTTTTTTCTTCCACATGGATTCCTTCTCTTCAAACATCTTTTCCTCCATTCTGACTTGTAACTACAGCACCTCTCTGTAGTCTTTGCCGCTTTATTTTCCAAACTTCCACAACCGAAATCTGCACATTCCCATAATACTTTATTATGTGCGTATTTTAATGTATTGTTTTGCAGCCTTTGTGCTGCGAATTCTGCTGTAAGAGAACTATAGCAATTGCTTGGTGCAATTTGTTTTTACAGTGATTTCTAAGTTTTGTCGTCTCTGATGTATGATTTACATGCCTTGCGGAGAACTCGAAGTCCCGCAAGCAAGGTAATCATCATTTTTGAAAGGGACTTTGCGCTCGTCGTTACTTATGTCTCGTATTTCAGAGACATTAAGTAACGTGACGTAGCGCATCGTAGCGAAAGCGTCCCGTCCAAAAATGGATGATACCTTGCTAAAACGGGACATCTCAAACACTCCTACAGGCATGTATTCATCAGAGACATTACAAAACAAGAAATCACAGCAAAAACTTGCAACTGCAGCAATTGTCTTAGTTCTCTTACAGCAGAACAAGTTAGTGTATTGGCTGCAAAACATTTGCTTATCATGACACATAATAAAGTATTATGGGAATAGTCACTATCGCAGGTTGTGCAAGTTTGACTTTCTATTGCTAGTGTTGCCAATATGCAGGAAAATATACGAAAGAAGCTATCGCAAATGAGCGATAGCTTCTTTCTGTTATATTAATATTCACTTTTTAATTTCAAAAATCAGATTTTTGCTCATTGACCATCTGACCCTGCATCGGACCATTGGAGTAAATCGGTGCGCTTTCGCGATAAACAACCGTTGGTGGGATCTCGACCTCACGCACATGGTAATATACGACTCTCGTATCCGCCAGCCGATCATGCAGTGCACGTTTTTCGTGATCCGGTCCGATCATAAAATACCCGATAAAGATAATGATCTTAGACAAAAATCTTCCAACCGTCTCCCGATAAGCCACCTCGAATAATGTCATCTTGCGCTGCTCACTGCTGACAACCCGCAAACGCATTGCACGTTTTCCCAATGTTGCTCCTGTGAAATAGGTGAGCAGGATAAAATACAACACACCGAGCAGATATAGTACAATATCCTTGACCGAATATGAAAAAATAAAATCTTTCACGATAAAATTGTCCGGACTTGCTACTGTCGCGATCCATAGCGGGAACTTAACGACGAGCAATACGCATCCTACGATGATCCAATCAATGATATAAGCTGCCAGACGTACGAAAAATCCGGCATATACCTGATTCTCCGTATTATTCTGCATAATATTTCAGCACTCCTTTTCCTTTTGTGTCGATCATGTCTTTCACGATCTGTGCATCAGACTTTGGTGTTACGTCTTCGGCTGCCTGGAACAGACTGCTTACCAACGAATTCATATCGTTATCCGGCTCATAAAACGTAATGTTCTTGTCGAAATCATTCGTCTGGATAAAATCCTGCTTCTCCTCTTCATAAGAACCAACCTCGTCGACCAGACCATTTTCCTTTGCCTGTTTCGCAGTGTAAATGCGTCCATCCGCAATCTTGCGCACATCGGCATCGTTTATGCCACGACCTTCACTGACAATGCTTACAAACTGATCATACGCTTCATCCACTAATCCCTGCATGATCTGTTTCTGCTCGTTCGTCATATCCAATCCGCCGGATCCCATTGCTTTATTAGGTCCACTGGTAATGTCAATTTCCTTGATCCCCAACTTATCATAAAGACCTTTGTAATTCGTCAGTGATACAATGACACCGATCGATCCGGTCCAGCAATTGCGGTTTGCATAAATCGTATCTGCTGCCATGGAAATATAATATCCACCGGAGCACGCCTCCTGCGCAAAATACGCCCAGATCGGCCGCTTTGTTTTCTCCTTATATTCTTCCAACTTCAAATACAACTCATCACTCTCGTATACCGTTCCTCCCGGACTATCTACATAAAGCATGATCCCTTTGTTGCTGCTGCTCTTAATCATTTTGTCAATGTATTTCATGTACAGATCATGATTGTAACCTGTGCTTGCCTTCCAAGCATTTGTCTCTGTCGGCCCAATCTCGCCCTCAATATTGATCACACCGATGAAATCTTCCGTTGGCAAAGACACCGAGGCTTCTCCCATCAGATTGTTTACTACGCTTGACACATCACTCTTCTTACTTTGTGTAAACTTGCTCTTCACAATATTTGAAACTACACCGGTCACACCTACAGCAATGATCACTGCACCTGTCACCAAAATACCAACCATTTGTTTTGTCTTCATGGTATGTTTCCTTTCTGAATCCTATGTTTCAAAGATGCCACAGATCACTAAGCTGTGATCTGTTCTAAGTCCTTGCACCCTCACATTAATAGCCTACCTTTTTGCCGCTCTTTGTCATATAACCGCTGATCCTATTTGCCTTGTAATCCGCTTTTTTGCGGGAATTTGGCACTTCCGGGTCGGTTGGATCATAGTGAATACTTCCTGTCACTTTGATCGTTGCCGGCTTACCAAGCGGTCCAGGCTTCTTGCTGTTCCCCTGCTTGATCTTGATCGGTGTTCCGGTCGGCACATAGTCATACAGCCATTTTGCATCGGCAACTGTCATACGGATACATCCTGCAGACGCCGGTGATCCAAGGCGGTTGTATGTGTTTGGATTTAAGGAATAATGGGACTGTCCTCCCACTGCGATTGCATGAAAATAAACATTTCCGACAATGTGTACTGCCCATCTTGCATATACGGTACTTCCGTCCGGCTCATGCATCGGCTTTAAGGTGTAACGCACCGCCTGCCCATTACTGCATACGCTAAAGTTTCCTAACGGTGTATACGAAGAATGTAACGCCAGTGCTCCCGGTCCTGCATTCGTTGATACATCTCTACCAACGGATACCGAAAATGCCTGCACAGGAATATCATAAGATTTCGTTTTGGTATCGTACATATATACCGTCACAACTCCAGCCGCACGATTTAATTCGATCGTATAACGACCGCTTCCTTTTTTCAGTTTCAAGATCTTGGTCAGATTTGTCTGGCGTTCATTGTTAATATAGTAAAATTTATACGTCTTTCCGTTATATTTTTCATAACGCCATCCCTGTTTTCCCATATGTTTCTTGCCAATGCTATAGGACTTCTTGTTTAACAGTATTTTTTTGCCCCAAGCAGTATAGCCATAGGCATAGGCAACATATTTTCCAGTACTCTTGCTCTTGACTACCGCACTGTATTTCTTAGAAGCAAGAACTGCCTTGTAGGTGCCCTGTTTCTTCTTGCCATTTTTGTATACTACAAATGTCACTTTCTTAATATTACCCGGCAAATATGCTCCGGATAATGTAAATTTTGAAGATGCATCCTTGCGAACTTTGATCTTGAATTTACCACCCTTGGCACGTTCGTCTGCCAATGCAGTACAAGTCAGCATCCTGGACACATTGCCTGTATTTTTGTAAACTGCTTTTACTGTATAGAGACCCAGTTTATTTTTTAACTTCTTTAATTTAACCGTGGCAACATATTTCTTGCCGGATTTGCTTGCCTTAGCGGTATATACTTTCTTTCCGGCGCTATTATAAATTGGGAAAGAAATCTGTTTCACATCCGATACACTTTGAAAACCACTCAAAACGATCTTAAAAGATTTTTTCTTCTCCAAAGAAGCACTCTTTTGCACTGTCAATGTACCTGACAACGGTTCTACCTTGTATTCAGACTGTGCTACCGTAATGCCCTGTGACCAATTTTCATTTTCCAGCACGATCTTGGCACACCACGTTCCATAAGCACTGCCTGCCTTAGAAATCTTCTCCGTCCACTTCAGGGAAGAGCCGGCTAAATTCTTAGCTCCACCGATTTCCTTCGCCGTGCTTTCGGATTTATTTTTCTGCCAAGCATACACTTTCACTTTGTTGCCGCTGCCGGGTGCGAGTACACCGCCTTCCGGCTCTGTTGACACAAGCTGAAAAGTTCTTGCACTGTCTGTTGACTTGCCGGTGATCAGCATACGCATTCTGCTGCGATGAATGGAAAAATCACATACACCTGCTTTAATATCTTCTGTTCCTACCAAAATATGAACAGAATAGCTGGTGCAAATGTATTTTGCATCTGCGAGTGTGATGTTTCCTTCATAGGTGCCATTCACGCAATTATCCTCGCTGATCCTAATCTGCTTCTTGATCATCGTCTGTTTATTGTCTGATCTTCTTAATTCCATCGTAAATTCAGATTCTCTGGATGGATCAAGACCCTTTACCGTATACGTACATACCCCGTCTTTTCTGTCTGTTGTAGCACTTGCTGTGTGTGTGGTTGCTGCCTGTGTTACTGCTGTCATAGCACTACACGATAACACCATAGCAAGCATCATCATTACCACGTACTTCCAATTGCTGCTTTTCTTTACCCTCATTGTCAATCCTCCATTCTTGCTTTGCACGATCCAAACGTCAACTATGCCGCTGACATTTTACTCGCAACATGTTGAAACATGTTAAATATATATTTTGTCATGTTTCCCACATTCTGTCAAGATGAAGAATCCGCCCAACCTTTCGACCGGCTAATCGTCAAGGGCGATCAAAAAGACGACACTTGCTTGCTTTTTCGTCAACCGGTCACTTGGTATCACCTGTTCGAGATCTTTCGTCAAATAATCCGATAATGACCACGGATTCGACTGCCCATATTTCAATGGCGTTAATGGCTGGCTTGCCTGCTCAGCCAATTTGCCGGTTCTGTCTATTTTCATAAAAGTTGCTACAATTTCGCACATTTTCACACTGCCTCCCTCTTTCGTCACGGCAGGATCCGATGTATCCTTGTAGTCAAATAATCTGACTACCTTGCAGTCATCAATGGCATAGTCATTGCTCATGCGTTTGCAATAATCTTCTGCGACTTTATACGCTGTGTTCTCTAATTTGTCCTCGTCCGCCAGGTCTTTCGTTTGTTTTCCAGTCACTCCCGCATCGCCAAAAAATCCTGCTTGGATCAACTTATCGACATCAACCTGTGCACCCTGCTCCTCACTCTCACAATTTTGCACGACCATCGATTCTAATCGATAATTGTAGTGATCCAGCAAAACATTGTCGAATACGCCACCTAAATACAACGCAATAAATGCGCACACGATAACGCCGACGATCAGGGTTGCCCGCAAGAACTGTTTGCGGCAGTATGCCTTTTCATATTGTTTGCGACGTTCTCTCTCTTGCTCATCAAAAACATCTGCTTTATCGATAACCGTTCGGGCTAATTTTTCCTGATTTGGAAGCGGTAACGGAATATCCGTCGGGATCGCACTCATTTCCAACAATTTGTCCTCACTTACTTCATCCAGTAATTCTCCGATCCACGGCTCATTGTTGTTAGCTTTTCTACGCTTTGTATGAATCTTCATAATGATCTCCTCCATTCTTATGTCCATCTGCAGTTGTTGCTATGCCAACTGATCATGTTCACTCTGCAGCACCGTCTTTAACTTTTCTAATCCACGTTTCAATCGTTTCTCTACTGCATTTTTGGATAATCCTGCCCGCTGCCCGATTTCTTTTGCTGTCATTCCATAATAATACTTCTGGATCACAATGCTCGCCGTCGGCTCCCCCAAGCCCTTTATCGCCTCGATCAAAAGGCGACTCTCCTCTTTCTGTATCGTTTGCTGTTCCACATTGTGATCCGACAAGGGTTCTTCCCCTTTTTCCAACTGTTCTTGCAGCGAAATTTTATCAAATTTGTCTGTCTTGCGCTCGTAATACTTAATTGCCTGCCTCTCGGCGATCGTCAGCAAAAAAGTCTTTAGCGAACCTTTCGACAGATCGATCTTGTCTCTGCAGCGATATAATTCAAAAAAAACATCGCTGACACATTCTTCAATATCCTCTTTACGAAGACATCCCTGCAAACGGCGCCACGTGATCGAATACACCAGACCACCGTATTGTGCGGTCAGTATACGAATTCCCTCTGCCGGTTTGTCTATTAACAGCGCAAGGATCGTTTCCTCCTGTATCTGTTCCATGATTCCCCCTAAGTCTGCCATTCATCTTGTAATACGCAAATAGCTATGTTCTATCCGGTTACACAATCATATTACCATGTTCTTTCCAAAAACCGCCATCCATTTCAAAATTTGCAATGCAAAAAGACTGCCTTAATTGAGGCAGTCTTTTAATACTTGCAGATTCTCCTGCATTAATGACAAATACGTTACTCCCGCATCAAATTGTTTCTTGGATACGGTATGACAAGACTGATAGGTTTCCACTTTTGCCCCGGTCGCCTCCGCGATCGTATCAGCAACTTTGGAACTGCTCATCTCTACCTGCAGCACAACTGAAATATGCTGCTGTTTGATACGATCGATCAAATAAGCGATCGTATCCGCACTTGGCTCCATATCGCTGCTGCATCCCGGGAATGCGGCACGGTATGTCAGTCCATAGGCGTCTGTAAAATATCGCAGCGGAAAGCGGTCTCCAAAGACCATCTCTTTGTGTTTTGCTCCTGCGACGATCTGACGGATCTGCATATCCAAATCCTTTAACTGTGCAGTATATTGCTCTGCGCGGTTTAGGTATTCCTGTGAATGATCCGGATCTGCCTTTGCAAAAGCAGCTGCGATCTCATCGACAAACTTGACACAGTTAAGCGGTGCAGTCCATATATGCTCATCCTGCTCCGTCTCCTCCGCATCGTCGTGATCACCATCTGCATGCCCATGCTCATGTTCTTCTTCCTGCATGCCTTCCACTATTTCCTCGTCAACAACCTTGACATGATCCATCATTCGCAGCGTTGTTATATCTTTGCCTTCTGCCGCTTCTAATACCTTTGACACCCAGCTTTCCATTGTTCCACCATTGTAGATAAATACATCTGCTTCACCGATCGTCACCATATCTTTGGCAGTCGGTTCAAATGAGTGTGTATCCATTCCGGCAGGAACGATCAGATCTACCGACACACGATCGCCACCAATCTGCTTTGCAAAATCATAATACGGAAATACCGTAGTGACAATGTGCAGTTTTCCATCTTCCTTTTTCGTTGCGATCTCACCACAACCCGCCACAAGTGGCATGATCATGCAGACCGCCAGGCAAAAGGCAAGCCATTTTTTAGTTATAGACATGTCCAAACGGTTCCTTCCCTTGTGTCCTTTACTTCGATTCCCTTGTCCAAAAGCTCCTGACGGATCGCATCTGCTTTCGCAAAATCTTTTTCCTTCTTAGCTGCTTTACGCTCTGCGATCTTTTCCTCGATCCAAGCAACAAGCTCCGGATCTGCGCCAGTCTCTCCCTCTTCGTCCGCAAGCAGTCCCAAAGACAATACCTGATCAAAATCCTCGATCAACGCACGCTTGGTTGCATCATTGGTATCTGCCTTGAGTACATCATACAATACGGTAAGTGCCTGAGAAGTATTAATATCGCTTCCCATGGCTTCTGCAAATTTATCCTGATATGCAGCAAAAACGTCCTGATCCACTTCACCTTCTTTGGACAAAGCCGCGATCCGTTTTTGTAACTTTTCGTATGCGATTTTCACATTATCCAATACTTCGTAACTAAATACCAGCGGTTTGCGATAATGTGACTGTAGACAGAACATACGGTAAACCAGCGGGTTGTAACCTTGCTCTTCCAGAGATGACACGGTCAAAAAGCCACCTGCCGATTTACTCATCTTACCACGCTTGTCGTTCAGGTGTTGTACATGAAACCAGTAGTTACACCATTTATGTCCGGTATAAGCTTCACTCTGCGCAATTTCATTTGTATGATGCGGAAAAATATTATCAACGCCGCCACAATGGATATCCAAATATTCACCCAAATGCTTCATGCTGATGCAGGAACACTCAATATGCCAGCCCGGATAACCGACTCCCCAAGGGCTGTCCCATTTCAACTCCTGATCGTCAAATTTTGACTTGGTGAACCACAATACGAAATCTGTTTTGCTTCGTTTGTTTTCATCCTCTTCCACATCATCTCTGGCACCAACCATCAGCTCTTCCTCTTTCTGATTGGATAAGACATAATATTCTTTCAGCTTCGATGTGTCAAAATATACATTGCCGCCTGCTACATAAGCATAACCATCGTCAAGCAGCTTCTCGATCATATGAATAAACTCCGGAATACAGTTTGTTGCCGGCTCAACGACGTCCGGAGTCTTGATATTTAACTTGGCGCAGTCCTCAAAGAATGCCTTGCGGTAAAACTCAGCAATCTCCATCACTGTTTTGTGCTCGCGCTTAGCACCTTTTAACATCTTATCTTCCCCGCTGTCTGCATCACTCGTCAAATGACCGACATCGGTAATATTCATAACACGCTTTACATCATATCCGGCATAACGCAGATACTTTTCCAAAACATCTTCCATAATATAACTGCGAAGATTTCCAATGTGCGCAAAATGATACACGGTTGGTCCGCATGTATACATGTTTATTTTACCCGGAACGTTCGGATGAAATTCATCAATTTTTTTAGTTAATGTATTGTATAAATTTACTGGTCGCATGTTCTGTCCCTCCTGCTCTTCTTAATTCCATGCCATCTATACTTTACAAGATAATACTCAATATTGCAATACAAATAAAAAGGACAGTCAACGCACGACTATCCTTTTTGGAGAAGGTATTTTTGTTACTTATGGGGTGTAGCAAAAACTATATAATGTATTGGGGTTTACGATGGTTAGTATAGCAGTGGATCGCAGTTAAGTGTGCACAAACTTGACAGAAATTTGAAAAAGTTTTTGTGCATTTTGAGAGCAAGCAATAAAAAACAGGTCAATTTCCCCAAAATCTATGGGGAAACCAACCTGTTTTTGTAACTTTTCATCAATTCTCCGGTACTGTCTGCTCTTCGCCCGCAAATAATTTTTCAAATTCTTCACGATCAATGCGTTCTTTTTCAAGCAACAGAGCGGCACATTTATGCAAAACTTCCATATTTTCTTTGAGGATTTCCTCTGCACGCTCATAGCAGCTATCAATGATCGACTTCACTTCCTCGTCAATCTTCTTCGCAACATCCTCGCTATATCCGCGGCTCGACTGACCAATCTCTCGGCCAACAAATACTTCGTCCTCGCCCGCATAATTGATCATGCCGACATTTTTCGTAAATCCGTATTTGGTAACCATTGCCTTAGCCTGCTCGGTTGCCTGCTTAATATCCTGTGAAGCTCCCGTCGTAATATCATCCAACACAAGTGACTCTGCGATCCGGCCACCGAGACTGACCGTAATATCCTGCAGCATCTTGCCCTTGGTCAAATACATATCGTCCTTCTCGGAAATCGGCATTGTATAACCGCCGGCACCACTTCCTGTTGGGATGATCGATACAATGTGAACCGGTCCCACATCCGGCAATACATGGAACAGGATTGCATGACCCGCCTCATGGTATGCTGTGATCTTACGATCGTGTTCGGATACGATACGGCTCTTCTTCTCTTTACCAATACCAAGCTTGATAAAGGATTTATCTACATCTTCCTGCGAAATGAAACTGCGTCCATCCTTGGCACAGGCGATCGCAGCCTCGTTTAACAAGTTCTCCAGATCTGCTCCGGTAAAGCCGATCGTCGTGTGTGCGATCTTGCTCAGATCAACATCGTCGCCAAGTGTCTTGCCACGCGCATGTACACGTAATATTTCCTCGCGACCACGCACATCCGGTCTGCCAACCGTTACCTGACGGTCAAAACGTCCCGGTCGCAAAATCGCAGGATCCAAAATATCCACGCGGTTCGTTGCCGCCATTACAATGATCCCCTCATTGACGCCAAAACCATCCATCTCAACCAACATCTGGTTCAAGGTCTGCTCACGCTCATCGTGTCCACCGCCTAAGCCGGAACCACGCTTGCGGGCTACAGCATCAATCTCATCAATAAAGATGATACACGGTGCATTCTTCTTCGCTTCTGCAAATAAGTCACGCACACGGGACGCGCCGACACCAACAAACATTTCCACAAAATCAGAACCCGACAAACTAAAGAATGGTACTCCTGCCTCTCCTGCCACTGCTTTGGCAAGCAGCGTTTTACCGGTTCCCGGAGGGCCTACCATCAGGATTCCTTTTGGGATTCTTGCTCCTACATCGGTATATTTTGCCGGTTTATCCAAGAAATCTACAATCTCTTCTAATTCCTCTTTCTCTTCTTTAAGGCCGGCAACATCAATAAACTTCTTTGCATTTGGAGAATCCGGGTCGATCCTGGTTGCCCGGCTCTTACCGAAATCCATCATCTTCGAGCCACTTGCGCCGGCTCCTCCACCTGTCTGTGCGGACAAAAAGGTAAACAGCAAAAACAACGCTACTAATCCAAATCCACACGGCAGCAATACGGTAATGATCCAAGACGGTTTATCCACGTCGTTGATAACATAATTTTGTGCAAGTTTGCTGTCTGTTTTTATAATCTCTTCTACATCTTTTATGTCAGTACAATTAAAATGTTTACTTCGCTTGTTCTCATAATTCGCACGCACAACACCTGTCGGTGTTTCCTCATTCGGCGTGATCTCCACGGAAGTGACCTTACCTGCTTTCACATCCTGCTTGAAGTCTTCCACATTATACTGACTGCCGGTGCTGCTAGTCATAATACTCGAAATATACATCGCAATTCCAATGATCGCGAGTACGAGCACATAAAAACCAGCTCCACCTGATCTCATCTGTCTGTTCATGAACATCTCCTTTTATTCGTCTACAAATTCCACCTCACCCAGATAAGGAAGATTACGATATTTCTGTGCATAATCGAGTCCATAGCCTACGATGAATTTGTCTGGAACGACAAAACCAGTGTAATCTACCTCTACATCTACTTCTCTACGATCCGGTTTATCCAACAATGTGGCAATCTTCAGGCTGGCTGGATTGCGTGCTGCAAGCAGTCCACAAATTTTAGATAGTGTGTTTCCTGAATCGATAATATCTTCCACGATCAGGCAGTGACGACCATCAATATCATCGTCAAGGTCTTTCGTGATCATCAATTGTCCGGAACTTTTGACCTCATTTCCATAGCTGGATGCTGCCATAAAATCCATAGAAACCGGCACGGTAATTTTCTTAGCAAGATCTGCGCAAAAAAAGACACTGCCACGCAAAATACAGATCATATGGATCTGCTTTCCCTCATAATCCTTATTGATGCGTGTTGCGATCTCCGTTACCATCTGATCAATTTGTTCCTTACTATACATTTCATGAATAACTTCTTTCATGATACTCCACCTTTCTCCTTCGTCTGGATATTGTGCGCTAACTGCGCTGTAATAATGTGTTTTGTTGCCTCTGTCACGTAAAAAGCAGCACTTACACGTCCAAGCTCCGGAATCCAGATAATATGTTTTCCCATTGCAAGTACCGGTATACTGCCTCTTTTGTCAACCGAGATTTTAGCATCGATAAAGATACGCGCCAGTGTCTTCGTCCCGCCTGCGCCCGTCAACTGCAAGTAATCTCCTTCTTGCGGGAACCGCCAAACCGGTCCGTTGTCTCTATCAAAATGTCCGCGATCCGCCTCTTTCTCTGTCGGATCAGCCAAAACATCAGCATACATTCTATCACAATCAAACCATTTCGTACAGTCATTTTTCGGAACATTTTGTGGCAAATCATCTCGCTGTGTCAGCCGTAACGTAATTACCATCTCCTGTCCGTTCGAATCCTGTAACACGGTCCGCTCATCGAACCGTAGCGGAATCAGCGTATTGCGATGCACATTGGACTGCATGTCAACCCGGATCCATATCTTGTCGTAATCTTTGCCTGCTCGCATGTGATATGGAAGATCCAGCCGTTTGCCGGTCGCGCCTTCTGCCAGCCGAAGCAGTGCATCAACATGCACTCTGCCGATATCCTTTCGGCTTCCACAGACCTGTTCCATTATATGCATCAACAGTTGTCCCTGCAAATATGGATCGACCTGTTTCCACTCATCCACGGAAAAACAAAAGGTATCTCCATCACGATATACCAAGCGTTCATATTGTTCCAACATTTGACGCTCTATATAATCCCACGCTCTTTGACAATCTTCTGCCAGTTCCACCAAATGTCTGCGCGCCATCGGCTGTATTTCCTGCTCTATATAAGGAAATACCCGGTTACGGATCTTATTACGCGTGTATTTTTCTTCTCGATTGGTGGCATCCTCTCTCCAACCGTCCCCGTTTCCCCGGACTATCTGCTCAATCTGCTGTCGATCCAGACACAATAACGGTCGAATAATATTAGCGCGCCCGGCGCGCATTCCGCACACGCCCCGCAAACCACTCCCCCGCAAGATCTGCCATAGAACAGTCTCAGCCTGATCATCTCGATGATGCGCTACTGCAATTTTGTCAAAATTCAGTTCTTTTCGCACTTCTTCAAAACACCGATAACGGTAATTACGGCCTGCCTCTTCCTCCGATAATCCCTGTTCTTTGGCAAGCTGTGGAATATCCATTTCATATAGTCGAAAAGAAATGTTATATTTAGCTGCCAGTCTCTGTGCAAAAGCCGCATCTTCATCTGCTGCCGTTCCTCGGATCCCATGATGTACGTGTACGCAGACAAGCCGAAGCTGCCACTCATTTCTTAGTGCCGCTAATACCTGCAGCAGGCATACCGAATCCATCCCACCGGATAAACCGATCACAATGCCGTCTCCGTTCGTTAACAGCTCATGTTCTACGCAATATTGATTTATCGTATCGTATACTTTCTTCACGTTTTGCTCTATCCTCTCTATTTCTGTGTCCGCAAATTATCACTGATTTCCGTAACGATCACACTCATATCGTCCGGCACACTGCCGCCACACTCACAGATTGCTTCTTCTAATAATGCATCTGCGATTTCTTCCGGGGGGCGTCCCTGCCACTGTTCCATAAATCCGGCCAGTCCGTGTTCCATACCGGGCAGCATATCTGCTACGCCATCTGTCATCATTATAACATAATCCCCTGCAGATATGTCCATTTTTCTTGTATACGGGATTACATCCTTTCCCGCTCCGATCGGCAGCGCCTGGCCTTCGACACATGTAATCTCCCCCTCATGATACAGATAAGTAGCTGTTGCACCGTTTTTTAACAACTGACAATGCTTTTTATATAGGTTCAGCACCAAAATATCTGCCGTCACATAGCGCTCTGTTTCCTCACAGGATAAATACACGGAATTGATCAGTTTAAGTGCAGAAGTCTGCGAAAATCCCGCCTCCGCCATCTGCTCCAATAACTCGATCACCAGACTGCTCTCCGAAAAAGCATCCTGCCCACTCCCCATGCCATCAGATAATGCAATAAGCATCTCCCCGCTTGGTAAAGGCAAACAGGTAAATACATCTCCGGATACTTCTTCACCATCCTTGACTCTTCTGGAAACACCCGCTTCCGCCACCAACGGCGTATCCTCTTCAAACACAAAATATGTCATATCACGGCTGACGATCTGCCTGGACTGCTCTCCTACACGAATCGGTTTTTGGAGCACTTCCTGCAATACGGCAGCAACCTCTTTGGCAGTAACCAGCCGACCACGCACAGTGCGCGCACGCATATGTATTTCCAGCCTTCCATCCCTTTTCTCGTAAAACATGATCCCTAGCGCTTTTACCCGTTTTGCCTGCAGTTTCTTGCCTACCTTTCCTGCAGCATCTGCCGGAAGATCTCTTGTGCGTTCCATCTCTTCTGCCAATCCGCCTACCAATTTGCCAACTTCCTCCATCTGTCCTGCAATGACCTGTCTATTCTCCGACATTTTATTTTGTACGCCCATCATCATACGTGCCATCTGCAGATTTTGATTTGTCTCCGAAACAAAACGCTCTAAATGTATGCACTCCCGCAGAAAACGTGCCGGCATTTGTTCGGGCACTAATATCCCCTGTTCCTGTGCTAACAGCAAGGTTCCAAACATCTCTGAGCTTGCAAGCTCCAGCTGTCCCATACAATTTTCGCGATTTTCACACCGATCACAGACCTGTTCAGAAATGCCATCCATAAACTCACGCATCTCATGCCTCGTCATACGAAACTGCTTATCTGACTGATTGGCTAATGCTTTGGATAATTTTTGAAACGAATCTGAAAATTCATGGAGTCTGTGCTTCATAAGCTCTTTCCATTCATTGCCACTTTCCATCGGATGCAGATACAATCCCACTAAATACCCTGTAAATGCAAGCAGTATCCAGATCATAATTTCCGTCAAAGATAGCTTTGTAAACGACTCCCGCGGAAATCCCCATAATGCGGCCCCTGCAAGGACCCCCAAACTGATGACCTCCTCTTTGCCCGGTCGCGATTCTCTGGTCCCATGCAGCAAATACACAATACCTCCATGAAAAATTCTTGTGACAGCAAGCATCAATACTGCTTCAAGCGTTGCCAAAAAAATACTTGTTCCACTATACGGAACAAGCAAATACCTTGTTCCCGACATGACCCATGTTGCCGCTGCCAACAAAAAGGCGGCATGTCCCATCTTTACCGTTATCCTCCGCCTTTTCAAAAAGTCTGCAGCCAGCCACAGCGCTAACATTCCGGCCCCATACGCCAACACCGTGTCCAATGCAAATACGGTACTCATCCCCAGTAATATGGTAATGGCAACCGGTAATACGGCGCCACCCTCTGCAAACCCTGCCGCAAAAAAGGCAGGTGCCACCGGATTCATTCCGTAAATAGACACTCTTCCCAGCAAAAAGCCGAGCAACACCTGCACTAACATTTTTTTCTGAATTGTTTTCATTGCACACTACTCCTTATCTTGCCTGATTTTTCGGGATCAGACTGCCTGTCCCGAACAGCGTGAGACAAAGTATAGGAAACAATAGTTGCAAATTTTGTCAAATCTCAGTACCACGAAAAAAAAGAAATCGACACCGCACCCTTCGAAACGACGCTGCTTCATTTTCTAAAATAAGGGCAACAGAAAAAGCCGGCTCACGCAGAACCGGCTTTCCCTGTTTTGGATCCTATTCCGTTCCGCATTTACAAAACACCCCTTTTGCAAATGCTTCACGAAAATCGGTTAATATAAATGAAGGCGTAGAATTCGAAATCATTCAAGATCATTGCTTTCTAATCAGTAAACCCTATACATGATCTTGTTTTTACTTCTCAGGCTTAAATACAATCTCCCCTTTATGTACAAGCCCTAATTTCTCTCTTGCAATCTCCTCCACGTAATCATCTGTCTTAGCATGCTTCTTAAACTCTTTAATCTCAGCTTGCTCATCTTTAAGTTCGGACTTTTGCTCTTTAAGCTGTTCAATCTGCTTCTGATAAGACTTACTTTGTGATTTCAGTGTAGCGGTCTTATATGTAACTGTACCGCACAGTACAAGGCAAAGTACAATGACGCCCGCTAACGTGAACGGACTCAATTTCTTTTTCCCTCGTCGCTTGCCACGACTCGCTGACATCTTACAACCACCTCCACATACTTATCACCGCAGGGAATCATTATAAATAACTACCCCATCAAACAGCATATACATTACCGAACTATATTCTGTGTACAGCTCTTCGCTGACATACCATATATTGTATATCCCTTTTGACAAAAAACGCAGACTCTCAATCGTCTGCAAAACCGTACATTTTAAGAAGCTGCTCACTTCTTACTTTGTAGTAATATTATAACTCTTTTATGCGGTTTTCGCAACCCTTTTTCGTGAATAGATCACCATTTTTAGCAATTAAGACAGACCCTTCATTTCTGAAGGGCCTGCCTACTGTGCACGTCACCGCATAACGCTGTGAAATACTGCTTTTTATTGTTCTGCTTTCACATAATCCTTACCATCTGATGTATAAGCAAGATCTACGATCTCAACTTTAACAAAATCTACACCTAAATACGTGTTAGATGTAAGCAGGATGATCGGATCGTTTGCAAGATACTTCGGATTCAAATGAAGTGCCTTACCCTGCCATGCCGTCTCTGCAAGGATTGGCTGGTTGTTCTCATCCAGTTTTGGTAAAGAATCGCTAAATGCCTCACCTTCCTTGCTAAAGTAATTCACTGTGGATGGCAAAGCTGCAATCTGCTCTTTCGTATACTCGCTGCCGGATACTGACTCTACCTGCTCATACGTAGACTCATACTTCCACTCAAACGTATCGTCTCCCTGCCACATTCCGTTCGTGTATACAAGCTGCAGCTGTGCAGATTTACTGATCATGTCGTCATGCATGGTAATACGAATACCAGGCTCTTTGATCTGTGACCAGTCACTCTCACCTTTGCCATTGACTAAGTTGTAATGGGCGTGCCAGCGATATGTATCACTGGAAGCTTCCAACTTAAGATCCGGATAATTGCTGTTGGTCGTTGTACTTAATGTTTCAAACATAGCTCCTGTCGTATTTCCAGCCATTGTCATAACACTGTTTTTACCAAATACTTTCTGCAGCTCATCGTAGTTGACAGAACCTGAACCATTGGTGTTACGCATAAAGTTACCATTCCAGGTTGCCACAACAAGCGGATCCTGATTTTCTGCTACCGGATCTTCCGGCTTACCGGTCATTGTAGTAAGCTTCGATGCAGCTTCTTTCAGGGTAACTGTTTTGCCCATAACTTCACAGAATACCTGTCCAATATCCTCATATACAAAGTATGCATATGCTGCATTGCCTGTTCCCTTACGATCTACAATACCACCTTCATCCCACATTACCGGAACTGCGCCGTACTTCTGGCAGCTCTGGAAGAACTCCTTGAAGTACTCTGGGATGCCGTCCTTATTCACAGATACACAGCCAAATTCGCCAAAGATCACGCCGTAGCCTTTGCTTGTATAGGCTTCTTTGATCGACTCAAAGTCTTCCGCCATCGCTGCATAATCTTCTTCGCTGCCCCAAGTATCCTTAAAAGTAGAAGTCCCCTTTGGGGTTTCATAGGTTGCAGATGTCTTTGCAATACCCCATCCAAGCGGATCGTAATAATGAATGGATACAAACAACTTGGAGATACCATTTTCGCTTACATCGGTAGGCATGGTATACGTGTAATCGTCGTTTGGTTCCGTCGGGTTGTTGGTATATTTGTCACCGGCCTTGTTGGAATACTTATCACCACAGGTCTGATGAAGGTTCGTATCATAACCCGGGATCAAAAGCATACGATAATAGTTGTTGTTCTTGGTTCCATCCGCATTAATACCGGATTTACGAATAATATCAACAAACTTCTGATTGATCTCATTTGTTAATGCATACGTTTCCTTGCGCGTTAAAACGCCCTTGGTACCGCCGGTACCTTTCCAGTTGTCATTTAAGCGCTCACCCAATTCCTCATTGGCTCCCTCGAAGATCAAACGGTCAGAATAATCAATATAACGATTAGCGATCTGTGTCCACATATCTTCATATTTCTTCCAAGCCTGTGCTCTTACAGACAAGTCCGCATCACCGAACATGCCCCACCACTGACCATCCCAATGGTCGTTGATGATAACATACATTTCCTCGTTCAAGCAGTAATTGATAACTTCTTCAACGCGGTCAAAATATGCTTCATTAATACGATAATATGTACTTCCATCGCTCTGTTTCTCCTGAACCATCATATTGGACCAGGCGATCGGGATACGGATCGTATTGATGCCATAGCGTTTCAAGCCGGAAAATAACTTCTGCGTAGATACCGGGTTGCCGGCATTTGTCTCATAGCCCTTTACCCAATCTGCATCTGTCAAAGCTGCTTTCTCTGCATCTGTCATAGTCTCGATGCTTCCTGCTCCAGTCTGCTCCAAAGAGTTACCGATGTTCCAACCCATTCCCATTGCCGGGGTAATATCCTGCGCAGACAGGTTGGTACGCATCATTCCGTTATCTTTTGTAACTGCTCCATAACGTGATTTATGCTCTGTTGTCAAGTTGCTGTCAGATACTTTACCGTCAGCCACAACATTTGCCGGCTTCGGATCAGCCTCCGGTGTACGTGCCGGAACCGGTGTCTTCGTTACCGTTGGTGCCTTGGTTGCAACCGGCTTCTTCGTGGTTGCCGGTGCCTTCGTGGTTGCCGGTGCCTTCGTCGTAGTCGGTTTCTTGGTTGCTTTTGCAGCCGCTTTCTTCTTCTTAACGGTAACTTTAGCCTTCAATACTTTTTTGACTGTCTTTTTGCCTTTTTTGTACTTAACAGTTGCCGTTACTGTTGTCTTGCCGGCTTTCATGCCCTTAATCTTACCGGACTTACTTACCTTTGCAATCTTTTTGTTCTTAGATTTCCATGTTACTTTTGCCTTCTTTGGTTTGTTTTTGATGGTTACTTTCTTAGAAGAACCTACCTTAACAACAATAGACTTGCTGCTAATCTTTGGTGCTTTCGCCTTTGCCTTTGCCGCAGATGCGATCGTAGACACGCCGTCAAAAGATAACATCATTGCCAGTGCAAGGATACACACAACTGCTCTTCTCATAAACCTGTTCCGCATAATCATTCCTCCTCTTTTTCTGCAATTCAAAAACCCTGCTTCGTCCGCACTTTGCCGAACTCCGCAGGATTCATTATAACATAATTTGTACAAAAAATATAGTAATTTTATAGAATTTTTGTGGTAATTTACTAGTGTTTTCTTCCGTTTTTCGAGGTTTTCTGCTGAGAGCATGATACAGCGCTACGCAATTTTAAGTATAATACACGCCAGACTCTCTTCAGTTTATGAAATACTGCAGCACAGTGACGCCGCAATTTCGTTCGTATCGGTGCAAAGATCCGACAAAGCATACGGCGGACCGGCCTGCTAATGCCGACCTCATACAACACGATCCCACTAAGCAGTGCAACCACACCATACCATCTGATCTGTCCATCGTGCATTTTTAAGAATAAAATAAATGCCGGAACACTGGCAGCGCCCCAAAAAAACAGATCTTCCACAGCGATCCACACGGCGCCATGCGGCACCAGCCAACGAAACAAGCGCAAAACATCATATCCGGCCAAGATTGCCATTCCCCCGCACATCATCCACAAAATGAATCGCAGTTGTCCCAGTATCACTTCCATCATTGAAACATTCTGCTCAGAAAAGAAGCTGCTTTTTTCTGAGTTTCCTCCCTGTCAGAATAAGCAAAACTGTCGATCCGCCCATCAATATCGATTTCTCCCTTCTCCAAAGAAAGGCGATTAACATGCAGCTCATCTCCTTGGATCAGCAGAACGCCCTGTTCCGTCTCCAAATACACTTCCTTGGCGTCAAAAGACAACACATCCCGAACTCCGGATAATACCGCAGACTTGCGTGCATTCAAATATACTTTATGTATCATTCTGGTCTTATCTTCCATTCGTCTTTCTTCCATAATAGGTTACATTCCTTTCTCAGTCCGCAAACTTTGCTGTGATTTCGCACTTTGCCGCCGGCGTGATATTTACATCACGAATCTTATTCGCAGCCGGTTTACCAACCACTCTCTTTATCAGCTGGCTTACCAACCACTCCTCAGCAGCCGGTTTACCAACCACTCTTTATAATGTATGAGGACATGGCTTTATTTATGCTAAGACCGATATGCAGCAAATGTAACCTATGAAATTAATACAATACGATATGATGTTTTGGAGCATGTTATGCAGGGAATTGATTTAAGATCACAATACCTTATATAACTCTCTTGCCTCATCCTTTTTGTAGGTTTCTTCGATACTCAATACTTCAACCTTAACGACTTTATCACCAAATGTGATCTCAATAATATCGCCTACTTTTACATTCAACGATGCTTTGGCAACTTTGCCATTAACCTGAATACGTCCGGCATCACAAGCCTCATTGGCTACCGGGCGGCGTTTGATCAAACGGGAAACTTTTAAATATTTGTCCAGTCTCATATGTTCACTCTCTCCTCTTATATTAAAATTGCAAAACCAGCGCTTTGCGATGATGTCACGCTGCTTGGCAGCAATTTCCATTAATCTTTTTTCCTTTATAGGAAACGACAAGCTCCCTATAAAGGAAAAAAGAGCTGCATTTCTGCAGCTCTCCAGTGATTACAAATCCAAAAATCTTAGTTTACAGCATCCTTTAATGCCTTACCAGCTTTGAATTTAGGAGCCTTAGATGCCTTGATCTGCATCTTCTCGCCAGTAAGTGGGTTTCTACCCTCACGAGCTGCTCTCTGAGCTACTTCGAAAGTTCCAAAGCCAACTAACTGTACTTTCTCATCTTTCTTTAACTCATCTGTTACAACCTCAATAAAAGCCTTCAAAGCCTTCTCTGCATCTTTCTTAGAAAGGTCAGCACTCTCAGCCATAGCTGCTACCAATTCTGTCTTGTTCATGGATTTAATCCTCCTCAAAAATTAATATTTCCGTAAAAACTTACAAGTCTAGTTATACCCTTTATACAAGCATTTGTCAAGGTTTTTCACGAATTCTGTCCGAAAAACAGGCATTTTTCACATATTTTCATCTCATTCTACACATGTAGAAAGATATTTAATTATTTTTGCACAATGTCGCATACTTTTTCCATATTGCACACAGTTGATCATATTGCTCCATTACACCATCTGTTTTGCCGGTGCGAAGCGGCTCTACGATCTTGCTCAATATATTCGCAATAGGAACCAGTCCCAAATTGGACGCTGTTCCTTTCATTCCATGTGCATTCACAAATGCATCTGTGATCCGCCCTTCGTCAAGTTGGCATTTCAAGTGCTCCAATCCTTCTCCGCCAATGAAAAGATCGTAACATTCCTGGTAAAACTCTTTGTCATCTAAGAACCGCTCCATTGTTTTTTCAGTCTCACAGCCCCACTGCTCCAAAGTTTCTAACATACTTTTGTCCTCCCGCATTATGTCTTGCGTTTTGTGCCCCCGTTTCTATATTTGAACCTTTTCATAGGTTTCCGCAAATATATCACGCTGTATCACATAAATATCGGTAATGTCATCTAGTCTCACCGCCAGATAATCGCCCGGTCTCCCCAAAAAATACTCTTGTTCACTATTTTTCGAAAATACTCTGGTGCGTTTCTTAAGCTCCTGGCAACATATCACTGCCTGTGTTTTTGGATAACATAACCTTGCCATTTCATCAATACTGATATATCCTCCATCCGAAACGGTCTCTACCACCGGAATAAAATCCAGCATTTGCGTAAAAATGTCCAGCGGTTCTTCCGTCGGTTCATATGTCGCCAAAAATTTATCTCTTCGGATGTGGTATACTTCCCCGCGTCTGCCGATCATAATGTATATATCCGGATCTGCAACGATCGTAATACCTGTTTCATTTTCCAAGGATTTAACCGCCAGTTTCGTTCCTGCAGCCGCAATCCGATCGGTCGGCACAAACGCCCAGCTGATCCTCTTCTTGCGGTAACGATCCATCTCCAATATCTCTTTCTCATGCATTTTCGCATACTGCAGCGCATCGATGCACGTGTCTTCCTCGAAATATTCTGCTACTTTTCCCTGCACAAATTCCATATAATCTGCAGCATCCATCCCTGTCATATGTGCCTTGAAAAGAGCTGCCGGAACGCGTCCACTCGCGGAAACAGCATTCCCTTTAACAAGTCCCATTTCCTCAACAATACTGTCAAGCAGATCGACTGCGCGAACGGCATTCGTCCTGCTGTAAAAATACAGCCACACTTCTCCGTTTTTTTCCGTAAATGCCAGAAAATATTCTGCCTGCTGCAGCTTTTCGCCATTTGTCGGTGACTCTGCAGCCGCCATCTGTGCAAGTACTGCCTGCGGCTTATCTGTACTGTCCGAAAATCCCAAAGTTTCTTCCAGCGTCCCTGCATATTCTAACAACAGCAAAGACTGGCTGCGCATATAATATGCCTGCAGGATATCGTCACTCTGAAGTTCTAACCGTTCAAACATTGCATTCTCCATTTGCGTCTCCTTTTTGTCAGATCAATATATAATCCATGGATACGGATGCATATACGGATGCATGGGATAGGTATATTTCTCGATCACTTCAAACCCATAGGTGATATGTACCTCGATCACACCTTGTGACCTTTTCAAGATCTTAGCATATATCCTGTCACAGCCTGTAGCCTGAACATCATTCCCCGGCTTCTTCCCGTCACCCGTATCTGTATCGGTATTCCTGTTTGTCTCCAAATAGATTTCCATATCCGAATACAACGGAATATCCGGTTCTATCTTATCTTCCAATTCGATTCGAAGATTGCGATCGAGCGTCAGTAAAACAATCTTTCCGCGCAAGGTCTGATCGGTCACCAGCTCATCTTCAATGCACTGAATCGTGCATTGAAGCCGACCACGCCAAAAAAAGCCGGCCAGTTTATGGTGAGCCAGATTGCAGCTATAGGGTGTTCCGATTCCTGTTACACTATATACTTTTAACGGTGTGGAAATCCCTTTGACCTGTATCGTAAATTTCCCGTCCGTCTTGATCGCCGCATTTGCGTTTTGTACGGTATCATAGGATACGAGTACCTGACCACCGACACTCGCACCCTCTATTCTCGAACATTCATTAACGGCCTGACCGATGACGTTATATCGCATCATCGTTTCTGATCCGAAATTTCCGATAAATACTTCTCCGCGATGTATGCCAATTCCCATCTCTAGCGGCACCAGCCCTTTGGAAATAATATAGTCATTGACCTTTGCCATCGCTTTCTGCATCTTTATACCGGCTGTAATTCCTTCTTCAATCTGTGCCTCAGAATCTGGAGATGCTCCAAACACGGCAAGAATGGCATCTCCCAAAAACTCGATCACCACGCCGTAATATTTGGTAATGCACTGCAGCATTTCATCAAAGAAACAATTAAGAATATCCGTTACCGCCTCCGGCGTCATGCTTTCTGACATTGCGGTAAATCCACGCAGATCAGCCATCATCACCGTAAGCTTTCGCTTCTCACCTCCAATAACCGCACCTTTGGGATCTTCCAAAATGCTGTCAACGACATTATCTGAGAAATAACGTCCAAAAATCTGATGCAGCAATTGATTTCTTGACTGGAGCTGTTTGTTAAGCCGAATGATCTCTTTTGCCTCCTGCAGATCTCCTGCCTGTTTTTGCAACATGATCTCGTAGTTTTTCGTTGCCTCATGCTGCCACGCCGTTCGCTCGATACGCATGATACCCGCTCGCGAAAACGGCTTATGTACAACGACTGTGGCACCCTTTTCGTAACATTCCTCATCCAGTTCTTCGCTGCGTTTTTCGGTCATAAAAAACAAAGGAACACCGCCTAGCGACTGCTGCTTGCGCAGAAAAAGAACACTGGCAAAATCTTCTTTCTTTGCCATTTGATAGTCAAAGATAATAAGAGAAGGCGTACTGATTCTCGACCGCTCCCCCTCCTCCTGTGCCAGTGCGGCTTTCTGAACCGCCTCAAAGGAAAGCAGACAAAGTGCGCGCATTGATCCTGCCGCATTGATCCGTCTCTGCGCCTCGATCATTTCGAGACGATCATCCCCAATCACCCAAATAATTTTCTCCATAAGCAGAACTCCTTCCCCGACACACTGTTTTCCTCGCCCTACACTTGCACTTACTCAGTGTTCAGCATTATACATCCTCTTTCCAAATACGCGATATCTACCGCGAAGAACGCCAGTTGCCGCTTTGACCGTAGTTGACCGAAAATCCTTTCAGCTTTTTACACTGATCGCACAAATAACCGGTTCGAATTGGCGCACCACAGTTTTCGCAGGACATACGGATCGGTGACTGCCTTGGTATCTCTAAATATTCCTGCCGCAAGAACTGTTCGATCGCTTTGCGAGGCACCCCTGTTTCGCGTTCTATGATCAACGCCGGAGTTGCTCCGAAGCGCTCCAAATACAAGCGTACCGTCTGAAAATAATCGTAATTTTCCCTGCCGCATACCTTACAACGATAAACGCCTCGTGCAATCTTTTCTACACCTTCACCACAATATTTACAATCCATTGGTATTCTATTTAGCGATAACCCCTCGGCACACATCCGTGTACCAACGGTATAGATTTCTCCCGGAACATCTTCCTCCGAATAGCGCGCCAAAGATCCAAACTGTCCGGTGTTATTTTTAAGCGGGCGAAATTTTGGCTTAGACGATACCATCCTGTCATTTGTCCGGCCACTGTCCGCAGTCTGTGACTTTTTTCCTGCGGCTGCCTCGACACTTTTTGTCTGATCCATAAATGCTTGGATGCCTTCGCCGGATGTCCCTCCTGTCGTATATGGCTGCAGCTGTTCACACAAACTCTTTACCGCAGCTACCTCTCCCAAATAATATGGGATCATCTGTACGTTATTCAAATAGAAACTAAATGTATCGTTCATTGGCGTATCGTCAATCTTAAACGGAACAATATTTTTTTTATAACAGATCGCACTGTCAACCTCTTTTTCTACCCATACCGATTCCTGCGATTCCTTAGATAAGATTAGCAAAAACAGATCACATTCTCTGATTGCACGCGGAATCTCTCTAGCATAATTTGACCCCACCGGGATCATATCCGGTGCTTTCCAATAGGATACTCCAATATGTTCTAGCACGCGGACGATCTTATGAACCAACTCTTTATTTTTGGAACTATAACTAATAAAAACAGATTTTATTTCTGCCATTTTTGTATCCACACCTTTCTAATCAAACAACAACCCGGTTTCGTCCGGTAGTTTTTGCCTGATACAAACGTTCATCTGCCTGCTTTACGTTTTGATCCATCGTCTGATCACCGTCTAGCTGATATACTCCAAAAGACATCGTTACCGCAATATGATGCTCCTCAAATTCGATCGACATATGCTCGACGATCTCTCGAATATGTTCTGCAATCTCCTGTGCTTTGACAAGCGGACAATCCATACACATCAGGATAAATTCTTCACCACCCCATCGCACCGCCTCATCTTCAGATGCAACATGCTCTTGCAGCACCGCTGCTATTCTTTGTAATACGGCATCACCTGCGTTGTGTCCATAGGTATCGTTTACTTTCTTGAAAAAATCAATATCACACATAATTATGGACGCCGTTCCGTTTTGTGGATCTGACACGGCTTCCTCATAAAACTCATAAAATCCGCGGCGATTGGTCAGCCCTGTCAACGGATCTATACGAATCTCCGTGTCCAACAAATAGGACTCCAATGTTTTGCCACAATAAACAGCCGCTAATGTGAGATGTTTCTTATCTTTCTCATCAAACGTCCCCGCCGTTCCGTCTGCATTCAGCTTATTGATCGCCTGATACGCCCCGATCACTTTACCCTTGGCATTCGTTACCGGCATGCACAAAATAGACTTTGTCACAAATCCTGTCTGCTTATCCACCGCCGGATTGAACCGTTCATCCTGATACGGATCATTAATCACGATCGTTTCTTTATTTTGGATGGATGCATCTATGATCCCGCTCCCCTCGGGTACTGTAATCTTGTCACTTCCCACCGCAGCTAACGTCCAGTACTGCTTATGTTTCGCATCCCAGTACCAAAATGATGCGCGCTCAGAATGCGCCAGCACACGGCCAAGATCCGTCAGCAGTGAAACGACCTTGGAAAAATCTTTTTCATCGACCAACTGACTCATATATAAAAATATGTCTTCGAGCATCTGCTCTGCACTATATGTTATTTGCTGTTCCATTGTGATTCCCCATTTCTATGTCATTTAGCAAAAACAGTGTTCTATAGTTTCTTTCGTAAATACTCCAACGACCGCCGCTGGTTATCCGGTTTTGTCGTCTCGATCAGTACACTGCATTCTTCAAAATATGTTTGATAATATCTGCAAAACAATTCCCAGTCGATCCTGCCATCCCCAACAGCAAGATGCAGATCCCTTCGCAGATCGTTATCGTTTATATGGATATGTCGAATATATTGCCGCAGTGCTTTGATCCACTCCTCGATCGGCGTATCCGATAAATGCGCATGTGCATAGTCCAAACATACTCCGAAATTAGAATATACGCATAACTGCTCGGATATTTTCTGTAAAATAACCGGATCGCTATCAAACATATTTTCCATGTAAATTTGTATCTCCGGATATGCTTCTAACAGTTTCCGGACGAATGTACAGGTGCCGTCAACCACCTGATCATCATATACAATATTAGAAAGCATCGGATTCCAATTTGTGTGGAATACAACCCCTTTCACCGAAAGTTCTTGGGCAATCTCCATGCTCTGTCGCATACGAAGTTTTGAAATCTCGCGGATCTGTGGGTCGTAACTAAACACCGACACATCATAGAACGCCCCGTGCATCGTGCTTCCTGCCGGAATCCCGGCCTTCTGATATTTCTGTATAATATCTTCTCTTCGTTTCTTATCTTCAAACACAAGCGGATCATAAAAATCATTGATTTCAAAACCAACCTGATACTCCTGCGCCAAATCCTCATACGCCTGCAATTCTTCGGCAAGCGATACGATCAAAAAATCTCCCATATTTTGCTCCCGTTTTTTAATTTTCACCGGTTCCTTTTGCAAATTATTATAGCATAAATTGAATTGCTTATGCAATTATTGATAACAGGTTCGCACAGAAAAAAGACCCATCACCTTTCGGCAATGGATCTTATATTACTGTCTCAAACTTCGCACATCAAAAATTACCATGTTGTCACTTATTGCTTATTATGTCGATAGTTTAATTATATTTTGCAACCACCATATTGTGGGTTCTGCCATGAAGAAACTATAGCAATTGCCTTGCCGCAATTAGTTTTCACAGTGATTTCTAGATTTTGTTGTCTCTGATTTATGATTTACATGCCTTACGGAAACTCGAAGTCCCGGAAGTAAGGTATTCATCATTTTTGAAAGGGACTTTGCGCTCGTCGTTACTTATGTCTCGTATTTCAGAGACATTAAGTAACGTGACGTAGCGCATCGTAGCGAAAGCGTCCCGTCCAAAAATTGATGATACCTTGCTAAACCGGGACATCTCAGACACTCCTTCAGGCATGTATTCATCAGAGACTTAACAAAATAAGAAATCACGCAAAAACTCTGCGTTCTGCGGCAATTGTCTTAGTTTCTTGATGGCAGAATAATTTACTTTATTGGCTGCAAAATAGCTATTATTTTACTTACATAATAAGCAATAAGTGACCAGATGGCAGCTTCGGATGTGCGAAGTTTGAATTACTGTTCTAATTGTCTTCCCAAAAAACCTGCTGCCACGCGAGCTAATTTGTGCTCCGTATCTCCCAAAGGCATCTCTTTGCTGCGTGTAAATATTACAACGGCCCCTATCGCATCTCCTTCTGATATGATTGGACAGATCACTTCCCATGCAAAGTTCTCAGGCTCATCACACACTTTCCGATACTCTTTGCCTGCTCCGGAGGCGACCACGCTCTCTCTTCTGTCGATCATACGCTCCAAATCCCTGCTGACTGCTTTATCTAACAGCAATTTTTTCGTGCCTGATGATGCAGCTATGATATGCTCCCGGTCCGTCACCGCAACTTGATGTCCCGTTGTCTGCGCTAATGCATCTGCATACTGCTGTGCTAATATTCCCATATCCTCCATCATGGAATATTTCTTTAATATCACTTCGCCTTCTCTGTCTGTATAAATTTCTAACGGGTCTCCTTCACGGATACGCAAAGTACGACGAATTTCTTTCGGTATTACGACTCGTCCCAGATCGTCAATTTTTCTGATTATTCCTGTTGCTTTCACCAATGTTTCCTCCAATTCCATATTTTAGCAATAACAAATTGTCATTTTTGCTACATATTCACTTTGGAGTTAGTATGTGGAAATCCGGAAAAATTATACAACCGAGATCTCACCTGCTGATTACTGTACTTTTTTATCAAGTGGATACATATTGGTGCTTAAATATTTCATTCCGTTATCTGCCAAAATAACAACAATATTTTTGCCGGCATTTTCCGGTCTTTGGGCAACAATAGTTGCTGCGTGCAGTGCTGCACCGGCAGACTGTCCCAAAAACACACCATCCGTCTGTGCAATTTCGCGGCCAAGAGCATACGTATCTTCCCAGATCTCCGGTTCGGTTGTCGCATAATGAACTCCCGGATTGGCCTCATTGGCCAACTGGTTAATGAAATAATGATGCGTTGGCTGAGCATCGCAATATTTCTGAATCAGAAAATGCAGCCAACCCAATTCCGGTATTTCCAGAGGTATTTTCTACGATCGTATCTCCCGGGTGAAGAATACCATCTTCCTCTGCCTTTTTGATCATGTTAAGAGCGGCGCGGTCCTTGATGGAACCCGATGGATTAAAATACTCCAATTTTCCCAGCAAATGTGCTTTGATATCGTGTTTTTCCTCAAACTTTTCAAACTCAAATAACGGTGTGCGTCCTACTAATTCTTCAATATTTTTTACAATCTTTGCCATAACTATTCTCGTTCCTTTCTTTTTTGCAATTTACGATACATACAGATCTTGATAAGGATCTTCTAGGTATCCCGGTAAATATGTCTTATCTTCTATGTACTGCGCCAACGCCAGCAACGATGCCGCGCAGCCGCCACTTCCGTGATACAGTCCCACATACGCCTCTGATCTGTCCGGTTCATGCCGGTTCCAAGACGTATACCAATTGCGCACTTTGTGCTGATAGGTCGATTCACCAATGATCGCCTCAGCCGCCTCATAGGCCGCATCCAGATATACCGCATTACCTGTCAGCTTATGTACATGCAGAAAATGTTCTAACATTCCCGTTGCACCACAGCAATAGCAATTCGTTCTCCAATAACCGTCCGAATGTTTCGTTGGCGCACCCGCTGCCAACAGACCATTGGTCAACTTAATGACAAAATCTTTATACGATTCGTCTCCGGTAATCCGATACAGTTTGTAAAACAATCTTGAGGTGCCGATCGGTCCCTGACATACTCCCAGATAATACAGGTCTGTCAGATACGTATCGTTATACTTAACCAAAGCTGCCTCGCCATCTTCGGAGTAGTCTGCAATATTTTGAATATACTGTGCCGCTTTCTTTGCAATGTCTAAATATTCTTCCTGATGCGTCTGCTCATATACGCTTGCCAAAATATAACCACAGCCTGCAGCACCATATTCAAATCCCGGAAAATAGCCACCCGCTTTGCCAATTGTCGGAAAAGTCTCTGTATCCATTACGTACCAGCGGTATCCACCCTGCGGCGCATCTTCCTTGCGGTCTGCAATATATTTTGCCGCTTTTGCCGCGGCATCCAGATATTTATCACCGCCGAACGTATTATAAATGTCGAGCAGAAATAGGATCAAACCACCTTCGCCTAATATGCCGTAAAACCCATACCAAGTAAGTGCTCCCTGCTCGTCTTTTGCTGCCTCGATCGCATCATCGGCAACTGTCAGCGCAAACTGCTTATAACGTTCCTCTCCTGTAATTCTATAGAGTTCCTTTGCAACATAGGCACCTCCCGCCGGACCATTCAAATAACCGATGTAGACCCCCTGCAAAAATGGTACTTCCGTCGCAAAATCCTCCTTGCCACGATATTTACGGATCACATAACGGATACCTGCCTCCGCCTTGCGTAAGTATTTCTCTTGCTCTGTCGCGACATAATATTTCAAATATAATAATGCAATTCCTGCTGCGCCCGCATACAAACTCGCGTCATCTAAAAGTAAGGCATCCTTTTCCACTTGTTTGCCCGGCATGACATCCCAGCTCTCCACATCACCATCTACATGGCCATATTGTTCAATCCAATTGACCGATTCTGCTGCCGTCTGGAGAAGTCTCTGCCGATCTAACGGTGCAAATGCCTTGATCCAGTTTCTTTTACTCATAAGCGCTGCTCCTTTCTCCCACTATCTCTATAGGAATTATCTATATTCGAATCATACTACTCTTTTCGATCTTTGCATAATCTCAAAAAAATATAACGTGTTATAGTTTTTTTCTATAACACGTTATATTTACGCAACATTATTATATTTATGCGATACTGTTATACTTACGCGGTACTCGTTATACTTACGCAGCATTATTATATTTACGCAGCATTATTATACTTACGCAGTACTGTTATGCTTATGCGGCATTATTATACTTATGCGGTACTTGTTATACTTACTCGCCTTTATTATATTTACGCCAATACCTTATCCTTGTATTTGCTTAACTCTTCAAGGAATTTATTACCCATTTCACTCATAACTGACGCTTTGCGCGCGATATAGCCAATGGTCATTTTCTCGTCTGTCTCTAATTTAACTGCACAAAACGCAGAACCGTTCAGTTCCTCACAAATAATGCCGGAACATAATGTATAACCATTGATCCCACCCATCAGATTAAGCATGGTCGCTCTATCATTAGCACGCACCAACTGCTTGTAAGCATAGGTGCTCAGTACTTCTTCCGCATAATAAAACGAATTACTTTCTCCTTGTGCAAAGGCAAGACACGGATAATCATTCAGCTCTTCCATAGTGACGCTTGACTTGCCCGCAAGCGGATTATTTTTACTCATGTAGGCATAAATCCCACATTCAAACAACGGTGTAAATACCAGCCCGGACTCCCGAAAAATCTTCTGCAACACCGCCTGATTATAAGCATTCAAATAGAGCACACCTATTTCACTGATCTGATTTTTGACGTTTTCAATGACTTCATGCGTCTTCGTCTCATGGATCTCAAACTCATACTCTTCCATGCCATACTGATCGATCACTGATACAAACGCATTCACCGCAAACGTGTAATGCTGCATAGAGACATGAAAAGTACGCTTGATATTTTTGTGCGATATATATTTAGCATCCAAAATGTCATATTGCTCGATCACTGACTTTGCATAGCCCAAAAACTCACGTCCCTTGACAGTAAGAGATATGCCGCTCTTTGTTCGCGCGAAAATTTCGAATCCAACTTCCTGTTCTAACGACTTCAAAGATGCAGTCAGGCTCGGCTGCGAAATGAACAGTTTTTTGGCAGCTTCATTGATCGAACTGTCTTTGGACAATTCCACAATATACTTTAATTGATTCAAGGTCATCGTTCTAGTTTCCTTTTTTATTATGTCCCATTTTTAGGACAATTTGCTCCTATACGGAAAGATCAAATTTCTGTCCAACAGACTGGGTGGCCTCTTCTTTCACCGTATTCCAGTCAACCTTCTGTAATTTATCTAATAGCTCCTCGTAGGATGATGCCTGGACTTTTGTCTTTTTCTTCACGGTCTCTTTCTGATCGGCAGCTTTTTCCTTTTGAGCGGCTTTCTTCTTCTCTTCTGCTTTGGCATCCTTTGCATCTTCTATGCGCTCTTTCTGCTTTGCTGTAGACTTCTCCAGTTCCGCAAAGTATGACACTGTACCATCATCACGAAAAGCAATGCCTACTTTCACAATGTCGTCATAAGATGCGCCGTTCTGACCATCTTCTGTCTCTTTGTTGGCAAGCTGTTCTTTAAGCTGCTTGAATTTCTCAAGTGCATCATTGATCATGTCGAGCCTTTCCTGCTTGTAGCTCTCATCGTTTGCCATCTTTTCCAGTTCATCGCCGGTAAACAACGCCGAAAAATCTTTAGTCCCTGCAGACATGATCGACTGTGCTTCCTCATCACTGCTAAAATCTGCCACAAAAAAATCCATATTGGTATATTTATCTTTCAGCTCGTCTAACAACGCTTTCGCTTTAGTCGAAAGATTATCATATGTATTCGTCTTATCTGCCGCTGTACTGCTGCTTTTTTTTGCAGGGGCTGCATTATTCTCTGCCTTTGCTGCTTTCTTATTCTGCATTGTCTTTGCCACATCATAATACTGTGCTGCTGCACCACTATTTGTCACTACCTGATTCATACATTACCTCCATTTACTGTATGTCACTCTGAGTCATCTGCGCCAACGTCTCACATCTTGCGCGACATCACAACGTCCAATCGCATTATGTAATATTTCGGCTATTTAATATATCGGATAAGATTTGCTATTTCCTTACGCAATTTTCATTTGTTCCGTCTAAACGTCAAAGACGACTGAAGAAGCGGAACAGATGCACCTAACAAAGAGCTATTTGATCCTGCGCAATGATCTTTCCATTCTGCCACAACATGATACAATCCTATAATTAAACGATATAATCGTTGTACGCACTTCACAACCTATGGTATGATAAAGTTGCTGTTTTTGCATAGATGCTTTTGTGAACATGAGTTTGTATACACAGCAAATAAGCTATTATATGTGAATATGAGCATGTATACGCAGCAGATAAACTATTCTAAAGAAATGGAGAAGAAGTATGAAATTAGCAATTTTAATCCTTTACTTTGCAGTCTTGATCGGTATCGGGCTGTATTGCAGAAAACACACTACTGATGTCAATGGTTTTGTATTAGGTGGTCGCTCAGTTGGTCCCTGGCTGACTGCTTTTGCCTATGGAACCTCATATTTTTCTGCCGTTGTCTTTGTCGGCTATGCCGGACAATTTGGTTGGAAATATGGTATTGCAGCGACTTGGGCCGGTATTGGAAATGCACTGATCGGCTCGCTGTTAGCATGGGTTGTCCTAGGTCGACGCACCCGAATAATGACACAGCACTTAGACTCGGCAACAATGCCACAGTTTTTTGGAGAACGTTTTAACAGCCGCGCCCTAAAGGTCGCTGCTTCCGTCATTATTTTTATTTTCCTGATCCCTTATACAGCATCTCTTTATAATGGATTATCACGTTTGTTTGGTATGGCTTTTGATATTGACTATTCCGTATGTATCATCATTATGGCTGTACTTACCGCAATTTATGTTATTGCAGGCGGATATATGGCAACGGCGATCAATGATTTCATTCAGGGTATCATAATGTTGGTCGGCATTGTTGCGGTCATCGCTGCGGTATTGATGAGCAAGGGCGGATTTATGGCTTCCTTGAATGGTCTGGCTCAGATAAGCGATCCGGAAGTTTCCAAAGCACCCGGCATTTTCGCCTCTTTCTTTGGCCCTGATCCACTTGGTCTTTTGTTTGTGGTTATTTTGACATCGCTCGGTACCTGGGGGCTGCCACAGATGGTACAAAAATTTTATGCCATCAAAGATGAGTCCTCGATCAAGACAGGCACTATTATTTCAACAATCTTTGCCATGATCGTTGCCGGTGGAAGTTATTTTCTCGGTGGATTTGGCCGTCTGTTCTCGGATCAGATCGACGTGGAGGCAAACGGCTTTGACTCTATTATCCCAACCATGTTATCCGGGCTGCCATCCGTGCTGATCGCCTTAGTCGTGATCTTAGTGTTGTCTGCTTCGATGTCAACATTATCTTCGCTCGTTATTGCGTCCAGCTCTACGTTGACGATTGATTTTATCAAAGATAATTTTGTGAAAAACATGAGTGAAAAGAAACAGGTATTACTGATCCGCGTTTTGATCGTGGTATTTATCGCAATATCTTCAATCTTAGCTTTGATCCAGTATAAGAGCTCCGTAACATTCATTGCGCAGTTGATGGGCGTGTCTTGGGGTGCTCTTGCCGGTTCTTTCTTAGCACCATTTATGTACTCTCTGTACGTAAAATGGGTCACCAAAGCGTCCTGTTTTGTCTGCTTTATTTTTAGCTCCGTATTGATGATCGCTAATATTTTCTGCAGAGAATCTTTCCCTGTAATTATGCAGTCACCGATCAACTGTGGTGCTATCGCGATGTTGGCCGGACTTGTGATCGTGCCGGTTGTCAGTCTGTTTACTCCAAAACCGGACAAAGCAATGGTAGACAGTACGTTTGCTTGTTATGACAAGGAGAATACAGTATCCCAAAAAACTGCGTTAGGAAAATAATGGTACTGGGATATTAATGGATGAATAATAAAGTTGACGGCTACGGGAAATGCTATACTGGCAACTAGATACTTATTGATTTACCATAAAATTAATGGTTATGGAAAATGCTCTCAATAGCAGTTATTATATGACAGAAAGAAGGATTGTTATGATTATTGATTTTCATACACATATATTTCCAGAAAAAATCGCCAGTCGGGCTATTGCAAGTCTGGAACAAAAAGCAAAGATGCGTGCGCACGTAAGTGGTGTTGAGGCGTCACTCCGTGCATCCATGGATAAAAGCGGTGTTGACCTGTCTATTATTCTTCCTGTGGTTACGAATCCGCATCAATTCGAAACGGTGAATCGTGTCGCAGTGGAAACCAACGAACACACCAAGGAAACCGGACTGTTATCGTTCGGCGGCATTCATCCGGATAATGACAATTACCGGGAAATCATTCAATTTCTTGCAGACCATGGCTGTAAGGGGATCAAGATCCATCCGGTGTATCAAGGTGTGGCGATTGATGATATCCGATTTTTGCGCATCATTGACTGTGCGGAAGAATACGGTTTGGTCACCATTACACATGCCGGATACGACATTGGTTTTCCGGGAGAAGAACAATCCCTTCCTGTACACATATGCAATATGCTGGATGAAATCAAACCGTCCCGCATGGTTCTGGCACATATGGGCGGCTGGGGATGTTGGGATCAGGTTATGGATCGCATCATTGGACGAGATGTATATTTAGATACTGCTTTTTCAACGACTTCAGCACCCCGTGAGGGCGCGCCATTGTCCACGGATCTGTTCACGGTAATGATCCAAAAACATGGTGCTGACCGCATTGTCATGGGCAGCGATAGTCCTTGGAGCGATCAGCTAGACTCTATCAATGCTATAAAAAATTGCAATATTCCAGAAGAAAGCATAGCAAAAATTCTTGGAGATAATGCAAAGAAATTATTGCAGTTATAGCTGCTATCTGCATTTTAAAAAACAATGTGAGAATATAAGTAACAGGGCATATCAACTGTGATATGCCCTTGCTTTTATGCGTGTTTGTATTTGGTAGTTTTCTAAACATTATAACGACGTATGTTATTTGTTTTATGCTTAGTTTCCTAAGCATTGTTACAGCGTATGCTGGTTATTTTATGCTTGATTTTCCTGTGCTACCAAGCGATCCGCGCCATACATTTTACGTAGTTTTGGTTTCTCAATCTTCCCGGTTGCATTTCGCGGAATCTCACTAAAGATAATTTCCTTTGGTCGCTTATATCGCGGCAATTCCATACAGAATTCTTCGATTTCCTCCTCTGTGCAGCTCATACCATCCTTTACTTCGATGATCGCTGCAGTCTTCTCCCCTAATCGACGATCCGGAAGACCGATCACCGCTACATCCTTGATCTTATCGTGTCTGCGCATGAAATCCTCAATCTGTACCGGATAAATATTCTCACCGCCACTAACGATAACATCTTTTTTACGGTCGACCAAGAAATAAAAACCATCCTCGTCCTGCATTGCCATGTCTCCGGTATACAACCAGCCATCTTTTAAGGTTTCTGCAGTTGCTTTCTCATTGTGATAATAACAGGTCATGACACCCGGACCCTTTACACATAGTTCTCCGACTTCTCCCTGCTTCACTTCTATGCCCTGCTCATCAACAATTTTGCACTGCCATCGATATCCCGGCACACCGATTGCACCGACTTTATGTATATTTTCAACACCAAGATGCACACAACCCGGTCCTGTCGACTCGGACAAACCGTAATTGGTATCATATGCATGATTCGGAAAATATTCTTTCCAACGTTTGATCAAAGAAGGCGGCACCGGCTGAGCGCCAATATGCATCAAGCGCCACTGCGATAACTCATAATCTTCCAGCTTCAGATCTCCACGATCCAACGCATCCAAGATATCCTGAGCCCATGGCACTAACAGCCAGACAATCGTACACTTTTCGCTAGAAACGGCAGATAAGATCGTATCCGGCTTCGTTCCTTTTAATAACACCGCCTTGCTGCCTGCAACCAAACTTCCCATCCAATGGAACTTGGCTCCGGTATGATATAATGGCGGAATACACAAAAATACGTCATCTCTGCCTGTACTATGATGTTTTTGTTCCATTTCAGCGGCCTGCGTCAAGCTCTGATGTTTGTGTAAGATCGCCTTTGGAAAACCTGTTGTTCCCGAAGAAAAGTAGATTGCTCCATAATCATCTTCTGTCAGCGGGATATCAGGTGTTTTACTGGAACAATCCGCAACAAGTTCATGATAACTCTCTGCAAAGTCCGGACAGCCGTCCCCAACATAGATCAATAGTCTTCCTTTGCTCAGTTTTTCTGCATTTGCCTCGATCCGTCCGATAAACGCAGGCCCGAATACGATCATATCCACTTCGGCAAGCTCTGCACAATATAAGATCTCCTCTGCATCATAACGAAAGTTAAACGGCACTGCTATTGCTCCTGATTTGAGCACTCCAAAATAAATAGGCAGCCATTCCAAGCAATTATACATCAGGATTGCTACTTTATCGCCTTTTTTTATTCCTCGACTAAGCAGCAGGTTTGCAAAACGGTTTGCCTTTTCGTTAAATACCCCCCAAGTAATTTCACGTCGATACGGTTCGAAACGAGATGGCTGGATCAATTCATACTCTTTCCAACTCGTTCTCCTTGTATCTTTTTCATCCGGATTCAATTCCACCAACGCAACTTCATTCGGATATAGTTTTGCATTTCTTTCCAAAAAATCTGTAACAGGCATCCTTTTTTCCTATCCTTTCTCCGTACTTTTTAAATATAGCATTCTCCTATCACTGAAAGAAAAAACCGGCACTATCACGTGCCGGTTTAGATTCCGTGGTAGTCGCCCGCAGCCATCCACTGCATCGGGTGACTTCTCTGCTATATTGTGTTAAATTTTCGAATATCCATAACTGTTTACGATAGCATCCAGTTTACGTTTCTCTTTGCAGTATGGGCATTCACTTGGCAGATAATTCTTGTAACTACCAACATCATCTACATGGTAGATTGAATGAACCGGAATACCTTCAACCTCATCTACAGCCGTAAAGATCGCCGATACCCCCTGCACATTACCGCCATAATATCGAATTGCCTGTATGCTCTGCTCAACTGTCTGTCCGGTAGTCGCACTTGCTAACAGTAGTACGACATGCTTGTTGGTAAGCATAGCTTCAACATTATCGCGAAATATGATCTGTCCACTTGTATTGATCTCGGGAGTAACAATATTCACACATTCATGTGTATTCATGGACATAATCCCTGCGTCTGTAAGCTCTTCTGCCAAATATGCTCCTATAACTTCACAGCCATCCATGCACACGATGGTATCTACCGCTTTCGTATGTTTATATTCCCGCACAAATTCTTTCGCTACCAGCTGCGCTTCTGTGTGGCGACACTTTATCGGTGTGATATCAAGGTAATAGTTGATATGTGAGTGATTGGTTGCAAAGTGACCAGGATATGCCTTCAACTCGATCTTTCGATTTGCTTTTGCCGGTATTTTAACCTGTCTGTCCAACATGCTCATAGTCCTAACCTCCTTTATGTAGTTAATATTCATATGAGTATTGCCAGACGAAATATCCTTTTTCCTCTGGCAATACCTTACGTTCTAATTATATGATTATTCCGGTAACTCTACCGTAACTTTCTCCAAGTGCCACAACTCTGTTGCATACTCTTCAATCGTACGGTCGGAAGAGAATTTACCACTCTTAGCTGTATTGAGAAGCGCAGACTTAGCCCATGCATCTTCATTTCTGTAAGCTGCCTCTACACGCTGCTGTGCCTCCGCATAGGAACGGAAATCCTTCAAAATAAAGTACATATCCGGACGTCCGCCGTTGCCATCGAGCAAAGAATTGTAAATATCACGGAACTCTTCCGGATTACCCGGTGCATACGTACCATCAACTAACTGTGTCAGCACGGCACGGATGTCTGAATCCATGTTGTAGATTTCTCTTGGATTGTACTCATTGTTGTGCTCATATGCAATAACCTCGTCTGAGGACAGACCAAAGATAAATGCATTTTCCTCACCGACTTCCTCGACAATCTCTACGTTCGCTCCATCCATAGTTCCCAGTGTCAATGCACCATTTAACATAAACTTCATATTACCGGTACCTGATGCCTCTTTACTGGCAGTGGAAATCTGTTCAGATACATCTGCGGCTGCGAAAATGATCTCTGCATTCGATACACGATAATTTTCGATAAATACCACTTTGATCTTATCATGAATACTCTTATCATTATTTACCACATCCGCAACACTATTGATCAATTTAATGATCTGTTTTGCGACATGATAACCTGCAGACGCCTTAGCACCAAAGATAAATGTACGTGGGTAGAAATCCTTATCCGGATTTTTCTTTAACTCATTGTACAGATACATTACATGCAAAATATTTAATAACTGTCTCTTATACTCATGCAGTCTCTTAACCTGTACATCAAAAATCGAACGTGGATTAACCTCAACTCCATTATGTTTCTTGATATACTCTGCAAGACGTACCTTATTCTGATACTTAATGTTCATGAATTCCTTACGGCTTAATTCATCCTCTGCATATACGGCAAGATTATTAATATGAGACAGATCTGTGATCCACTCATCACCGATCTTCTTCGTAACCCAATCAGCCAGCAACGGATTTCCATGAAGAAGGAAACGACGCTGTGTAATTCCATTGGTCTTATTGTTAAATTTCTCAGGCATCATAAGATAGAAGTCTTTTAATTCCTGATTTTTTAAGATTTCTGTATGTAATCTGGCAACACCATTAACAGAGAAACTTCCTACAATTGCCAAGTGTGCCATCTTAACCTGTCCATCATAAATGATAGCCATGCGTTCTACTTTACCATAGTCTCCCGGATATGCAGACTGGATTTCTAAAATAAAACGACGGTTGATCTCTTCAACGATCTGATAAATTCTAGGGAGAAGACGTGAGAACAGCTCTAACGGCCATTTTTCAAGTGCTTCTGACATAATTGTATGGTTTGTATATGCGCAGGTCTTCTTAGTGATTGCCCATGCCTCATCCCATTCCAAACTATACTGGTCCATCAATATGCGCATCAACTCTGCTACCGCAACAGTCGGATGTGTGTCGTTCAATTGAAAACATACTTTTTCATGAATCTTACGAATGTCATCATGGTTTTCCATATATTTTGCAACTGCAAGCTGTACACTTGCGGATACAAAGAAATACTGCTGCTTTAAGCGAAGCTCTTTACCTGCCATATGATTGTCATTTGGATAAAGCACCTCACAAATCGTACGTGCAAGATTCTCCTGCTCAACAGCTTTCTGATAATCTCCTTTGTCAAAAGAACTCAAGTTGAATGTATCAATTGCCTCTGCATCCCATATACGCAGCGTATTAACCACATTATTCTGATAACCAACGATTGGCATATCATATGGTACGGCACGAACACTCTGATAATTTTCCTGAACAAACTTGTCCTTACCATTCTCATCCTTGCGGATCGCTACATATCCACCAAACTTAACTTCTACCGCATATTCCGGACGTTTGATCTCAAACGGGTTGCCATCTTTCAACCAATCATCCGGCTTCTCAACCTGATAGCCATTCTCAATCGCCTGCTTGAACATTCCATATTTGTAACGAATTCCACAACCGTATGCAGAATATCCTAATGTTGATAATGAATCTAAGAAACAAGCGGCTAAACGTCCCAAACCACCATTACCAAGTGCTGCATCCGGTTCCTGATCCTCGATAACATCCAAATCTAATCCCAGCTCTTCTACAGCTTCCTTAATTTCTTTATTTCCCTTCAGATTAATGATTATATTGCCAAGAGCACGTCCCATCAAAAATTCCATAGACAAATAGTATACTGTCTTGACATCCTTCTCTTCGTATGTCTTGTGCGTTGCCATCCACTGGTCAACAATAAAATCTTTTACCGCATATGAAACCGCCTGAAACAACTGTTGCTGGTCAGCTTCCTTGATTGTCTTACGAAATAAAACCTTTACGTAATCCTCAATTTCTTTTTTGAATTCTTCTTTGTTGATTTCCTTCATTCTCCTAGGACCTCCTAAAATTGCCGACGCCAAAAGAACTCTCGTCCTCCCGACACATTATACTCTGCACGCTTATTATATACTATTGTAGTACAAAAATCAAATTGAATATATATTCTGACCCCCGCATAAAATATCAATAACAACGAGTAGGAGCAATTGTTTATGCGACACTTCTATCGTATGATGACTGTGATCATTTTAACCTGTATTATGCTTTGCGGATGTTCTAAGGAGAACCCTCCCGACAAGATTGCAGATGCAGACTTCACGGTAATAACAGGTTCCGACATTCCAGAAGAGCTGCAAAGCCTTATCAACGAGCGCAAAAAGAATCCGTTTTCACTTACTTTCACCGATCAATCTTACCTTTATGTTGTCAGAGGCTATGGCAAGCAGTCTTGTGGCGGCTATAAGATCACGGTAAATGATTTTTGCAAGCGAGAGGATGGACTGTATTTTGATACCGAATTATTTGGTCCCAAAAGCGACAACCCTGATGAGCGCAGTTCCTATCCTTATATTGTTATCAAAACAGAATATGTCGACCTGCCGGTCAGTTTTTCAAAATAGTTAACATCGTCAACAGATGTCGTATGTTATATCAGAAAACGAAATGAGATCTCCAGGATTACATGTTGTTCTGACATGTGGCATAAGTTGCTCTCCGTTTAAGAAGGTTCCGTTTGCAGAGTCACAGTCTTCAATCTGTATTTGATCGTCATCAATATACAAGACTGCATGCTCTCTGCTAATATAATCTATCGGAATGCAAACATCCTCTGTCTGTAGACGTCCTATGTGCACCTCCGATTTTAACAGCGATATAACAGCAGGCACACATATACTCTGCAGGGTCTGTTGTGGTAAATCCCGCTTTCCGTGAAGGGATAGCTGCAATTTACTATCAGTTTTCGGCTGCAAGGTTCGAGACACATCTTTTGGCTGTTTTGTCTGTTCCTGCGATACGCTCTGCTGTCGTATTATATGCTCTGCCAATTCTGCCATGGTGCATCTCCGTTCACAAACCATATCATACAAGCCATAAAAAGAGGCCGTGGCAGTTCTGTTTGAGTGCAATATCCGTTTCATTAAAAATTCCATGACGGCTCGCACTCCCTCTGCGATCTCCACATCATGATCCGGATGGTAACAGAGCCATATTCTGCTGTTGTCCCGACTTAAAAATACCATTTGTTCATTTAATACAAACTGTTCTGCCGATAAAAAATACTGCTCTGCCCCCTGTACTGTCTGCAGCAATGAAAGCAGGATCTTCAACGCCTTGTCCACAGATAAGCCGGCTTCTGCATACATCGATTCCAGCGTTTGCATTTTATTTACTTCATAGTAGACATGCAGCCTTTCATCAATGTACTGCTGGCTTATGGGCAGAACACCCCGAATCTGGTTGTACTGCATCATCTTGAATCCGATATCTCCTGACCATCGCAGTGCAGTTTCTTCGTCTGCTGCAATGGTAACATACTTTCCGGTACCCTGTTCAATCTCTATCATCAGATTCTCCTTTCCGGCGAAATCGTACTATGTCCGATGGCTGCTGTTCATCCCATTCCAAACAATACACGGAATTTTGACTATCAGCAAAAAAGATTGCTGTAAGATCATTCTGCCATACAGATTCCAGCTTTGCCTGCCCTCGCCACACCGTCCTTTTGTGGGAAATTGCTGTTTCCGTCACATTCCCCATCCAGAGATTTTGCTGCAAAGTGCGCTTCCACTCCTCGTTAGTTGGCAATTCCTCTCCAGTATCACTGTATTGTATCAATCCGTTCTGTATATTTGCCTGCAGAACACACTGATCATGCACCCAAAATAATGCGTATAATAATACAAATACGACACCTAATACTATCGGGATGACAAATGCCGCTTCAACTGTATAACCTCCTTTCCACCTCATTGCAACACCTCTGCAAACAACACCACTCCTACCCCTACCAGCAAATAGGGTGCCAATGGGATCTCCAGATCTTTATCAACCCGGCAAACCATATACAAAATGCAGGCTGTAATAAAAACCATACTAAATGTCACCAACAGAACAAGCATATTTTGCCGCATCCCAAGTGCCAACTGTATCATGCCGATCATAATCGCATCACCTGTGCCAATTTTGTCTCTGCTTGCAATGCATAGCAATTCAAGGAACGTACATAATACTGCTGCTCCCACAATTCGAATCGGCGTAAGGCATCCCATAACGCCCAATGTCACAGCGATATACAATGTCGTGACCGCCACGACAATGGCAGGTATCCTTCGATAACGCAGATCATATACGCTGCATACGCCTAATGTCATTAACAAACTACTGTTTACAAATACCATCTACTCCCTCCCACATTTACTGCACGCGGGCAAATCCCCCACCTGCGATTTCTTTAATTTACGGATAGAACGACGCAGTCCCGCACAATCTTTCTCCTTATGATATCTATCACCATACGGCGTAATATACCATTGCATTTGTGCTGTTAGCTGCTGCCCATCCGCACACAACTCACATGCTTTGTACTTGCCGCCCGAACGATTACGTTCCTTTTCCACTAATTTTCCTGTTACCTGACGGATCCCAAGCTTTAGATATGTACAATCCAATCTAAGATGGTACACTGTCCCATTTCGGGCAAGATAGACGCAGCTATCCGCTGCTCGGTCTGTACTGATCATAGAATGTCCACTATAATTGTGAAGCGGCATTCTTTGATACAGCGTTATTTGAAACCACTCACCGATCATCGGCACACTTTTTCGCCATATACACTCACAAGTTCCGCTGTCCCCTGATATTTTCCAGTTTACCAGCCATTTATCGCCCTTATCCGTTTGAAGTATTGGTGTTCTAACGCCCAAACTTTCATATCGCTCTGCCACCGTTACCAATTGTTCCTGAATCTGCCTCTGCTCCTGCAAAATCTGAAATAGATACAAAAAGCTGCAAAACACTAAGAAAAAAATAGGAACAACAAATGTTGCTTCAACCGTCAATGCACCACGGCACATGGTCAACCTGCTGTAATAATCCATGTTAGGATCTTGTTTGTTCTGATGCACCCAAATTACCACCTGCCTTTCCCAACAGATTTGCAAAAAGTCGAGCAGGACATCCTCTGACATTAGGTTATGCAAAAGAGAGTCTGACCTATGATAAAGATTTTAATTCTTAGATTGTAAGCGCAGAAATGCCAGAGAACATCCTGCTCGACTTTTTGCTGTAACAAACAGCACTTCTATTAATATTGATACATCACCTCTAACTGTCGCTGTTCCTGCACAACGCCCAATTGGGACATACTCCAGAACAAAGACTGCCGATATACCACTTTCACTTTTGCCAGATCAATACATTGATCGATACAAAAAGTCTGGTTGTATCGCTCGCGAAGATCCGTCTCGATCAATGATATTGCTCGTTCCCGCATACTTTTCTCCGCAGTTAAAGCCATAAGCATCCCTAAATACTGCATATATGACATCGCCTTTCCCGTTATGACACCACCGCCTTTCTTGTATATTTCTGCTTTTTTTCGCAAAAAGCTCTTTGAAACCATACATATTTCCGAATAACGCATTTGAAAAGATGCGTGCTGTTTGAATAATGGCACCTTATAACCACATAATAATGCAGTTATATCAATCAAGCTCTCCTCGACTGCCAAAATCAATAAAATAGTCTGGTTGATTGCTTGTATGACCGGCGGAAGACCTGTTGCCCCCGCAATTACAGTCGCAGTGGCAAGACTTTCTGCTTTCAACTGCTCATCCGCATTCACGTACGCATAATTGATCATTGTACGTAAAAGTAACATGCGATTTACAATACCAAGCATACAGTCCTTTTCGTTTTCTTTCCCTTCGATCAGATATTCTAACCCGCATCTGGTCGACCGATTGCGATCCGTTGTATAGCAAGAAAACACACAAAAAGCATAACGCATAAGTAATAGTTTTTGTCCTGCTGGTGTTAAATTGCCCTGCAGATTAAAACTTTCTTTTGTACTCAAAAGTTCTTTTAACAGACCCGCCGCTTGTCCGATACTCTTGGCTTGCTGATCCTCTCCCGACAACTTCTCCGTGTCACACACCAACTGCAAGATGCCGTCTCTCATCAAGTCACAAAAACTTTCTAGCGGATCACCATTTGCATGATCCTGCGTTGCCATACCGTCATCCCCATCCATGACATTCCCATAGGATTCCGTTTTTCTAACCGATTGCTTATTTGCTTCCGCAAACTGTCCCCCTTCCCCATCAAACCTCCTATTTTCCCCGGCAAACTGACTGTCTGCCTTATCAGACTGTTTCTTTTTTTTAGGCGATGTTTTTTCCGGATCATCCATCTCCCCTTTCTCATACTTTTCGGTCTGCTCCAGTGATTTTGACCACACCGTGGTACCCTCTCGAAAAAGATCACGCAAACTATCTACTCCCACCTTTGAGTTTGTGGAATCGCCCTTTGTAAATAACCGATCCAAAACATCTTCTACCGTTTCACTTGCTAAATACAACTTAATCTGACGATACAACTCCTCGCGGTCTGCCACACTCTTTATGTCCGCAATTGTGCAGGAAATGTCATGGATGCGATATAAGTCAATATTTGCGGAAGACGCTGCCTTATCCTGCTGTCCCAAAGCTGTCTGCAACTGCCTTTCGATATTTCGCGACAATTCATCCTGATTCTTCTGACTATATCCTCCATAGCCAAACAACCCATAATCTTCATACAATTCTCGATTGTATTCTCCAAACACTGCATATAAAGCTCCTTTGGCCGAAAGTCTGGCATAACTTTCCCCTGTCAAAAAACGTACGTTCTCAATTGTGACTAGAACTAATGACAAGATCATCCCAAACAGCAGCGTCATAAATACGGTAATTGCACCTTTCACAAAACACATCCCTCCTCCACTTTCGGTTCCCTGCAAAATACATCCACCTTCACCCTTTCGGGATTGCTTCAGAAAACTTCCTCTCACTTCCACACCTCAAACTTATGCTCTACTTCTTTTTGATCGATATTCCTGTATTGATCTTACTCGCACCGGAATTAATCTGTTGAAATGCGTTTGTCACAATCGCCGTAATCTGCTCTCTGAAAATAACAACCAGCATGATCAACACAACCAAAATCAATATGATCTCTACAACTCCGATTCCCGATTCGTCTTTCCAAAATTGTTTCCATCTGTTCTTCATATTCTTTCCTTTCTGCTACATGGAGCGAAATGCTGCATATAAAATCATCACAAACACAATCAGCAGCATTAACATCATAGGAAACAGCATTTTTGTTCCTGCCTTTTCTCCTGCCTCCTTAGCCTGTTCCTTGCGTTTTTGAAACGCATCCTGTGCTTCCTGTTCCAAAAGGCGCAACATATCTGCTGAACCTTTCCGAAGATTTTGTGTCAAAAGTGCACTGAATTTCATATAGCAAAGAATGCCTGTCCGCTTTGCAAATAATTCATAGGCACGTTCTTCACCCATTCCATTCTGCATCTCACGTTCTGTCACACTCATCTCCTCATACAAATAACGTTTTGCTTGCTTTCTATCCAGACCCGATTGATAATCGTCTGTCATTTTGATCCATGCGCTCTTGATCGTCATGCCGGCCCCCACTAACAGAACAAACTGTTCCACCATTTCCGGGTAATCCTTACATAGTTCCTCATCCCGTTTACGGACATTTTGCTGCATCTGACTATTGTAAAGCAGCATTCCTGCAATCGCTGCCAAGATCATCCCCACCACGCATGGCACCAAATAAGAATCTGTTTTATCACGATAAGTAATCTCTCGTCCCTCCACCCTTGTCGGAAGAAGGATTCTTTTATCGCTTGCAGTATCCTCAAGCCGCTTATTAAATGCAGCCTCCCATTTTTGAAGCCACTGTTCAAACTTTGTCCGTTGTGGCGGCTGTATGGTTAATTCTAAAACGACACTCTCCTGCACATCTTCACAAGACAACTCTGCAGTGATTTCTGTTTTATACGGCTTAATAATCTCAGCCCATACAATCTCGCCATTATCTGTAATCAATCCCTCCTTATCTAACTGCCATGCCACTTGCACCATTGTATCCGGAACTGTTTCTATCAGATTTAATGAAGATGTGATATTATCCGCCGAATTATTTTCACCAAGATATAACTTTTGCACCTTTTCTCTCGCGATCGCAAATTGCTCCTTGATCTCATGCTTTGTCAATTTACGTGCAGGAAGTTTAACCGTATAATCCTGCTTACCATCCTCTGTCTCAATCTGCATTTCAATGGTCTTATCCCTGCCACCAGCCTCAGAACGCTCCATCATATTTCCATGCCAAATCTCATGCTTTTTTGATGAAGATATAACAAACAATGCACATAACACTCCTGCGACCACCATTCCGGTCAATGCATACCTGGCACTCTTTCGAAGAAATATTACAAACAATTCCTCCGTTCCTTTACCAACATACAACTTAGATAACGATGTCAACTGTTTCTCGCAAAACCTTGAACGCAGCCACGATATGATAACTGAAAATGAATGTTCCAATTTGTTTGATCTTCCCTGATAATTCATATCTCAATACGACTGATGCGATCGATCCAATATGCTGCTGCCAGATAAACAAGTAAAAGAACTGCCATAACAGGGCGTCCTTCCCAACGATATAACGGATCTAAAAATCCCGGAGAGAACACCCAGAAATACAATATAATGGCTAACGGCATGAGTTTCATAATCTGTGCCTCCATTTGTTTTCCTGCGATCATCACCAATATTTCCCGTTTGACCTCCATTTTTTCACTAATCCTATCTGCAGTCATTCTTGTAATCGCTATCAAATCTCCTCCTGTTCTCTTTGCAATATGTAAGACTTGCGCAAAACGCATAACGTCCTCCACCTGCGTCAATTGCCCAAACCGATAAAAAACCTCTTCTATCGGTTGATTTAACTGCAATTCATATGACATCCTCTGCATCTGTGGCACCAAAACGGAATGTTCCCCGTAAAGCAATACCAGATCTTTTTGTGATTCTTCCAAAGCATTTTCCATAGAATAACCGGCCTGTAATGCGGCTGCGATTCCCTGTAATCCTTCACGAAACTCGATACTGACCTGGTTTTGCCAGCGTCTTTTGGCTCGTTTCTTCTCTGTGATCACGCCATAGATCGCAGTCGCCAAACTCACAAGTACACACAACCATAGACTTCGAAAGAAAAGTAAAACAATTCCAGCCCCCTGTATGCCCCATATTCCAAAGCATTTGATGAGTTCGAAATATCTGCTGCGTCCTTTCACCGAATCACCCCTTTTGTCGAAATGTACTGTTGCATTCCCTCCATCAGATCTCCTGCCTATAAAAATATTACGATTTTCCATCATCTTCCTCTATCCACAAGGAACTTTCACACCTGCTAATTCTAATTTTGTGGTCTGACTTAATTTAGCGCCCGTCCACTGCAGATTTCCTACGACAGTTCCATCCTCTGCTTCCCCTCGTTCCTGAAATTGAAATATGTCCTGCAGAACAATATGCCCTTCCTGCATCCCTGCGACCTCGGCTATCGTTAAGACTTTCCGGCTGCGATCACGCAACCGCCCCAATTGCACCACAATATCAATTGCAGAAGCTATCTGGCTGCGTACTGCTTCAAGAGGAATGTCCATCCCCATAAGTACCAATGTCTCCAATCTGTTCAACATATCCTGTGGACTATTGGCATGCCCTGTAGACAAACTTCCATCGTGTCCGGTATTCATTGCTGTCAGCAACTCACACGCTGCTGCATCTCTCACCTCTCCCAAAATGATTCGATCCGGCCGCATGCGCAATGCTGATCGCAACAAATCCCGAATAGATACTGCATTCTTACCCTCCAAATTAGCCTCCCTGGCTTCCAGTCTGACTAAATTGGCAATTCCCTGTATCTGCAGCTCCGCAGAATCCTCTACGGTGATCAAACGTTCCGTCTCCGGAATGAAGCATGACAGTGCATTTAAGAAGGTAGTCTTTCCGCTGCCGGTACCTCCACTTATAAATATGTTGTATCCGGCTATAACAAGACTTTTTAGGAATTCTGCCGCCTCTCGTGTTATCGAGCCAATCTCGATCAATGTTTGGATCGTGATCGGCTGATTCGGAAATTTACGAATTGTCAAAATAGGTCCATTGATTGCAACCGGAGGTAATACCACATTTACACGTGATCCATCCTCCAACCTGACATCCACAATCGGACTTGCTTCATTGACAACACGATTCATTCTGCTGACAATCTGTTGAATAACATCCTCTAATTTCGACTGACTGGAAAAACTATGTGGATAGCGGTATAGTCTTCCCGCCTTTTCGATAAAGATTGTCTGATAGCCATTCACCATGATCTCTGTGACATCATCTTGTTCCAGAATTTCCTGTAAAATATCCAATTTACGCAGTGAATTAAAAATCCCCTGTATCATTTCCTGTTTCTGAGTAACGGAAAAATACATTTCATGCCCCAGATCAAGCACCCGCTGCTGGATCATGTCCTTGATTTCTTCATCAGAAACAACACGTTCGCGATTCATGCATCGGATAATATCTTCCCTGATACACTCCTTGATCTTAGTCAGATCCTGCCGCGATTGACTGCCACATACTGCATCTTTGCCAGACACTCCTCCAATCCCTCCTTTTTAAGCAATGCCTCCCAGGATTTACACTTGCATTGCTGAGATCTCGTCGCAGGCTGCGGCACGAATAACTTATCCATGCATTTCAACAATTCCATCGAACCATCCCCGAAAAATCCAATATCAAAGACAACCTTTTCATACTCTGTATCTTCTGCCAATACGAGCAGCAGTCGTTCCAAGTCTTTCGCAGATAATTCATACAGATCCCTGTAATCCTCCACTGCAGCAATCCCTTCTATTGTTCCAATGCGACGAATAAGCGACTGTAACTTGACCGCTGTTTTCTCCTGTCTTTGCCGCAGAAAAAAGATCAGGTCTGACATTCCTCTGCACATATTGGCATTCCATATGTCATTATTGCGCTCATCATCTGTCAGAACCTTTCCATCAAACACTTCAAAGTTCAGATAAAGACAACGGGTCTGTGCACTATACTTTTGAGCCAATTGTAGTGCCATCGATGTCACACCAGCTCCACCATACGGTGCAAATACTCCGACAAACTCCGTCCCCTTCATCTGCTTTTTGGGAAGGGGAACCTTAAGTTCCTCATCGTCAGCCACGATCGCCAGCACCTCCTGCAACATACTTTCCGCAGATTGATACTTAAACAACACGGCCTGTCCATTGTCTTCTCTGACACATTGTCCATCGGACAGCAATATTAAGCGGTGAATACCATGGTTGATCCCGCGAAACAGTTCCCAGTCCCGCTCTCCGGTAATCAACAGCTCCGTTCCCTGTCCTATCAAAAATTTGCGCAGGCTCTCTTCACTTGTAAACAACCGAACATCAAACAGATTCTTCTGATGCTGACAAAAATAGTCAGCCAAACGTCTCGTATAACCTTCCTCATCATACATTGCTACAACGATCTTCTTCACCTACACACCTCCCATTTACAACTTGACAGTAAGATTACAGTTCCCATTCGTATCTTCACCGTCTCCGTCCCTATTCGCTATCCCAAGCTTTCCGACTGCAGGTACTCCCAACATGCCTTTGCACTCCTGCAGACATCAGCTTGGTGAAGCGTGCCGCAACTATAGCACCCCACTTCCGGCCCTGTCAACCGGTACAATTTTTGTGCAAATATACCAAATCTATATCTAGACTATTAGTAAAATCCAACGAAAACAGTATAAAAGGAACACCCCTGCCAACCCGAAAAATGCCGAAATTGTCAGGCTGATTTCGTTAATATTGACGATAAGATTTTCGTTCAGATAACACATGAAAAAATTGCAGACATATAGAACAATAAGGCCTGACAGACATCGGAGCAACACTTCCGAAAGGTACTGCATCCAGGACAAAGCCCCATACCCAATTACCTTGACCACCAAAAACGCAATTACCACAATCAACATGGCAAACATAGCAATCTACCCCTTTCTTTCTGTCATTTTTTTCAGATAACACTATATATTTATTCGTTTTATTCTTTTTTAGGACAGGAATAAATTAACAGTATTTGGTCTATACTATTACAAAAGATGGAGGTAGAAAGGATGAATGTAGCCATGAGATTATTGGAAAAGAAAAAGGAACTTCCCAAAAAAGAAAAGTTCCTTAAAAAATCATTATTAGAAGCACAAAAAAATCTGACAGATGCGTATGCCGGGCTGGATTCTGTGCAGGAGCCTGACTTGATCGACAGTTACATCTATCAATTGAACGCTGCCTATCTGCGTTACCGCGTACTTTTGCGCGATGTAAAAGCACTTACTTCGGACGAAGTGCATCAAACACCCCATATAGATTCAGAAATCCATATCCCCACATTCGATTTGGAAACTCGCGCCCTGTCCGATCTGTCCCCCGGATCAAATACTTTTTAATAGTTGTCGTATCCATGGACAAGTCGTTGCGTTTCACGATACCCCATTCTGCCAGTAGGGCTACTGTGCCCGCCGTCAAAGCTGCAGCAATGCTGGAACCATTTCGCATACCATAACGTGCCTCTTCCGCTCGCTGTCTCTGCGTATCTGCCGGCGTCATTCCGGTAAATGCAATTGGTCCTAAAACTTGAATGCCCGGTGCCGCCACGTCCGGCTTGATGTAATCATCACGACTGAAACCACGGCTGGAATCAACTGCAATGCCACGCGTTGTTGAATCATAATAAGCCACTGTAATAACTCCAAGATTATTCGCCGGATCACAGATTGTCGTATTGGGATCTGAACGCAAAAATCGTGTATCTCCCGGAAGTAATTCGTACATCGGCAGCCATATATGAAATCTGCCCGGCATATTTTGTTCATTAAAAACACGAATTTTCCAAACACCTTCCTGCGGCTGCAAAAAACGCAGCAAAATACATTCGTCCCCGTTTTCCTGATCGATCAAAAGATTCTGAATTTCCACGACTGTATTTTCAAATAGGAAAGAAATCACTCGCTTTTCTGCCTGTCTCGGCACCGTTTTTCCACTATATTCGCCGCTTGGTGAGATCAAACCTATCGAAAATACCTGCGTTGCATCGCTCCACAGCTCCATCACAAATCCGTCTCTTCCCTCGGCAACCTCTAACTCAACCTCTTCGCTGCCTCCCTGCAAAATAACGCCACTTTCATAGTGTCTCGCTGTGTTCGCCTCATTCCCTGCTGCCGTTACCACAAAAGTCCCGCGATAATCCCCATAATCCCGCAGTAATTCTCCAATCACACCGCCACGGACATGACCTCCCAAATTCGTACCAACACCAAGGCACAACACAAGAGGCATTCGCATTTGCACTGCTTTCTGCCAGAGGTAACAAACGCCCAAAATCAAATCTCCTTCACTAAAACAAGTAATTTCCGAGGATATCTGATAATAATCTCTTAAATTTTGTTTTGCCTGCTTACATTTCACAACACAGATTGCTGCAGAAGGTGCCACTCCTGAAAATTGCCCATCTTCCGTCTCGTTTCCACAGGCAACTCCTGCCATAAATGTTCCATGCCCCTCCGTATCTCGGCTCGGAACGATTTCATAAGGATTGCTCGCCGAGATTGCTTCATTGATCTGTTCATTGCTATACTCACAGCCATACGCAAAACCTTTCGGCTTCTTCTCTCCACCTTCTATCGTTTGATCCCATATACTTAAGATCCTGCTAGTCCCGTCTGCATTCATAAACGCCGGGTGCGTATAATCGATCCCCGTGTCGACAAACCCTACCAATACACCATTTCCAAACAATTCGAGTGCCGGAAGTCTTCTGACTGCCGACACTCCTATTTCGTTCAATATTTGTTCCGAGGAGAGCAGGCCGTAGCAACGCGGCCTTTGTAGAAAACGTGCACGAATTCCCGCATCCTCAACTGTTGCCGCTTGATAGATCACTGCAAACCTCCGGCTGGCGAATTGCACACAATCCGTATCATACCACTGCTTGATCAATGCTTCGTCACCAGTGTGTTCTATCAAATAATCCTGATATTCATTGGAATAAATCTGCTGTTCACAGTCGGTCATAGGTATTTCACCTCACAAGGAAATACGATCACTTCTATATATATGCTCACCGTGATCATATTATTCTTGTCGTTGTGTCAATAATTTCGCTTCTCCGCTTTCCCGCATTTCAATACGAGGCGCCCCCTCATGATTAATATAATCTTCCGTGATCGTCACGCGACCGATCAGATCATCTTTCGGGATCTCATACATAATATCCAGCATGAATTTCTCAATGATCGCACGCAAAGCACGCGCGCCTGTCTTTTTCTCTGCCGCCTGCTTAGCAATCGCACGGATTGCACCATCATCAAATTGCAGATCCACCTCATCTAAAGCAAGTAGTTTCTGATATTGCTTCAAAATCGCATTTTTAGGCTGTGTAAGTACTTGTGCCAGCATATCCTCCGTCATTGCCTGGAGCGTAAACACCACCGGAAGACGTCCCAAAAACTCCGGAATCATACCAAATTCCCGCAAATCCTCTGTTGTCACCTGCTCCAAAATATTGGCATCATCATCATATTTGTCTTTGAGTTCTGACATAAAACCAATTGCGGACTGTTTGGTCAAACGATTTTTGATCGTTTTATCCAGCTCCGGAAATGCGCCACCGCAGATAAACAATATATTTCTCGTATTAATTGTTGTCATTGGCACCATGGCATTTTTATTCGTTGCGCCTACCGGCACTTCCACATCGGCACCCTCTAACAGCTTCAACATTCCCTGCTGTACTGACTCGCCGCTGACATCTCGACTCTTGGAATTCTGCTTCTTGGCGATCTTATCAATCTCGTCGATAAAAACAATGCCTCGCTCTGCTTTTTCCACGTCATTGTCTGCCGCAGCAAGCAATTTCGACAAAACACTTTCCACGTCATCACCAATATATCCCGCCTCAGTCAAGGACGTTGCATCTGTGATCGCTAACGGCACCTGCAACAGCCTTGCAAGTGTTTTCACCAGATATGTTTTACCACAGCCGGTTGGTCCGATCATCAGCATATTGGACTTCTCAATCTCAATATCGTCCATAGTATCCGTCAGCACGCGTTTATAATGATTATAGACCGCAACCGACATTACTTTCTTGGCATATTCCTGACCGACTACATATTCATCCAGTCTTCCTTTGATCACATGCGGTGCCGGCAAATGCTGAATATCAAAAACCTCTTCTCCCTCTGCAGCTTTTTTCTTCTCTTTGGGTTTCTTCTTTTTGAGCTTTTGACGTTCCGGAATATCCTCATACTGTGGCGGCTGTGCCATATTAAACATATCCATATACGGCATTCCCATATTCGGAAGTCCCGTCATGGAGTCAAAGGTCTTCTGCATACAATCATTACAAATACAGATTCCCTGTGGCAAACGCATCATTTTGCCGGCCTTACTCTCCGGTCTTCTGCATACGTAGCATATATCTTCGTATTCATTATTTTTATCTTTATTGTTGTTCTCTTCTGCCATACTGTTCACTCATGTCCTTTCTATTGTAGCACTGCTCAATCTGCTTTGCATTTCTTGACGCACTCCCTGCACTATGCTAAAATTAGTGCTGTGTGCTCTCATAGTTAAATGGATATAACAGCCCCCTCCTAAGGGGCAGTTGTAGGTTCGATTCCTACTGGGAGTGCTTTTCTTTTCGCATAAAGTGGCTTGTTACAGTATAGCACATTCGGATACGTTTCTTAAACCACTTTATACAAATTTAAGAAGTTCTTGCTTTTTTGATATTTGCGTCTCCGCGTACTTTGCGCAAATATTGTTCCACCGCTGTTATTACAGTGGCTTATCTTAAGAGGTGCGCAGAACGGAGGAAAACGTTGAAGCTAAAACGAACGGTTGCTTTGCTGCTTTGTGGTGTCATGCTGCTAACCGGTACCGGAATCACAACCTTAACCATCCCTGCCAACGCTGTAACGGCTCAGGCGACACAGACCAAATGGCCATCCGGACCAAAAAAGAACTCTTTGTCCAGTGATTCGGCAATTGTTATGGAATTGTCAACGGGCACAATATTATATGAAAAAAACTCTCACAAAAAACATTATCCGGCAAGTATTACTAAGATCCTGACATCCATGCTCTTAGCAGAAAATACTTCCATGAATGAAACCGTAACCGTCTCATCGACTGCTGCATATGGCATCGAGACCGGCAGCTCCACTATTTTTTCAGAGCCCGGCGAAAAGTTATCAGTAGAGCAATGCTTGAATGCGATCATGCTGGAATCTGCCAATGAGGTATGTCTGGCAGTTGCCGAACACATTTCCGGCAGTATCAGTAACTTTGTCGGATTAATGAATAAACGCGTAAAAGATCTTGGATTAAAGGATACACACTTTAACAATCCAAATGGCTTGCCTGATCCGAAGCACTACACAACCGCTTATGATATGGCAGTGATCGCCCGACAGGCAATGAAATCTTCCGCCTTCCGCAAAGCCTGTGGTACAAGACGATATGTCTGTGCCAAAACAAATAAGCACAAACAGGAACGCACATGGCAAAATCATCATCAGATGATCAATGGATGGCGGTATCCTAAATACGAATACAAGTATGCCATTGGCGGTAAAACCGGTTACACCCACGTTGCTCAAAACACTTTGGTCACTTATGGTGAAAAAAATGGAATGGAACTTGTCTGCGTCATTATGAAAGCTGCCGGCCCAAAACAGGGCGAGCCAAACGAATACACGGACACGACCAAATTGTTGAATTATGGATTTGAAAAGTATCAAAAATACACCGTAAATCAGGAAAATGAGCAGATCAATGCCGATCTGTTTAACAACTATGGCAGTTACTTTAACGCAGACGAGTCTCCGGTCCGCCTGGCAGATGGTGCTTGTGTTGTTCTCCCAAAAGGAATACCACTTTCTGCTGCAAAGCAATCGATCACCTACAATAAAAATGTGAAACTTCATGATGGTGACAATGTGATCGGCCAGATCACTTATACGTATGGCAATAAAACTGTTGGAGCTTCTAACATTATATATACGAACTCTGATTCGACAAAACACTTAGATGAAGCTTCACGAAATCTGGTGAACGCCAAGATTGCAAATATGGAAGCCAATAATTCCAAGCATAAAATACAAAAAAAACTGTTCCGCAATATTGCAGATGCTGCGAATCAGTTGTCCCGCAAGGTCGGAAGCGTTTTTCACAATCAACTTTTAGGAAGTGTGATCATTATCATCATCGCATTGTTGTTGATCATCATTATCGCGGTCCTGTTGCGCAACCTGACACCAAGCCACAGACGCCGAGGACGCAAACGAAGCGGTGGCTATCAAAGTCGTGGCGGTCGACGTCATCATGCGAAGCAGAAAAAAAACCGCAGCCGCGGCGATTTTGCTCCAAGTTCAGAACGTCGAAATCACAGCAAGCATTATGAGAAACATACTCCTCGAAAAGAAAATACTAAAAAACGCAAAAAAGGAGTACAGTATCATAAACGCCATAAGCGAACCAAGGAAAGTTTCGGCAAAAACTTCTTTGATTTCTAACTACAAACATCATAAGATAAGCTTTTCAAAATAACGATCCAACGCTTATCCTGCAATAATAAAGAACAACAAAACAGCGCCTCCTCTGAAGTTAATAGAGGAAGCGCTGTTTAATTTGTTTTTACGGTATTTTAATTATATGATGAAATTGAACTTTTGACATCTTGATCATTATATATGATCAACCAAGGATTCTGCGGGCACAGCATGGAGTACGATAAAATGCATTAGCTGTCACAATACCCCATTTCTTGCCGGCTGCATGAACAATACGTCCCCCACCAATATACATAGCCACATGGCCAATGCTGCTGCCATGTTTGTAAAACAACAGATCTCCGGGCTGCAAGCTGCTCATACTTACGCTGCGTCCATATCCGGCCTGTGCTGCTGAGCTGTGTGGAAGGCTATATCCAAACTTCTCATAAATTCTCATAGTAAATCCGGAACAGTCTGCACCACCAGTCAAACTGGTTCCACCCCAAACATAAGGATTGCCGACAAACTGTAATGCATACTTAACAACTGCGCTGCCGCTCTTGCCGGATGGTTCCTTTGCCGTAGATGTTGACTTTGCACTCTCAGAAGCTTTCTTCTGTGCTGCAGATACTGCATGCTTAAATTTCAGTGTTGTAGACACATACTCTTTTGCCACATAACCAACTTTTCCACTGTCTGTCTTAATCTTTACCCAGTCCTTTGAGATACTCTGCACGATAGCATCATCTCCATCTGTAATCTGTGTTACGATATCGGACTTTGTATTCTTTTTTTCGCGCACATTTAAGGTATCTGTTCCCTTTTTAACAACAGCGTAATTCTTACCAAAACGTGTAGACAATTTCTCTGCACGAGCTCCTGTAGCCACGTACTCTTTCTTAACATATCCGGTTACTTTACCGGAACGGATCTTAACCCAGTCACCTTTTACTTTTAAGATCTTTGCAGAACTTCCACGATGAAGTTTCCCCATCACCTTACTGTCTGTACTTCTGCTCTTACGCACATTAACATAATCTTTAGCAACGGATAAGACCAGGCTGCGATATCTTTTGGCAACAGGCTTTACCGTTGGCTTTGCCGTTGGTGCCGGTGTTGTTGTCGGCGTTGTTGTCGGCGTTGCACTTGGAAGCATCGGTCCTACGAACTCATCCGAAACAACTTGATTTAATGTTACACGTTTCTGATTATTAATAGATATTGGTGTCGGTGCAATTGCCGGAGCGACTGTAGCATTCGTAACCTCAGCTCCTGCTGCTGTTTTTATCAGCCCCATCTGCTGAAATAAGGTGCTCTCCTCCGGGCCTGCAATCACAACATTCATTCCTATAGTAAGTGCACAAGCAACGCTGACCCCCGCTGCTTTCTTCACTAAATTTTTTCTAATCACGATAGTTACCATACCTTTCACCTGTAATTTGTTACAAATATGTTACATTTCATTACAAATTATAACAACATCATTAAATTTTGTCAAATAATATTACATAATTACCAAAAAAAGGCAGCGCCCGATCGTATATTAACCATGAAATCCCTATGTGAATACATCATTCCCTTTATACATATGATTTTCGTACAACTCTTCTATTTTGTAAGTTTCCATATATTATTATCTTCTGCAAAATTGCTCATTTCATACAAAAATAAGATTTCCGCATCTTTCTTCTGCTGTAGAATGTTTATTACAGATTTTCGGTAATACCGTAAGTCGATCATAGTTACCTGATCATATTGTTCTAACAAAAAAGGCACCAGACAGTTGGCAAAAGAATCCTTAAACACGATCAGATTCTTTCCTGTGTGGTTTTGTTCTGACATCTTGATCGTCACTTCCCCATAATTTCCGCCAAAAAAGTACGCATATTTATCCTTCGTACTACATCTACGGGCATCATAGATCGTATGCTTTTCTTTGCCATCGCACACCACCGAAGAGATCTCCGGTAAATGATCCGCCGCATAGATCGTATCTGCTTTGGCATCTGCACCAAGCACACGGGAATGTAATGTTCCCAAAAAGTTTTTGCTGACCATCTTAGGCTTGAAATGCTCATAGGGCTGTTTTGTCAAGTGTAACGGCTGGCAAAGCTGCTGATAACCCACATAAGCTCCTGCCAAGGTCCAGTGATGATCTGTGCGGTAATACAATTGTTCCGACTTTTTCTGTTCATTCATTGCCTGTCGAATGTCTACAAATGTAGTCTGCTTGCATACCGAACCGGCAGCACGATACAGCGCCGCAGCCTGATAAAACGGTGCCTGTGCAGGCAACTTGTCTGCCAATATCGTTCCGGCGTCAGGTACAAGAAGCAGCGTGGATTTTGACGCTCTCTGACTACCCACATATTCCACATATCGCAGATTTTCCATATAGCGAAACATATCTATAGAATCTTCGGTCTTTTTGGCTAGATAATAATGATCTTTTCCCAAATAGGTGTCTCCAATATCCTTCTGCCCCATCATACGTTTGCATATAGATGCGGTTGCCGTAAGCCCATCTCTCCCGGGAAATTGGTCATCTGCGCCTTTCTCTAATTTTTCCTGATATTGTCCCTGCACGAAACTATTAAGTGAAAATGTGGGGATCTGCTGCAAAACACGATTTTCGTTTTCCGAAAAATGTTTTGCCGGTCTGATAAACATGGTTATGCCAAGTGTAAACAGGCCTCCTATGATCAGCCCAAAATATATCATATACCAGTGACGTTTCATTCTAATCCTCCATTCCGCAGACGTTCCACGGCAAAGGACCGCTCACAAAACATGAGATTTTGCTCTGCGATCAATGCTACTTTCAAAATCTGAAGTACAAAAACGGATTATACGATCCGCTTACCAAAAATGCCACACTGCAATACAACACCAACACCGTAAATATACTTGCCGCCACAAATCGTATCTGTTCCTGATGGGACGAGATCGCATCTATAAGCTTCAGCCGTGTCCAGCCCTTACGAAGCAGCTGTTTAGGCAGTTTTGTTGACCCAATGATCAATACGATCAAAAGAGGGATGTGGGTATACCATTGATATATAGCTGTCTGGTTGTACAATGCTCCGTTCGCACCAAACATCGTAAGAAAATAACGTCCCAGATCCGCAATATTCTCATTGGCAAAGATCACCCAGCCAAATAAAACGCCCAGGCAGGTATAACCATGCTGCAGCCATCCCGGCAATTGTTCCAATTTTTCTCCTAAAAATATTTTTTCTATGGTAAGCAAAATAAAATAATAAATGCCCCACAATACAAAGTTCCAAGACGCCCCGTGCCAAAGCCCGGTCAGGCTCCAAACTACAAACAAATTCCATATCTGTCTGGTTCTGCCCCGTCGATTTCCCCCTAGCGGAATATACAAATATTCACGGAACCATGTGCTAAGCGTTATATGCCAGCGACGCCAAAACTCCGTAATACTTTTTGAAATATACGGATATTTAAAGTTTTCCGGAAATGTAAATCCGAAAATATGCCCCAGTCCAATTGCCATATCCGAATAACCCGAAAAATCAAAATATATTTGAAACATAAACGCAATGGCCCCAAGCCATGCCCCTAATACCGTCCCGGTCTTCTGCGTCGATATTTCTGTCCACAATGCACCGATTTGATTTGCAAGCAAAACCTTTTTGCCCAGTCCGATAATAAAACGCTGCAGACCTGCTGCCATTTTTGCCGGAACCAGTACACGATCGTTCATCTGCTGCTCCACCGATGCATACCGCACGATCGGCCCTGCGATCAACTGCGGAAACATACTGACATACATTCCAAATGCGATCAGGTTATGCTGCGCTTTCACTTTCTGCCGATACACGTCAATTGTGTAAGACATAGTTTGAAATGTGTAAAACGATATTCCAATTGGCAGTGCAAGCTTCCATATATGTATGTCTGTCCCCGTCAGATCCCTCAATGAAGTCAACAAAAATTCCGTGTACTTAAAAAAGCAGAGAATCCCAAGATTCCCTACAACAGATACGGTTAATACAATCTTTCTATATTTTTGATAATTGACAAAACGCTCTTTATTCGCCAAAAAATATTCCAACAATAAACCATTGGTATAATCAAATACCGTAGAAAATAACATGATCCATATATATACCGGCTCGCCCCATGCATAAAAGAACAAGCTAACTGCAAATAGCAGTCCATTACGCAATTTTGCCGGACAAATAATATACAATGCGATCACTGCCGGCAAAAATAAAAACAAAAACACAACACTGCTAAATACCATAGTTATCCTCTCTTCTGCCTTGTTACCATACAAAGATCAGCGAATCTGTTGATTAAGTTTACCAACCAGATACGAATTGCGCGTCATGGAAATGTTGTTGATAAAAAAGATTTTCTGTATCTTTTTGTCTTTTACCAAATGTGATAACTTCCCATTCCAATAACGATAGTCAATGACATATATTTTGGAAAAATGATCGGTCAAATATGGTACAAGTGCATTTCCAAACGATTCTTTCACCACAACACAACTGGAAGAATCCTTGATGTTCTTATTGGTGATCACCGTATACGCATTATCTCCCTCCAAAAATGCCAAATATTTGTTGCTGATTCCATATTTCGACGAGTCCGCAATAACATGTCCATTCACTATTTTGCCGGATTCGTTCTGATATTTCATGCTGATCTTATCGCTCACCGGGTAATAAGCTGCCAGCTCATCTTTGCGAAAATTTTTATCGCCATTGGTGTCACCATAATATGTACCAATAAAACTTCCAAATTTCTTCTTCTCATATTCTGATAACGCATGTGGTGAAATGCCAAGTTTCTCGCAAATTCCCACATATCCATAATACGCCCCTTTGGACGTCCAGTGATGATCTGTACGATAATAAACATACTCCTGTCGGTGCTGCATCAATGCATCATACAACGATATCGTCTGCACGGATTTTTCCAGCTTTGCAAAGATTTTCTTGATTGCCTTGTCCTGCGGTGTTGAATTAACATGTGCTAATTTATTGTCCGGCATGGTGATTCCTACACTCGTTGGGATAATGATGTCATAAATTGTTGCAGAAGAACCATACAGTTTGGCCGCTTTATTAATTGCTTTTGCATAAGAAGACGCAATGGATGGCACATAGTTATAAAGTTCATAGCCGGTATCTCCAATCACAACAGTTGCCGTGTCCTCATATATCTTCATTTTGTCATGTGACGTAATTTCTGCATATCCACCCTGTGGTGTTGCTGTCGGCGTTGCTGTCGGCATCGCTGTCGGAGTCTGTCTGTTCTTCTCAGCCTGTTTTTTATGTGTTGTATTAGAACCTTTATCTTCCTTAAGCGCATGAGAAATAACCAGAGTTTCTTCTGTCTTGTGAGGCTTTGCCCGCCATAACAGGACTCCGCAAATAACAATCAAGCATACTGCCACCGCCAAACCAATTATCTTCCCTTGCCTAAACCTTCCCATACCTAACCTCTTCCGTATATACTATTTATCCGCCTCGAATGCATCCACGATCTTATTTTGGGCGGTCTCATAGTCATCTGTAACGCAAGCAACAACATACTTTCCGCATCGTATGATAACCGCATTTTCAATCTTATCTGCCTGTTTCGGAATATAGTCTTCAAAGGAATGCTTCATCTCTTTGAGATGTTGTTCTACTGCTCCCTGATCTTTCTTAGCTTTCTCTTCTGAGGAAGCGGTGACCACCAGCACTTCATCGGAATATGTTCCTTCTCCCATATATAAAGCTGCTTTGGAATCTTTCTGCAACGATACGATTCCCTCCACAACGCTATCATCCATTAAATTAAGCTTCGTTTCGTATTTTATGTCCTGAAGCAGTATCTTTGTTAACGCCTCTATATTCACCTTTTTATCGGACACGTTATTCACTTTTTTCTGTGTTGCCAGTGCTTTCTGTACAGCTGGCTCTTTTACACCTGTTGCTTGCCACTGGACAATCCCCCAGATAAATACTGCTGCAATAAAAATTGCCATCGCAGTCAACATCTGCATTCTATTATTCGTCTTTTGGTTCATTTGCGGCTGCTCCTTTAAATTGCAAGACATATATTATCATTAGTACACATCTTCATAATGTCCCTAAACATACATATTTGCGTATATTTTATCTTAGCATACTTCCAACTATCGTGCAAGAGATGCGGCGCACCGCTCATAGATATTGCGGTCAAAAAATCAGAAAAAAAGAGCTTCTGCATATCGCAGAAGCTCATAATGATCGCTCCTATAAACCAACCAAAATTAATCAGTTGTATAAGGCATAATTGCTACGTGACGTGCACGCTTAACTGCAACTGTTAACGCACGCTGATGCTTTGCACAGTTACCTGTAATTCTTCTTGGAAGAATCTTGCCTCTCTCGGAGACATATCTCTTTAACTTATTTACATCCTTGTAGTCGATATAATCATGCTCTTTGTCTGCACAGAAAGCACAAACTTTTTTTCTTCTACGCATTGGTCTTCTTCTTGAAGCATTGTTATCGCCTTTATTGTATGCCATTACGAAACCTCCTTAATAATTTGTGTCTATCAGTCCATCACACCTTGAATGGTAATTCCTCTTCAATGGCATCCGGAATATTCATAAATCCGTCGCCTGCAGCCTGTGTCGGCTCTGGTCTGGATGGCGCTGCCTGCTGATAACCGCCGGCATTATTTGCAGATGCTGCTTTGCTCTCCGCAAATTCCTGATTTTCCACTACAACATCTGTAGTATAGACACGTTGTCCATCTTTGTTGGTATAGCTTCCTGTCTGAATGCGACCCTCAGCTATGATCTTAGTGCCCTGATGAAGATAATTCTCTGCAAACTCGGCCCCTCTGCCAAAAACCACACAGTTAATGAAATCTGCAGTCTGCTCATCTCCCTGGCGTTTAAAACGACGGTCTACCGCAAGTGTATATCTTGCAACCGCTGTCTGATTCTCTCCTGAAGAATAACGAACTTCAGGATCTCTGGTCAATCTACCACATAAAATAACCTTATTCATGAAGGAAACACCTTCCTTTCTTATGCTTCCTGTCTAACGCATAAGTATCTCAGAACATTGTCCATGATTCGAACAACCTGCTCCAACTCGCCCGGAACAGTTGCCTCGCCATCAAACTTGATGAAGTAGTAGTAGCCCTCTTTCATGTGCTGAATCTCGTAAGCAAGTTTCTTCTTGCCCCACTCTTCAACCTCTGTGATAGTACCGCCGAATTTGGTTACATAATCCTTTGCCTTCTCGACAGTTGCTACTCTTGCATCTTCCTCGATCTTAGCATCGACAACTAACGCTAACTCATATTTGTTCATAGTCGTCTGTACCTCCTTTTGGTCTCTGGCTCTTTCCCGGCTGCGACTCTGTGACTTTCGGAATCGGTGTCTTTCAAAACACATGCCCCACTGGAAAGAACAAGGAAAAATTAACATGTCACATTTCTCTATTATATCAGAACTTTACAACCTCTGCAACAACTTTTTTTCTGCTTATTGGCCACTCCGGGATACAAATCCTCGGAACGCCTTTTCTACCTGCTTCCGCGGAAGCATTATCTGATGGCCGCATCCGGTGCAGCGAATGCGGATATCCATCCCTACACGTCTAAGCTCCCACGCATTTGTTCCGCACGGATGTGATTTCTTCATTTTGATAACATCGCCTACTTTTAAATCCATCCATTCCCTCCTTATAGTCACATCGACAAGCACTATTTCCATCACAAAATCCTAATTTTCTGCCTTCATATCTATATTTTGAATTTCTCGCATCCAGCTATAGAACATTGTCGTATTTTTTGTCATAGACTTCGAACGGATACGGCTGCTGCTATATAACATTGTTGTACTCTTTTGGTGAACAGGCACTTCCACTATCATTGCATAAATCTCGTCAAACGCTTTTTGTGTCCATTTTTTCTGCTTTTCCTTGTTTATGGTTTGATCGGACTTGTTGATCGCTTTCATCAGCTCTGCATTTTCCAAAAATGCAAATCTCTCTGCAAGATCCGGATTGCTGCTCATCTCTTCCTCGGCGTACCACAATGCTATTGAGGATTTCTTGGCAAATACATTTCCGCGGCGAAGATTTGCGACTTTCTTATTCAATTTATCTACTGTTGTAGTATGAATTTGTATTGTAATGCCAATCCCTTGCAGATCACTCGCAACCGCCGTGGCCAGCTGATATCCGACTGTATCCGTTCCACCGGCTAATTCCATTGAAAACAACGTCTTTGCACCCGCAGGAGCTGCAGTTACTTTGCCATCCTCTACTGTATATCCCGCTTTTTCCAACCATTTAAGTGCAGTCTGCTGTGCCTCTTCCCGCTTTTGATCAACCGCATCATCTGTCTTATAGATCTGCTCTTTGCCATCCGGCGTCTCTGCATAGCAAAGTTTATCCTCATTTGGCTGCTCCGGAGACAACCACGAATCCTTTGCCGCCTGTGCATTTACACTGGTAAGTTTTGCACCTTCTGTTTCCATCTGCACTCCCCGACATGCGCTAACTACCATGGCGATCGCATGCCGTAAAGCCGCTGATTGCTCACTAAACGGCTCATTATTTATGCATACCCGGTATGGATTGAGACCCCAATATGCATATGATGCATTGGCACTTTGACAGATGTTGATCTCATTGCCGGACATTTTCCCATTTCCGTTGATTTCACCAATTGCCTCAAGGTCAGACTGAGTCAAAGCCAAAGATGCCACATCTACTGTTTGTCCTTTCATCTCCTCGGCAAGTTTCGCTCCGGTCAGATCCTCATCCTTAAACAGTTTTGTGAGATCCTTTAGCTGCACGTACGTGATTTTTGGGCAGCCTTGATAATACAGCTCATTCGCCATGAAATATGCAATTCCACTGTCATATTTCACAAATCGATACGCTCCGGCTCCAACCGGTGAACTCTTATTAGCGCGAATTGCAGAGAGATCTCCTCTCTTAAATCCAAACTTATTTGCGTTATAACTATATTTTGTTGTATCTCCATAATAATGCAGCGGGCAGATCGGAATCTGCAGCTTTTCCTCAAATCTGCTGTCATAGCCTGTTGTATAAATACGCAATTCGTAATCATTAAGGCGTTTGATTCCTTCGATACTGTTTACCCTCGTTTTTTTCTTTGCCTGCTTCGCCATCAAATAACGCGCCTGCCTTTCGAGCGCACTTTCATACCCGCTCTCATCGCTGCTATGCTTCTGCATCCATTTCTGCAGTGCTGCCGGCTTCTTACGAATATACTTTTTCACCTGCTTGTCCGTATACGATTCTGCCCGAGCATTATTTGCCTGATAATTCAGCAGCCCACGGATATTACTGCTTTTTAGCTGCACATTGCCGTCATAATCATTGTCACAAAATGCATAAAGCGAAAAAATCACATCGTCAATAGTGATCGGCTGGCCGTCACTAAACAGAAGATCATCTCGGATCGTAATACGATATACCGTATAGTTCGCTTTGGTACGTCGTGCCTTTTTAATATCCGCAATTCCATAATACGTATAGTTCTCATCGTTGTATTCACGAAGCTCTCCATCAATCCCCTTTTCCACCAGCCGACCGGCGCGATCCGTGTCAAACAGTTTGGTCTGCGTCAAATTCATGACCTGTTCATCAGACGCAGCCTGTGCCAAAAACGGATTGAAATTTTTATCAAGTCTGCCACAGCCAATAATCAGCGGAACCTCTGACTGCTGCTTACCTTTTCCTTCTGCCTTAGCAGTACCGTTCTTAACTTCTGCTGTTGACTGCACATATGGTTTCTTCGCTTTTTTCTGCTTGCCACAGCCGGTTACCCCAAATACCATGGATGCCGCCAATAACGCAGCTAAACATTTTTTCCCTATATTAATCATGCTTGTCCTCCATTTACTCTTACCTCGGATCCTCACTACTTAACTCAAACTTCTGTCGTTTGAACAGATAATTTTGCATTGTCATATTACCATTATATTTCCAAGGTGTCAAAAGAGCTCCTGATGTCTTGCGTGGAAAACTCTTTACAGAACTTTATTCGGCTTTGGATAGCTTTATTTGACGTTGCAGGGCTTTATTACTCCTTACAGAGCTTATAATGAAAAAAGCAACCCTTTCGGATTGCTTCTCTTCACGCACTGTATGTTTCAATCTGCTCCCACCCAGTACAACGAATAATATAGACTATCCGTTGTGTTAATACTTATGTACTCCTACCACCTTATGTATACATGCGCTCATATATACCGGGCATACGCAGCGACAGCCCTCACCTTTTTTGTCTGCCTCCTGCATATGGACGGATTTTGAAAATGTCTTCTGTAGTCATTTCCAATGTAGTTCAATGAATAATCTGCGATAATTGCTCAATCGCATTTTTATTCTTACTAAAACATTTTCGTAGACTTATAATAACATATTTTATCAAAAAAGGCAATAAAATTTTACATTTTATTGCCTTTTTTTACATATTATTTCCGTATTTTTCTGCAGTATTTTGACAAATAGTCACTGACAGATCATAGCTTCTTTTGATTCGAAAACGGATTACAGCGCGGATACCCTGTCTACAAAATCAATTACCATATTAGGATAGTAAACAGCCTTACCTGCACTCTCTGTGTAGACGCTTGCTCCGATACCACAGATTGCGTAATTTGCACTGATCAGCGTGTTACGTGCATCGTTGCTTTCGATAACGCTATTTGCGAATCCGATGGCATCCATATTACCGATCATAATACGTTCGCCCCAATTATTGAATGATAGTCCTGCGTTCTCCAATGCTGCCTTGCTCAGTTCTGGATTCCTTCCAACATTAGCCGCATCGATACATCCCTCATCTGCGAGCTCTTTGCTATACGCACGTGCCACATTGGAAACCTTTGTGTTTTTGCGTAACGCTTTGTCATCCACAGCACGTACTCCGGTGTTGACCAAATATGCATTTAAGATTTCGAAGGTCTCTGTTTCCATTTCTGTCAACACGTCCGCAGAATAATTCATTGGCAGCGTTGTCTCTCTACACTTCGTCATATCTGCGATCGAATATGCATTGTTGAAGATCTGAATGCTGTATACCTTGTCATCTCCATAAGCGTCCGCAAATGCAATGATCGTTGCATTGTCGACATCCTTACTGTATGCTGCCGCATTGCCGGCTGTTGTTTTGTACCAGTCTACATCAACCCATCCATTAGAAACCAACGTAGCTGCAGATGTTCCATAAGACACTGTTCCATCAAAATTCATTGATGACGCATTACCGCTAATACCAACTACAATATCATCCTTCAGGTAGATCAAAATATATGTGCTGTATTTTTCATCAAAACTCTTATCAGTATCATTACCACCGGCACGGAATGCAATAACATCAAAGCCCTGTGGCGATTTTGCGGTACGTTTAACATCTGTTTTTAATGATCCAAGTACCGTGTTTACTTCATCTCTGGTCAATCCCAAAGCAAGTTGGTAACCAGCAATCGTAAACGCTTTTTTTCCATTCAGGTTAACATTTTGTCCTGCATTCCCGGATGGTGTTGCTGTCGGTTTTACTGTTGGTGTCGCGGTCGGTTTTACCGTTGGTGTTGCTGTCGGTTTTACCGTTGGCGTTGCCGTCGGTTTTACCGTTGGTGTTGCTGTTGGTTTTGCCGTTGGCGTTGCTGTCGGTTTTACCGTTGGCGTTGCTGTTGGTTTTACCGTTGGTGTCGCGGTCGGTTTTGCCGTTGGCGTTGCTGTCGGTTTTACCGTTGGTGTTGCTGTCGGTTTTACCGTTGGTGTTGCTGTCGGTTTTACCGTTGGCGTTGCTGTCGGTTTTACCGTTGGTGTTGCTGTTGGTTTTACCGTTGGTGTCGCGGTCGGTTTTGCCGTTGGTGTCGCTGTCGGTTTTACCGTTGGTGTCGCTGTCGGTTTTACCGTTGGTGTTGCTGTCGGTTTTACCGTTGGTGTCGCTGTCGGTTTTACCGTTGGTGTCGCTGTCGGTTTTACCGTTGGTGTCGCTGTCGGTTTTACCGTTGGTTTTACTGTTGGCGTTGCGGTCGGTGTGGCACTTGGTTGCGGTGCTGCACTTGGTGTTGGTGCCGGTGTCACTGTCGGACTTGCACTTGGCTTCGCCGTCTGCGTTGGTGTTGGCGTTGGCGTTGCGGTCGGTGTGGCACTTGGTTGCGGTGCTGCACTTGGTGTTGGTGCCGGTGTCACTGTCGGACTTGCACTTGGCTTCGCCGTCTGCGTTGGTGTCGCGGTCGGTGTGGCACTTGGCTTCGCCGTCTGCGTTGGTGTTGCCGTTGGCGTTGCTGTCGGTGTGGCACTTGGCTTCGCCGTCTGCGTTGGTGTTGCTGTTGGTTTTGTTGTCGGTGCAGTGCTTGGACTCGCTGTTGGCTTCACTATTGGTGCGGCACTCGGGCTCGGAGTTGTTGTCCGTGCAGGTGTCGGCAGTGGCGCTGCACTTGGCATTTTCGTTGGCGTTGCTGTCGGTGCGCTGCTTGGACTCGCCGTTGGCGTTGCTGTCGGTGCAGTGCTTGGACTCGCTGTTGGCTTCACTATTGGTGCGGCACTCGGGCTCGGAGTTGTTGTCCGTGCAGGTGTCGGCAGTGGCGCTGCACTTGGCATTTTCGTTGGCGTTGCTGTCGGTGCGCTGCTTGGACTCGCCGTTGGCGTTGCAGTCGGCGCTGTCGTTGGTTTCACTGTCGGCACCATCGTTGGTTTCACCGTTGGAGCTATAGTCGGTTTTGCCGTCACATCCATAGTCGGACTAACATTGGTCGTCTCTGATGGTTGTACTATTGCGGTTGGCTTCGGTGTCACTACCCGCACCGGAGTGGCAACAGGCATTGGTTTTGGTCTCCTAATAACTATCTTTTTCGGCAATACTCGAACGTGACAAACCAATTTCTTTTTGCCTACTTTTGCAACAATTTTTGTTATTCCTATCCTTTTCGCCCTTACCAGTCCTTTTTTACTGACTGTCGCTATTTTTTTCTTACTGGATTTCCACTTTACCTTCTGCTTTTTCTTTAAATTTTTCACTTTGAGCTGTTTTTTGGCCCCGGCGCGCAAAGTTATCGTTTTTTTGTTGAGCTTTGGCGCCTTTGCTGCCTCGGCGAGCATAACCGATGATGTGGAAGTTACCACTAATGCCGCCGCCAGCACGCCGCACCAAGCTCTTGTGCATGATTTCTTTTTCACTTCTTTCTCCTTCCTCCAACTATCTGTCAACAGTTACATTTAATACCTCACTCTTCTTTAATAATATCCGCAAAAGTCGCCCCGGATGCCTTCGCTAAATCCTCCGGCTGCAGAAGAATCTGTACGCCTCTTCTTCCTCCGCTCACAGCAATCTTGTCCTGCTGTTTTGCACTCTCATGAATCACTGTTGTATACTGCTTTTTCATACCGATCGGAGTACATCCTCCGCGAATATAACCGGTCACTTTGTTGATCTCTTTGACCGGCACCATTTCCACATGCTTTTCACCAACTGCACGTGCCGCCTTTTTCATATCAAGCTCACGATGCACCGGTATTGCATATACATAATAGTTGCCGCTCTTGCCCAATGTAACTAAAGTCTTAAATGTCATTTCGTAATCCTGCCCAAGTTTGTCAGCGACATCCATTCCGTCAACAAATTCTTCACATTCATAATTCATCAACTCATACGGAATCTTTTGCCGATCCAACATTCTCATCGCATTGGTTTTTACTTCTTTACCCATGATGTCATCCTCTTTTACTTAAATTAATTTTACCTTATCGATAAGATCAATAACAAGGTTTGGATAATACACTGTTCCGTCATTATATGCACCGGCACCCAGGCCCATAACAGCGTAATCTCCACTCCATAATAATGCTCTGGCACCACTGCTCTCGATCATACTGTTAGCAAATCCGATAGCATCCATGTTGCCGATCAAAACACGCTCTCCCCATGCGCCAGGTGCTATCCCTGCGGCACGGATCGACGATCTAATATCACTACTGGATCTTGATGCATCACTTGCATCAATAATTCCTGCTGAAACAATCTCGCTGCTATAAGATTTGGCTGCTGCGCTAAGCTTCGTATTAATACGGAATGCGCTTTGTCCCTGATTTACCAAATATGCATTCAAAAGTTCTCCGCTTTCGGTTGCCATTGCGGTCTGCACCTCTGCCGGATAATTTAACTGCAATGTCGTTTCACTGACATTTGTCATATCATCCACCAAAAAGCTGTCGCTAAATGCCTGAATACAATATACCTGGTTGCTTCCGAGTGCATCCACAAATGCGATAACTTCCGTTCCCTTGATCGTCTTTGTATATGCACCGGCTGCACTGCCTGCCAAATACCAGTCAACGCTGGTCCAGCCATTCGATGCTAATGTACTCGCCGGCGTTCCATAAGATACCTCGCCTGCATAAGACATTCCCGGCGCAATTGCTGTAATTCCGATCACTTCATCATTTGACAAATACGCCAAAATATAAGTGCTATATTTCTGATCATATTGGTTGCCGCTCAGGCTGGAATTATTGCCATTCTCACGAAATGCAATCACATCAAATCCCTGTGGAGATTTTTCTTCACGTTTCACGTCAGTCGACTTACTTGCCAGTGCATTATTAAACGCTGTCTTTGTCATTCCAACCGAAAGCTGTCTGTTTCCTACCGTCAGTCCTGATGAACTTGGTGCTGCTGTTGGCGTCACTGACGGTGTTTTACTTGGTGCTGCTGTTGGCGTCACTGACGGTGTTTTGCTTGGAGCTGACGTTGGGGTACCGGTTGGCGCATTCGTTGGTGCCGGCGTCGGAGTACTGGTAGTGCCACTCGTTGGTGTCGCACTTGGTGCTGCACTTGCAGATGGCTCCGGTGTCTTCTGTGCCGCTCCCTGTACTATGATCTTATCCGAATTCAAATAATATACGGTTTCTGTCATATTATCAACCAAACGCACATAAATCGTATTTACCGTACCTGTCTGCAAAGTAAAAGACTGATCATTTCTAGGATGATTTTTCCAAAAACCTTGTCCAAACTCTTCTCCTTCGTGACTTTTCAGTTCATCCAAAGACATCTCTCTACCGTAAGTATTCGTATAATACAAAGAGCCGTCAAAAATATCTGTGTAACCAATTCGGATCGTTGCCGCTTCGGTTACTGTTACATCCTTCAACGGTCTGTGGTATGCATTCCACGTCGTTGCGACATTATCATTCAAAATAATCTTCGCTGTCGTTGGGTCTCCCTCTTCCGAAGGTTGCGTTGTCTGCGAAGGATTGTCGGATACCTGTGGATTCTTGCTTGGTAAAGTTCCCGGATTAGCAGTTACTTTCGCCGTAGCTTTTGGCTTAGCAGTTACTTTTGCCACAGCTTTTGGCTTAGACGTAACTTTCGCCTTTTTCTTTGCCTTGACAACAACTTTACAGGTATACTTCTTTTTGCCGATTTTGGCAACAATTTTAGCCGTTCCTTTTTTCTTTGCTTTGACAACACCCTTCTTAGTTACTGTCGCAATTTTTTTCTTCGAAGAAGACCACTTTACTTTCTTTTTGGTCCCTTTCACCTTCAATTTAGCCTTTTTACCAACAGTCAATACAAGCTTTTTCTTGTTTAGCTTGACCTTTGCCTTGGCATCAGTCTGCTGCCCCGGTACAAACACCGATGTGATCACTAACGCTCCGGCAAGCACAAGGCTCATCCATTTCTTTCTCTCTTTTTTCATGCTATTTCCACATTCCTTTCTCTGCCCACTGGCTTGTCAGTTTTTGCATTCGCCACAGGCACAACATTAAAATCACAGATTTCATCCCAGCTACTCTAAAATGCCACTCTCACATAATCTACCAAGTCAATGACCAAATATGTGTAAAACACATCGTCACCATTTTCAAAATATGCTGCACTTCCAAGCCCCATAACGCCAAGTCCCTCTTCATCGCAAAGCTGCGCTCTTGCCGCCTGACTCTGCACAGCAGAATTTGCAAAACCAATGGCATCCATATTGTTGGCCATAATTCGCTCACCCCACTGTCCGCACTGTAAACCTGCGCCGACGATCGCCGATTTAATCTCAGAACTGCTTCTGGTCATGTCTGTCGCATCTGTTGCACCGGCTTTTGCCATCGTGTTACTGTAGCTTTGTGCCACACCACTTAATTTTGAATTGATTGCAAGGGAACGCATTCCATAAAAAGTGAGATATGCATTGATCAGCTCGCCACTCTCTGTTGCCATCGCCTTTACCACTGCATCGCTGTACGTACATGACGCATCCTGACTGGAAAGATTGGTCATTCCATCAATAGAATAGGCTTTATCAAACGCCTGTATACAGTAAGTCGTCTGGGTTCCATAATAATCTACAAACGCCAGCACATTCGCATTGGAAGTCTCTGTGGAATAGGCTCCTGCTCCAACTACATCTCCTCTTGTTTCATACCAGTCTACCGATGACCAAGCACTTGACGATTCTAAAGCAGCTGCACCGGTTCCTGCTTTTACTAAAGAACCATATGCCATTGATTTACTGATACCACAAATACCTACGACCTTGCCGCTTTTCAGATACAGCAAAATATATGTACTAAATTTGTCATCGCGCGAAACGCTGGAGTTGTTACCGTTTGGTCGGAATGCAAGGACATCAAATCCCTGTGGAGATTTTTCCGAACGCAATATATCCGTCGAAAGTGAACCCAATACCGTGTGCACCTGTGCCAATGTCATACCAAGTGTCAGATTGCGTCCTCCAATCTGAAAGATATCCCCATTTAGTGCTACATTCTTACCCGGTGTACCGGTCACCTTCTGTGTACCGCCATTCGTTTTCGAACTGTTATTCTTACGGTTTGTATTTTTATTGCTTTTTTTAGTGGCAGCTGCTTTTACCGTTACTTTGCAGACATATTTTTTCTTGCCAACTTTAGCAGTGATCTTAGCAGTTCCCTTTTTCTTTGCCTTGACAACACCTTTTTTCGTAACGGTCGCTACCTTCTTTTTATTGCTGGACCATTTTACTTTTTTCTTGTTGTTCTTTAGCTTTAACGTAGTCTTTTTACCAACTTTTAAAACAACTTTCGTTTTGTTTAGCTTCACCTTCTTCTTGGCGGCAGCCGCAGCATCCATGCTCTGTGGCATTATCATTGCGGCAGCTAGTGCTAATGCTAATACACGCGCCCATGGCTGTCTTCTTTTTTTCATACGCTCCTCTTTTCCATGCCGATTGTACGACATTAATTTTCATTTCTATGTTACCTTTTATTATATGATATTCTTCTCTATTTCTCAACCGTTTTCGTACAGTATTTATGCGGTTTGTACGAATTTACATCTGACACATTTCTGCCACTTTTGGGACCCCCTTGATAAGCAACTCAAACTTCCGGTATGGAAAGTTTCCTATAATGCAAAAAACAGTTTTGATATTCTCGAATGAGAATACCAAAACTGCTTATCGTATTAACCTACTCTGCGTTCACTATGCATTGTTCAGGCACGAGCATTGCATCGCACTGCATTATTTATCTAGCGTGCTGACAAGATTAATTCTCGTCAGTGCCTTTTTGAGTGCTAATTCTGCGCGTACCATGTCTACCTGTTTCTCACCGCTTCCGATACGACGTTCTGCGCGGAGCTTTGCCTCTTCTGCTCGGTGCACATCGATCTCATCCGGCCACTCACAGGCTTCCGCAAGCACCGTAACCTTATTGCCGCGAATTTCCACAAATCCATCCAGCAAAGCCGCCTCACGTACTTTGCCTTCCTGATGGATCTTGACAACACCCGGTTCAACAATTGCCGTAAGTGGAATATGTCCCGCCAGCACACCGATCTCACCTTCTGTTGTCCGCATTTCAACCATGTCCACTTCCTCGTCAAAAAAGATTCGGGTCGGAGATATGATCTGCAAAGTAAATGTTTTGTCTGCCATATGACCCTCCTTTCTTATTTGGAAGCCATTCTGGCCACTACCTCGTCAATATTTCCGGCATTCAAGAAATAGCTCTCCGGAATATCATCGTGCTTACCATCTAAAATCTCTTGGAATCCACGAATCGTCTCACTAACCGGTACGTACTGTCCCGGCAGGCCTGTAAACTGCTCTGCTACATGGAACGGCTGCGACAGGAAACGCTGCACTTTACGCGCTCTATTTACAACGATCTTGTCTTCTTCTGACAACTCGTCCATACCAAGAATTGCGATAATATCCTGCAATTCCTTGTATTTCTGCAAAATCTCCTGCACGCCACGAGCCACTTTATAGTGTTCCTCACCGACAATATGCGGATCGAGGATACGTGATGTTGACTCCAACGGATCTACTGCCGGATAAATACCAAGCTCGGAAATCGCACGTGAAAGTACAGTTGTTGCGTCCAAATGTGCGAATGTATTTGCCGGAGCCGGATCAGTCAAATCGTCCGCCGGCACATAAACCGCCTGTACTGATGTGATAGATCCTGTTTTCGTTGAGGTGATCCTCTCCTGCAATGCACCCATCTCCGTCTGCAGCGTTGGCTGATAACCTACGGCACTTGGCATACGTCCAAGCAACGCAGATACCTCTGATCCAGCCTGTGTGAAACGGAAAATATTATCAATAAACAATAAAACATCTTTTCCGGAACGATCACGGAAATTCTCTGCCATGGTAAGTCCTGTAAGACCTACTCGCATACGCGCTCCAGGTGGCTCGTTCATCTGACCGAATACCATCGTCGTTTTATCAATAACACCTGACTCGATCATTTCATAATACAAGTCATTTCCTTCACGAGTACGCTCACCTACACCGGTAAATACGGAATATCCACCGTGCTCCTGCGCGATATTTGTGATCAACTCCTGGATCAATACAGTTTTACCTACTCCGGCGCCACCGAACAAACCAATCTTACCACCTTTCTGGTAAGGGCAAAGCAGATCAACGACCTTGATTCCGGTTTCCAAAATCTCTGTTTCTGTCGACTGCTCATCGAATGCCGGCGCTTTTCTGTGGATCGGGTCATATCTCACCCCTTCCGGTGCCGGTTTTTCATCAATTGGCTCACCTAACACATTAAAGATACGTCCCAATGTAGCTTCGCCTACCGGTACAGAAATCGGTGCGCCCGTTGCATGTGCTTCCATACCGCGAACCAAACCGTCGGTTGGTCCCATGGCAATACAACGAACTGTGTCATCACCCAAATGCTGTGCCACTTCCACTACGAGCTTTCCACCATCTTTCAACGGAACATTAATTGCCTCGTTGATCTCCGGCAGTTTGCCCTCCGGGAATTTAATATCGATAACGGCACTGACGATCTGCGTCAGCTTACCAACATTTAATTCTGCCATTTATTTTCTCCTTTTTATTTGCTATGAAATCGCGGATGCTCCTGCGATAATCTCCGTCAATTCCTGTGTAATAGATGCCTGACGGGCTCTATTATATTTTAGCGACAAGTCACTGATCATCTCTTCCGCATTACTCGTTGCCGAATCCATTGCCTGCATACGTGCACCGTTTTCACTGGCATGTGACTCCACAAGTCCGCCAAAGATCAGGCTGTTCACGTACTTTGGAATAATCGCATTTAATGCTTCTTCCGGTGCCGGCTCATAATTCATCAACGTGATGCGATCGATCGGGTTCTCTTCTACATCCTCCGCATCTGCTGTAATATCGGATGCGTCGATCGGAAGCAGTTTCATCATCGTAGGGATCTGTACCATCGTGTTCTTAAAGATCGTATAGATCAGATAAATCTCTCCGATCTCCCCCATCGTAAACTTGCTCAAAACTTCTTTGCCAATCTCCGATGCATCTGCATATAATGGTTCGTTGATCGCCTCCGAATAATCTCCGGCTATGGTGTAACCCTCACGCTCCACGCTGTCACGACCCTTTGTACCAACTGCATAGACCACTGTGTTTTCCGTAGTAAAACGTTCGTCTTTCGTCAACAGTTTCACTGCATTCGAGTTGTAACCACCTGCCAATCCGCGGTTCGATGTGATCAGGATCACTGCTTTTTTGTCAGACCGGCTTTTTTGCAAAAACGGATGGGACATTTCCCCGGACTTGGCGATCATCGCTGCCACAGCCTCATACATCGCATCAAAATAAGGTTTTGATACTTCTGCACCGACTTTTGCTTTCTGCAGCTTGACAGAGGAAACAAGTTTCATCGCTTTGGTAATCTGTCCGGTACTTTGGACACTTTCTTTACGCCGTTTGATATCTCTCATTGACGCCATTGTCTCTTACCTCCCCTCGAAACTATTTTTCAAACTCTGCTTTAAACTCCTCGATTGCCTGGATCAGTTTCTTCTCTGTGTCTTCCTTGATCTCTTTGTCCTCGCGAATAGAAGCAGGAACTTCCGGATATTTCGTATCGATATACTCAAACAATCCTTTTTCAAAGTCCATAATGTCATCTACTTCTACATCGATCAAGTACTTCTTGGTCGCCGCATAGATAATGATAACCTGATTTTCAACCGGCATCGGCTTGTACTGATCCTGTTTCAGGATCTCACGAATACGCTCGCCCTGTGCCAACTGCTCCTTCGTCTCAGGATCGAGATCCGAACTAAACTGTGAAAATGCCGCCAGCTCACGATACTGCGCAAGCTCGATACGGATTGGTCCGGAAATCTTCTTCATCGCTTTGATCTGTGCAGAACCTCCTACACGAGATACTGACAAACCGGCATTGACTGCAGGTCGGAAACCAGCATTAAACATCTCTGTTTCCAAATAAATCTGTCCATCTGTGATAGAAATAACATTTGTTGGAATATAAGCGGATACATCGCCTGCCTGCGTCTCAATGATCGGCAATGCCGTCAATGAACCACCGCCCAGCTTATCTGACAATCTCGCTGCACGCTCCAACAATCTGGAATGCAGATAGAATACATCTCCAGGGAATGCCTCACGTCCTGGCGGACGCTTAAGCAGCAAGGAAAGTGTACGATATGCCGCAGCATGTTTGGTTAAGTCATCATACACAACCAATACATCTTCGCCGTTCTCCATCCATTCCTCACCAATTGCACATCCGGAATATGGTGCAATATACTGAAGCGGTGCTAACTCACTCGCTGTTGCTGCAACGATCGTGGTATAATCCATCGCTCCATATTCTTCTAATTTTTTCACAAGGTTGGCAATCGTTGACGCTTTCTGTCCGATCGCTACGTAAATACATTTTACGCCCTGTCCTTTCTGATTAATGATCGTGTCGATCGCGATCGCGGTTTTACCGGTCTGGCGGTCACCAATGATCAACTCACGCTGTCCTCTTCCGATCGGTACCATGGAGTCAATCGCCTTAATACCTGTCTGAAGCGGTGTGTCTACGGATTTACGTGCGATAACACCGGATGCCACACGCTCGATCTGTCTGGACTTATCAGTTTTGATCGGTCCTTTGCCATCAATCGGCTGTCCCAGCGCATTCACTACACGTCCGAGCATGGCATCTCCAACCGGCACCTCAACAACATGACCTGTCGTCTTTACGGTGTCGCCTTCATTGATGTTTTTATGATCACCCAAAAGAACCGCACCTACGTTATCTTCTTCCAAGTTCAATACCATGCCATATATCTCATTAGGAAATTCCAACAGTTCACCCTGCATCGCTTTCTCTAAGCCATGAATACGGGCAATTCCGTCGGCAACCTGTATTACAGTACCTATATCTGCTACTTCAAATTTGGTACTGTAGTTTTTAATCTGCTCTTTAATGACTGAGCTGATTTCCTCAGGTCTCAAATTCATGATACACTCGCACCTTCTTTCTGTTTATTCTAATTCGTCAACTGAACCTGCGACAACTCTTTTGCCATTCGATTCAGCTTTGATCTGATACTGCTGTCTACCACTCTGTCTCCGATACGGATCACCACGCCACCGATCAGGGATGCATCCACAGAATAGTTCATGATGAACTCCACATAAGATGTCGTGTTCAATAATTTCTGCACGATCTCCTGCTTCTCATCCTTAGACAGTTCGACAGCCGATATCACATATGCTACGCCGATCTTTTTGTATTCACGAACCTTATCAATGAAATACGTCAAAATCTTTTCGATTTCCGAAAAACGTCCTTTTTCAACGATAGTGACCATGAATCCTGTCAGCGTATCGGATGCTTTGCCAGCAAACACCTGCTCTACCAGTGAGACTTTCTGCTCAACCGGAAGCTTTGGATGTGTCAGCAGCTTGATGTACTGCTCATTCGCTTCGATCACATCAAGCACGATCTGCACTTCCTCCAGAGTGGAATCAATCGTTCCCTCTTCCACGGCAACCTCAAACAAGGCTTCGCCGTATGTCTTTGATACTAACTTAGCCATGTCTCATCACCCATCTCTTCCAAAGTGTCTGCAAGCAACTGTGACTGTTTGCTTTCGTCCAAAGAAGATGCAACGATTTTACCAGCCATTGCCGTTGCGACATTAATGATTTCCTGTTTCATTTCATCCTTGACCTTGCTCTTCTCCAGTTCAACTTCTCGATTTGCACGGGCAACGATCTGTGCGGCTTCTTCCCTCGCTTCTTCTAACATGACACTTTCTTTCTTGAGTGCCTTTTTACGCGCTTCGCTCAGGATCTCATCCGTCTCTTTTTGCACATTTTTTATTTTTTCATCATATTCTGCTTTGAATTGAATTGCATCCTGCTTCTCGCGCGCTGCCGTTTCCATCTGCTCACGAATGCCTTCCTGCCGCTTCTCCATCAGATTTCTCGCCGGATTAAACAACAGATAGGACAGAAGCAAAAATACAAAAAACATTGCTAATATGGTAATCGCTGAGTCTACTAATAACTGTGGATCTAAACCAAAAATATAATCGCCTAGTCCACTGCTCAGTGCAACCTGAATTACTCCGCTCACGTTAGTGCCTCCTTTCCGCTAGAGTCTTCCACCAAATGCTTACGCCATCTTCCGGTCATTTTTCCATCGAAAAATAGTACCGGCTGCCGGCACTTGCATTGATTAATGAAGCTTTGCGTAAAGTGGGTTCGCGAATAACAGGATCAAAGCAACTACCAGACCATACAAACCTGTTGTCTCTGCTACTGCCTGTCCAAGAAGCATTGTTGACATAACGTCACCTTTCGCACCCGGATTACGTCCTACTGCAGAAGCACCGTAACCGGCAGCAATACCCTGTCCTACACCAGGTCCGATACCGGCAATAACCGCAAGACCTGCACCAATAGCAGAACCCATCAAAACCAATCCATCGTTATCAATATTCATAATAATCCTCCATTTCTAAAGTGCCTATCCGCACTTCTTCACTTTTTTGTTTATGCCTGATCCCCAATCGCATCCGAGACAAAGCACATCGTCAACATACAAAATACATACGTCTGAATCGCACCGGAAAATACATCCAAATAAATGTGCAATGCAGCCGGCCAGATTAATGTCAAAACCTTTGGCAATAATCCGTAGATCAATCCCGTCATAACCGTTCCGGATAAAATATTACCGAACAAACGGAGAGACATAGAAACCGGTGTGGAAAATTCACTGATCAAGTTCATTGGAAAGAACAGAAAGATCGGTTCAAACAATCCCTTAATCTTACCGAATTTCTGGTACTTAAAACCGTTGTATTGAATCATCACCCAAGTAATGATCGCCAACGGAAATGTGACACCGTAATCTGCTGTCGGCGGTCGAAGCCCCAGCAAACCGGACAAGTTGCACGCCAAAATAAATAAAAACAAAGCGCCAACATAGTTACGAAACTTCGGTGCCTTGCTCGCGCCCATGGAACCTGCCACCATGCCATCCAGCGATTCTACGATCAGCTCGACCACATTTAGAAACGGTCCCGGCACCTGATCCGGAGTCGCCTTACGAATCGCACGATTTGCAAAAACAGCAAAAATAAGCAGTGCAGCGATTACAATGATCATGGATATATGCGTCGTAGTCAGATACACATCTGAACCGAAAAACTTGAATTTCGTATATCCATGGATAAAAAAGTCTACCTGCTGCTCATTTCCCTTTGCCAAAAACACATTGTTTGCAAAGGAATCAAACGGCATACAAAAGACGCCACTTCCCACATTCTCACCTTCCCTTTCTATAGAATAAATTATATATACAGGCAAATATCTCTTGTTTACCATTTCATTACAAAGCGAAAATCAACGTTTCACGATACATTGCACCGCACAACCGCAATCTCCTATAAAATAAAACAACAGAATATCTGCAATACATATCTATTTTTTAAATAATTTTTCATAATGCGGGTGCATTTTCGGATACGATAATGCACTGACCTTGACTCCAAACAACGTCAGTATCGCCGGAATCGGATGTACATATTCATAAAATATCATGCATACCGCCAGCGTAACCGCCATAATCACCAATCTCTGCAGCGATGCAAGCTGCGCATGTCTGGATGCATGCGCCGGATCCATATCAAGCGCAATGTCCAGGTGGCGAAACATATGCCACAAAAGAACTAATGCCGCCGCACCACCTAACAGCCCTCCAAATAACATCGAAACTCTGCCTCGACTGATAATTACAAAAAGCAGCGTAACAATGGCTGTCCACAGAATAGAACTAATCATCAATTCCTTTAGTACCTGTTTTACCTGTTTCATGCTCTCCCGCTGCTTCCTCCCGCTTCTCGGTGAGTCCTTTCATATAATCAAGCTGCTCATGCTCTTTCTTCATGTCAGCCTCATAAAAGGACTTGGTTAATATATATACATTTTTGAACGCAGCCCCGATTCCTAACAACAACATGAACGGAAATATGATCTGTGTACCAAACAGACGATTCAGCCAAGTGCCCAGCCAACCGCTAATAAAGATCGGCACGAGCATTGTAATACTGATCTGCGTGATCATCATAAAACTACGCAAAATTTTCTTCTCTTTCTTACTCATTTTTTAATAACCTCTCATTATGCTATTATAATTTATTCTTCTGAAAAAGTCCACCAAAGAGCGCAAAAAATCTCGTGTAGTATCAAGCGATCTGCTAACTCCTTTTCCCCTCCGATCATCCCGCAAATAATTTAATTCGATAAGCTAGAAAGTCCTTTACAAGCCAACTTCCCTAGACTATAATTATTCCACAAGAAGAAAAAGAGCAAAACCGGCGTTTTGCTATCAAATAAAAATAAGCCGCTGAAAGGAGTTGCTTCATGAGCCGACCACGATTATTTCGACGTCGCTTTATCCCCGACGAAAACATCGAATTAAAAGATGATATGATCTTAGCCTTAGAGCCTAACCTTATTATTACCAGTTGGAATGTTTTGAAACCACGACGCGATATTTCCCGTGGTGTTTCCGCTTATTTTATAGATAAAGGGATTAAGGTGAGCAAGGTTTTTGACAATGCCGGACAAATGGTATATTGGTATTGTGACATTATAGAGACGCATTATGATGAGAAAGAGAATACCTACACCTTTAACGATCTGCTCATTGACGTAGTCGTATATCCGGATGGTCAAGTTGAAGTACTGGACATGGATGAATTTGCTGATGCAATGGAGCAGGGCATTTTGAGCGTTGGCACGATCGCACATGCAATGCGCGCAACCGATGATCTGTTACATACGATCTACGCCGGAGAATTTGAAAAATATACACACTATATTGATGATATGTTAAAAGTGATCAGTTAATTCTGCTCTCTACGAAAAGACCCTCTTTTGATCAGAAGCTCGGACATACAGTCCACCTTCTACCAAAAGAGGGTCTTTTTATACTGTTATTTCACGCAAGTCTCCCACGTGCCATTATTTCTTCTTTACCTCCAGAGCTTCTTTGCCACCCATATACGGACGCAGAGCTTCCGGAATACGTACGCTTCCGTCTTCCTGCAAATTATTCTCCAAAAAGGCGATCAACATACGAGGTGGTGCAACCACTGTATTATTCAGCGTATGTGCAAAATATTTGCTGCCGTCTTCCTTACGGACACGGATCTGCAAACGTCTTGCCTGTGCGTCTCCCAAATTGGAGCAGCTTCCTACCTCAAAATACTTCTTCTGACGTGGAGACCAAGCCTCAACGTCGATGGATTTTACTTTCAGATCTGCAAGATCTCCGGAGCAGCACTCCAGTGTACGGACCGGAATATCCAGCGTACGGAACAGATCTACCGTATTCTGCCACAACTTATCAAACCAAACCGGACTTTCTTCCGGCTTACAAACTACGATCATTTCCTGTTTCTCAAACTGATGGATTCGATACACGCCACGCTCCTCGATGCCGTGAGCGCCCTTTTCCTTACGGAAGCATGGGGAATAACTGGTCAATGTCTTTGGCAGATCCTTTTCATCGGTGATCGTATCAATAAATTTACCGATCATAGAATGCTCACTTGTACCGATCAGGAACAGATCTTCGCCCTCGATCTTGTACATCATCGCATCCATTTCCGCAAAACTCATAACACCGGTCACGACATTGCTTCGGATCATGTATGGCGGAATGCAGTAAGTGAAACCACGATCGATCATGAAATCTCTTGCATAGGCAAGTACAGCAGAATGCAGTCTGGCAATGTCACCCATCAGATAATAGAAACCATTTCCTGCCACTTTACCGGCAGCATCAATGTCTAATCCATCAAAACTCTCCATGATCTGTGCATGATACGGAATCTCATAATCCGGCACTACCGGCTCACCATAGCGTTTAATCTCAACATTTTCGCTGTCATCTTTACCAATCGGAACACTTGGATCAATAATATTTGGAATGACAAGCATGATCTCACGAACTTTTGCTTGGAGTTCTTTCTCCTTTGCTGCAAGCTCCTCAAGACGAGCTGCATTTTTGTTTACTTCCTGCTTCTTTGCCTCTGCCTCTTCCTTCTTGCCCTGTCCCATCAAAGCGCCGATTTCCTTAGAAATCTTTTTGCGGGAGGCACGAAGCTCATCTGCTTCCTGCTGTGTCTTGCGCGCCTCAGCATCTAATGCAATGACCTCATCTACCAACGGAAGCTTGTCATCCTGGAATTTGTTTTTGATGTTTTGCTTTACCACATCTGGATTTTCTCTTAAAAATTTAATGTCTAACATATTTCCTCATTTCTGCACACAGCTCGTATGCGTATATTGTTGATAAGTGTAATGTGACAGCCTGCTTGAATAAGCTGCTATAGTCCTGCCCGTCCTACTGTGCTGCCATCGCTGGCGGTGCAGGCGCATCTGAAGGTGCTTCACTCGGCGTCGATGACGGTGCAGGCGCATCTGAAGGTGTTTCACTCGGCGTCACTGTCGGCTCCGGTATCTGCGTCGCTTCCGGTGTCACTGTCGGCTCCGGCGTTGCTGTTGCCTTTGGCTTTGGCTTTTTCACCGTCTTTTTGTATTTGCCAATCTTGATTGGCTTTGAAAATTTACCATGCACGATGCGATAACCTTTGGTACGGAATGCACGCACCTTCACATAATACACTTTCGATGCTTTAAGCTTGCGAAGCACAACCGTGCGCTTCTTTGTCGGCATGACAATACGGTATCTCGCCTTTTTGGACGTCTTGACTGCAATCTGATACCCGGTTGCTTTGCCTCTCTTCTTTATCTTAATCTTTGCCTGTGTCTTAGACCGTTTCACCAAAGACACACTCGGTCTGGATGGTTTAGACGCTGCCTGCACCTTTGTTGTTCCTATCGAAGTTAAACACAACGCCAAGATCAGGATCAATGTTCCAAATTTACGTAACTGCTCTTTCATTGTTCTGCTTTCCTCCATTTCTGTACAATGTGCTCTCGGAATCTTCTAAACGATAAATTTCGAAAGTACGTTTCAATATAGCCCACCCAAAAATATACCGTCATTTCCCCTGATGTGTCAAGACTCGCAGGGCATTTTTTAATCTGCCACTGCATCCGGCAGGTGTCTTCTACTACTGTAGGAAGCACTTTTCAAACACATTATTACGCATTGCTCCATAGAAGATCTCACCTTCCAACATATCGCAGCCAATTTCGCGTGCGTATTCCTCTTGAAGCTTGGTGTGGATGCCACCACAATAAACGGTCATCCCAAGCTCTTTTGCCATGATAACAATGTTTTTAAGGATCGTCTTCTCACGCTCGCCATTCTTGCCACCCGTAAAACACTCTGCATGGAACTTGATCCCTTTGACCGGGATTGTGCGCAGAGAATGCAATGCCGTGTGATGAGATGCAAATCGACTGATCACGATCTGATATCCTCTCTTGCAAAGCTGCTCCAATGCCACCTGCAGCGCACTGGTCATATCCGCAAAATAACGTTCGTGCACTTCTATGATCAAGTCCGACGGATCCATTTTATTTTGCACTTCCACAATATTTTCGATCATGGACAAGGCATTTCGTGCCGACAACTGACTTGCCGTCATTTGAATAGCAAGCGGAACCGTTTTCAACCCCTTTGCCTTTCTGGCGCCGAAGCTGCAGCACACCTGATTCAACAGGAAATAAGAAAATTTATCCAACCTTCCTCCACGTTCGATATAATGCAAAATGCCATCCGTTTCTAAATACTGTCCATCCTGCATCTGAATCCGTGCAACCGCCGTACAGCCTACAACGTTCTCTTTATCTCCCTGAATACGCGGCAAATAGCATATTTCAACTGTCTGCTTTTCCATAGCATCGAGTATTTCCTGAATGATTCGTTCCTCTCGGAAACGTTCTTGCTGAAGATCATCGGTATAAATCGCATAATGGTTACCCTTGATCCCTTTGATACTTCTTCGTGCAAGATCCGCTTTCTCCAACATATCACCAAGCTCATTGTCCGTCGGCTCAACCAGATACAAGCCATTCGTTGTATCAAAACCGATCTGGTTCTCCCCATTCGTAATCTCATCCTGATAGTGCATCATTCGAGACAATTTTTTTAGCAGGGTCTTATGATCCTTGTACGGGAAAATAGCAACAAAATAATCTCCGTCTACTCTGGCGCACAGGCCACCTCGCTCCACAAACTTTTGAAGCACCCTGGAAAATTTCAACAGGATTTCATTACTAATGGAAAAGCCATAATGATGACTAAACTTGCGAAATTCATCAATATCAGCGCACATCAACGCATAGCGCTTGTCATCCGTTCGTTCTGCCAACATTTCTCTTGCCTTGTCCAAAAACTTTGCATACGGAATCATTCCCGTCAAAGTATCTTCAAACTTTGCCTGACTAGACTTAGCGATCCGCATTAATTTCGTACTGAGTTTCGTGTTGTTCGATGCTGCCGCGATCTCTGCTTCCGCAGAATCTGCCAGTGCATTATCAAGCACACGAGTGATCCCATATACTTTCACCGGCTTATCACTCACACCATCTCCCACCGAGACACTCGCCACTTCCATATGACGATATTCTCCATGGTTGTCCTTCATGCGATAAACACCGCGATGACCGCCCAGTTCCTCTTCACGCCTCTTAAGCGCCTGACGAAAACGCTCCACGTCATCCGGGTGTAAAAATTCTCCTAACTGACTTTCGTTAAACTGCCCCTCTAAAATACTCTCGTTAGAATATGTTTCATCTAAATTGCCGCCACGACTAAGTACACGCGTCGCAATATCATAGGTCCAAGTCGTCTCACGCATAAATTTAGCAATAATGTCCGAACGCTCAGCAACTTCCTCAAACTGCTTTTCCAACTGTTTGCGCTTCGTAATATCCATAATGATACATAGATATACCGGTTCTCCGTTATCATCATCAATACGACATCCATTGACATAAGACCAGCAGACATCTCCTGCTTTAGCGATGATCCGATACTCAAAACCGACCAAACCACGATTTTCTACAGAAGCCTTGACCTGTCTTTTGACCATTTCCGCATCTGCAGGATGCAACACACGGTCACAATAGTCTCCAAAATTAATCTGATATTCTTCCTTGGAATATCCAGCCAGTCGATAAAATCCATCATTTGCATATAACAGCTTAAAATCTGTCATGCGCAGCTTGATCACACCACCCGGAATACTATTGGAGATCAGCTCTGCATCTCGTTTTGCCTCATACGCTTCTAACAGATTGCGTCTCGACTGTGTGATGTCCAAACATGAGGCAAAATAGACCCTCTGCCCTTTCATATCTGCCGAATGCGCTGAAACAGACACCCAGATCACTGCTCCATCTTTGCGCCGCGCACGGTGTTCTAACTGAATCTTGCCCCCCACAGCCGTCTGTCTGGCGATCAAATTTCGTATCTTTTGACGGTCTTCCGGTAGGATCATTTCCATAACACTTCCATGATATATTTCTGAAAACTCTTCTCTTGTGCACTGCATTAATGAATAAAAGCGTTCATTCGCATACATAAGCTCAATCTGCGATCCCGGCTTTGCCACAAACATCGCACATTCGGACATATTAAGTAAGCGTCTTAAGTCCTGTTCATCTAAACCCATCTGCTCCGTTGTCTTTGCTGTCTTAATATCGCTCATTCGTATCCCTCCCTTTCTGCACCAGAGTTTCTTTTTGAAAGTCTCATCCTATAAATGACATGGACCGGATCCAATCTCAACGACATAAAAATCTGCCGCATATCCGATCTTATCCTTATACGCCTTGCCTACCTGTTCAATAAATGCATCAACCGCCTCATCTTTCACAATACTCACCGTACATCCGCCAAATCCTGCTCCGGTCATACGAGATCCGATGACACCATCTACTTTCCAAGCCTGTTCCACAAGCGTATCTAACTCTTTTCCTGTCACCTCATAATCATCACGCAAAGATACGTGAGAAGCGTTCATCAATTGTCCGAACAGTTCAATGTTATTTTCCTGCAACGCTTTCACTGCCTTGATCGTACGCTGATTCTCATAAACAGCATGCTTTGCTCTCTTGCGTCTGACATCATCCTTGATCGCTGACTTCACCTGTTCAAACTGCTCCTCCGTCAGATCGCCGAGCGTCTGGATCGGCATCTCCTTTTGAATCTCTGCCAGTGCCGTCTCACACTCCTCACGGCGTTCATTGTACTTCGAATCACCCAGTCCACGCTTTTTATTACTGCATGCGATCACAATCTTCGCACCGTCCAGTTGAACCGGAGCATATTCATAAGAAAGATCTGCCGTATCCAAAAAGATCGCATGATCCTTTTTGCCCATTGCGATTGCAAACTGGTCCATGATCCCACAATTTACACCGTTAAATTTATTCTCCGAAAACTGTCCGATCAGCGCCAAATCCTGATTTGAAATACCAAGTCCAAACAATTCGCTCAAAATATAGCCGGTAACCACCTCTACAGATGCAGAAGAAGACAATCCTGAACCGTTCGGGATATTACCAAACAGCAGAAGGTCAATACCCTCATTGATCTCATAGCCTCTCTGTCCTAACGCCCAAAAGATTCCCTTCGGATAATTCGTCCATCCGGCTTCCCTGCATGGTTTCAGATCATCCAGACTGGAAGTAATGATACCAAGATGTTCAAAATTCATCGAGAAAAAGCGTAACTTTCTGTCGTTTCTCTTGCGAGCCACAGCATAAGTACCTATCGTCAATGCGCACGGAAATACATGGCCACCGTTATAATCTGTATGTTCACCGATCAAATTTACACGACCCGGTGCAAAAAATGCGTGTGCCTCTCCTTCGCCATATACTTCCCTGAATTTCTGCAAAATCGTATTCTTAATATCCTTCATATCTCCTCATTTCTGCGCTGGAAATCATGTGTTTTGTAGTATTTGCTTGCACGGACCTCTCCCGGCATTCTTCTGCGTCCCATGCGCCGACGCAAATATCTCTTTGAACTTATATTTTACAATATTTTGTGGTCTCTTTCAAGAACAAACGCAAGGCCAGCACTTTGCTTTTGTCACGCTACACAACAGCAGTTTCCTATTGAGGAACGAAAAAAGGAAGCATCTATTTCGATGCTTCCCTTTTCGTATCTTTGTCTGATGGTGTCAATGTCACAAATCCATGCCCCTGCAGTGTACGGAAATACGCCAGCAATCTGTCATATAACGGCTCGGCATCCTCGCCGAACTCCTCCTTCACTAACAGAGCAATATCATAAATCGTATGCACACCATCTATTTGTTTCCAAATGAAACTCCCGAACTGTTCCAAGGCAATGTGGCTGACTACCGGACACCCAAAACATTTCTGGGCAATGCGGTTAAACACACCCTTGTTCTCGACATCCACCGTCACCCGATGCTCATCGTCTTCCGTCCAGTTCAGTTTTTCCGGAATACGCGGAACATAATCCAACAAATTATTGTCTTTCTTCACTATTTTTCTACCTTTGCTTCTTTACTCCAGATAGTAAACTTCAGGACAACCAAAATGATCACTGCCATGACTGCAAGGCCACCTGCTTGTCCCAAATTAAGGACACCAGAAAGATCCACTAAGCTGGCAACCGTCTTACCCTTAATCGTTACTACAGCAAGAACAGCAAGCAAAATACCAACCAGTCCTTCACCCGCGATCATACCGGAGCAGCAAAGTACACCGTTATTGATAACTTTATCTTTGTTCGCTTTGCCGTCATAAACCTTCTCTAAGATCAGACGAAGTACGCCACCTACCATAATGCAAGCAGAAAGTTCGATCGGTAAATACAAACCAATGGCAAACGGCAGAACCGGGATAGATAATAACTCGATCATAATTGCAATAAACACACCGATAAATACAAGCGTCCAAGGAAGATTTCCGCCCATAACACCTTCAACGATCATCTTCATCAAAGTTGCCTGTGGTGCAGCAAGCTCAGCCGTACCAAATCCCCACGCACTATTCAACAAGTAAAGTACAAAACCGATCGTTACTGCTGAAACAACCGCACCGATCAACTCACCGTACTGCTGCTTCACCGGAGTTGCACCAAGAATATATCCTGTTTTCAAATCCTGTGACATATCACCAGCCATTGCTGCAACGATACAGATTACAGAACCGATTGCAATTGCTGCGATCATTCCTGAGGCACTGGTATTACCCGTTGCTTTAAGGATCAAGCTGGTGATCAACAATGTTGCGATCGCCATTCCGGATACCGGGTTGTTACTGCTGCCGACCAATCCAACCATACGAGAGGAAACCGTAGCAAAAAAGAATCCAAAGATAACAATGATGACAGCACCCAAAATACCAATCGGAATAACCGGAAGTGCTGCGATCAAAATGATCAAAATAGCAAGCATTCCAAGTACTACACCAATATTCAGATCACGGTTCGTACGCTCCTCTTTGCCGATCTTTTCTTTATTGAAGATACCTTTCATCGCTTCGGCAAAGGTACGGCAGATCAATGGCAATGATTTGATCAAACTGATAATTCCACCGGCTGCAACGGCACCTGCGCCGATATAACGGATATAATTTGACCAAATTCCAGACGCTCCGGCTGTTTTCCATACTTCTGCGATAGAAACTGTTGCAGGGTACAGTACCGTATGTGCGCCAAACAAATAGATCGCCGGGATCAACACCAGCCAGCCAAGAATGGCACCCGCAAACATATAAGAAGCAATCTTAAAGCCACAAATGTAACCTACACTGATCAATGCCGGATAAACCTCTGTACTGATCTCTCCGTGAATCTTATTGATCGTCAATGTTGCGACATTAGAAACAACCTTGAAACCGTCCACGATAAACTTGATCAAAGCAGAAACACCCATTCCAATAAACACAACTGCTGCATTAGCGCCGCCTTCCTGTCCGGCAAGCAAAACCTCTGCACACGCTGTTCCCTCCGGATACGGAAGGGTTCCATGCTCTTTTACGATCAATGCCTTGCGCAACGGCACCATAAAACAAATGCCTAACAGACCGCCGATCATTGCAATTAAAGCAATCTCCACAATACCAGGCATCTGTGCCTTACCTTCAGCTGCCCACAAAAACAATGCCGGCATCGTAAAAATCGCACCGGCTGCCAAAGACTCACCGGCAGAACCGATCGTCTGCACCATGTTGCTTTCCAAGATCGTATCGTCCTTCTTTGTGGAAAAACGTCCGATCAGCTTATACACCCCCATGCCAATAACTGCTGCAGGAATAGACGCTGAAACCGTCATACCTACACGAAGCCCTAAGTAAGCATTGGCCGCTCCAAAGACAATTGCCAGCAGCACACCGATAATGATCGATGACGGCGTAAATTCCGGCAATACCTTATCTGCACTTACGTAGGGTTTGAAAGAATTGTTCTCTTCCATGATAAATAAACCTCCTTAAATTCTAAGACCAAAGCGTCAAAGTCGTAAAAAAGCCTGTCAGGCAAATCCAGACCAAATAGAACGATTTTAACACTAGAATCTTTTTGACAAAAAAAAACTTGCGCCCTTATAACATCGATTTCTGTTCATCAAACGCAAGCATTATCAATTGTATCATAAAAATTCTCAAAAAGCAAGAAAAATGCTATATATGTGGGAATTCCAGCAAATTCATTAAAATATTTTTCGACAATTTCTAATGTATTTTCCTAAAATCGGAGCACGCTACCCCAAAAAATATGCCAGGACCAGAAATCATTTTTAGGAATGCCAATATGGTTTCTGGTCTTTGTGCGAAAATCCGCGCAAAGTTTCTTGATAGGCGGCGATTTTGTGTTGATACTCTGCAATCTGTTTGTCCTTTAATCGTCCCTTGTCCGACAACTCTTGAAACTTCTGTTCCAAAAGAACAAACGCCTCCTGCGCTGCATCCTTGTAATTATTGGCAATATTCGAGTCAATCTCCTGCACTATCGTCTCTAACTCCTTATTTTTGCCGAGTCCATGTATAAATTCAAACATCTTTACCTCTTTTCTATACTTCCCATCTTATAACTTTCCCTGTCTTATAGCTTTCCCTGTCTTATAACTTTCCCTGCTCCCGTAAATATGCCAAAAATCCTTCACACCCATCCAACACATCTCGATACGTTTCATCAAAATTGCCCGTATACCATGGGTCCGCAATCTCACCGGGACGATCTGTGAAGTCCAACAAAAGAGACACCTTCTGCTCCGGATCCTTCCCAAAAATCCGCATCATATTGCGGTAGTTCCATTGATCCATTCCGATGATATGATCAAAGTTGCGGTAATCACTTTTTCGTACCTGCTTGGCATAATGTTCCAAAACAGGGACTCCAACCTGTCGTAACTTTGCGACCGTTCCGTGGTGCGGCCCATTGCCAATCTCCTCTGTGCTTGTCGCCATGGAATCAATGTAAAAATTATCTGTGTATCCGGCACAGTTTACAAGGTCCTGTAGGACGAACTGCGCCATTGTGCTGCGGCAGATATTGCCGTGGCAGATGAAAAGTACACGAATCATAATTTTTTCTCCTCTCAAAATGCGCTGACCTGCTGCCATCTGCAGCGATTTGCATGGTGTTAATTCTTCTTTATGTATCGGTCATTTCTGTACATAAAATGCAAAACTTAGCAAAATATTGCAAGATGTGTACAGCAAAAGTAGTAAAAACGGAGTAAAAAGTGGGTGGGGTTACTACTCAAGAATATCTGGTAATTCGGGAATGCATCGTTTTGCATTAATATATGCAATTATTTTTCCTACTCCTGTAATAGAGAACGCACCACTAATAGAATTCCACCATTCCTGCAATGTTTTTAGTGGTTCATGTTCATCAATCAAATTCATAAATCTTTCTTTCACTTTATTCTGTAAATCAACGTTCTTCTCATATAAATTTATTACGTCCCTTAATGCTTCTATCTCTCTTTGATTTATTGATCGTGTACCTAGATTATTAAATATAGATAAACTATTAATATCATCAAGATTTCCAATCTCTAAACGCACATAATCATCCAAAAAAATATTGTCAACTAAAATATTTTTATTTAATCCAATACTTTGTATTATCTGTAATGCACTTTCATATTCTTCTGTTCCTTTCTTTATTCCAACAGACACACATCCATCAAATCTTCTTGTAAAAATATCTTCTATCTTATTCATTTGAGAAAATGGTGTAATTCTGATAACGCCCAATATATCAAGATGATCCAACCAGTCCAAATTACTTGGTAATGATTCATAAATAAGAGCATTATACATTTGACTTAAAACCTCTATACCTTCTTTTGCATTACCTGTGACTGGCCAAAAATTGTCAAGAACAAAAGCTATTGTCAGTGCGCACAACGCATCATTATCTATTGTGTCAATAATATCTACAGCCTTTACTATTCCAGCACGATTTTTTCTATCATTACCTTTTTGAACATGACATACTAACAACTCTGTCAACAAATCATAATCATTTTCTCGTTCTGTAATTGCAGCCTTCTGCTGTGCTTTTCTGAGTAAAACCTGAAATGCCGGATCTGCAAACGCCGGCAACAATCCCTCGACTTGATTGATTTGAGGCATAATTCTTTCTTCAAGTTTATTAACTCTCTCTGTTGCTATCTTTTGTGCTTCCTCCGTATAATTTGCTAGTGCCTGGGGTATCATTTCATTAAATACAGCTCTTGCTCTTTCTTCAGTTATTCCTGCACTATTAATAATAACATTGCCAATTTGTATCTGTTGTGAATCTTTACCCGCCTTTTGTAACTGATTAACTTCTTCCATTTCTAACACCACCAATCTGCGTTTGCTTTGCATTGTTTTTTGCTTTCTGTTCCATATTTACATTTACGTTATAAGATGTATTTGTATCATCTGACTCACCATTTAGTTCAATTGTTTGATTTTGTTCTGATGAATTTCCAGCCTTCTGAATTAATTTTATTTTTTTATGAATTCCTATTTTATACCCCGTAAAACCACCTATTATTGCACCTGCAATAAGTGACACAATAGTTGAACCTATTCCATCAAAAAACCACACATACCACATATAAATACCCTCTTTCTATCCACATAAAATAAGCCAAGCACAATCGCCTGGCTTGGTTCCAAATATAATATTGTTTCTGGCAACTCTGCTATTTTTTATTTTACTACAAAATCACAGATACAGCAACTTGATTTCTCATCAAATTGCCTTAAACATCCTCTGCGACACCGGCTTCTCCCCTTGCGTCCGTTCCAATTCCTTTCTGGCATTCTGCAGGTCTTCCAGCCGCTTCAATTCGTCCTCTGCATCCTCAAGGTCCAAATGCGTATAAGTGTTAAGCGTAACCCCTATATCACTATGCCCCATAAGGTACTGCAGCGTCTTCGGGTTCATTCCAGATTTCGCCATATTACTGCAATACGTGTGGCGGCAAATATGCAGCGTAATATTCGGCATCTGAACTCGATAGATATCATTATATCGCTTCACCATATGATTAAACCGATGTTCCCAGTGCATTGCCACCAGTGGCAGGCCTTTGTCATCCACAAACAGGAAACCGGTATATCCATCCACCACCTTTTCTACCTTTGGTTTCTCCCTATCCTCAATGATTGCCTGGAAGCATTTCGCAACATCCTCTGTTATCGGCAGTTTCCTTGTGCCGGCAGATGTCTTTGTCGGCTCAATCACTAAGGTCATATCGGATAAGCGTTGAAGCTGATGGTCTATATTCACAATCCTGTTTTCCAAATCGATATCTTTAATCGTAAGGCCGCAAAATTCTGAAATTCGCATACCGGTATGGAAAAGTATATATACCACTTCATATTATTTGCAGTATACATTATCGTCATGGACAAACTTTAAAAACTTACGCATTTGTTCTCGCGTTAACGCTTCTCTGGTAACACTGTCATTTACCACCACCCCGGCAAGTTCAAAGCCAAATGGATTTTTATGAAGCACATCATCGTCCACAGCCATTTGAAAGGCTGGTCTCAATACGCCACGCACTGTTTTTACTGTACTATACCTTTTTCCATCCTGCTGCAGCTTTATCAGAAGCATCAATATCATAACCATCCCTACGATAATTAGCAAATACAGGAAGCCATTTCTTTGAAATAAATCCAGCTTTCTTGTCAAAAAATTTGCCATATACTATATCTTTGCCTCTTGCAATTACAGTTCTCCAAATCCATGGATCTTTGTCAACATCATCACACCACCAATATTCAGGAACCGTCCGCTCTTCCAACGAAAACCCTGGTATGTCATTCTTGAATAAAGGCAAGAAACCTATTTTGTTAATATGTTCTGTTGCTTCTTCCACAGTATGTATGCACTCCGGATCGTACCAATCCACACCATACATAACCCATGTGCCCGATTCGTTTCCCATTAGATACTCCTGTTCTATATCACAATACCATTACAATGATCAATCTCATGCTGAATTATCTGTGCCATCCAGCCGGAATATTTCCCATGCTGCTTTTTAAAGCTCTGGTCAAGATAATCCACCTCTATCTCCTGGTATCTGGTGCATGAACGAACGCCTTCTAACGACAGGCATCCTTCCTCTGTCTCATTAGCGCATAGCGTATCAAGCAAATCTGTTACCAGCTGTTTATCTGCATCTGTCGCATCCACAGATTTCTGTGCAAGAAATAATGGATCTTTTACTATTTTCTTTATCATTAACTCCATCCTTTCCAGACATCCGGCTGATATCCAAGTATAGACTGCTTTCCATTCCTTACAACCGGAGTTTTGATTACCTGCGGATTCTCAAGTACTTTTTCCAACTTGTCCTCATCAGCAATATATTTAATGAGTGCAAGTAAATCTTTATCTTTGCCATCCCAGTTGATCATATTGTCCAGACCGCCATTGACCTGAGCAACAGAATTAAATTCTCCTTTGCTATTTCTTCATCTATTCCATACATAGACTTAAATTTTTCAAGATCTGCTGAACTCTTTATCAGCATAACCTCTTCTATCTTACCTGTATGTATATCCTTAAATCCTGCAACCTGCTCGCCACTACAAATGCTGGCTTTGATTACAGGCTTCTTATTTTCCTTGTCATAAGACTGCAACACGCTTTTCTTCTTAAACAGTCCCATCTTGCTCACCTTCTCTCGCCTGTGCCATCAGCACAAGCTTCTCAAATGACTGTGCAAATCTCTCATCATCTTCATTCGTCCGCTTCTTTGGTCCCTTAATATGATTCTTTGAAGACCCCCGTCTTGCTTTCTTGTTCAAATGCCCCTCCATCAACATGCGGTCGATATTCTCATCTGTGTACCATTTGCCAGACTGATGAATTGCATATGCACCTTTACCAAGAGCCATTGCGGCAACACCATAGTCCTGAGATACAACAATATCTCCTCTGTGACAAATGCTTATCAGCTTATAGTCAACAGCATCTGCCCCTGCACCAACCACAATCACTTCACAGTAATCGGAACACAGCACATGATTGGTATCGCACAGCAATGTAGTGGGAATATTATATTTTTCAGCAATCGTCTCAACAATGTCCACCACCGGACATGCATCCGCATCTACAAATATTTGCATATTATCAAATCCTAATCCAATTTGTGCAGACGGTCTGCACAAATTACTTCATTCACTCTCAAGTTCTTTCTGTATCCAAGTCATAATCACATCCACAAGATAATCCTGTTGCACCTGACTTAATTTCCTGCCCAGCTGCATTTTATGCCATTTTCTGATACACTCCCGACAGCAAGTTGCTGTTGCATGTTGTGCTATAAATACCGGATGGTCTACGCTCCGCTTCGGTCGGTGCAAAGCCGATGTCCACTGGACATCGTGCACCCTTGGGTTGGTGTTTGCTTGCCATCATTCGGAATAAATGCCGGAGCTTCACGCTTTGCTATAAAATCCTGTGCGTGTTGCCTTATCACATCCAACCCCTTTACATTGATGTAATCAATATTCTTTTGCTTCAAATGAAAACTTCTCCTAAACCTCGAGGCTTCAAGATGTTCAAAAAGCTGTTTATACCATTCAGCCTTAGTCATTAGAATTTCACAACTTCCGGATCATGCGGAAATGATGAAAATGTTGCTGTAGCGTTTCTAAAATAGAATGCCTCTGTATTGCCATCATCTGCCGAATACATTTTCTGTAAAGAAGGATATGCATCAAGCATAGACTGTCTTGCTTCTACTCTGTCGTCCTCAATCAGTTCACCAGCTACACGAAACCACTCACCTTCTTATAAGCAGTCCCAACAACATGTTTTATTTTATCTTTTTCACTTACGCCAAATACGAGCCAATCATACTGCTGATTTCTAAGATTCGCCTCATTGCTGATTTCAGAAAAATAACATCCAATTTTATCTGCATCATATCCGCCTTTTGCCTCTTTTAACTCTACGATTTCATGCTCCCAGCGTTCCATTAAATCTTCTAATATCTCATAGTATTCAACATTACTTGCATTTTTATCATAGTCAAAAAATTTCACCTGATCACCTTCCTTCTATTTGTACAGACCTGCTTTCTTTACTTTCCTAATAATGAATTTTCAAAAGCAATAGTTGCAAACACTTTCTCTATTAGGTTTCTGATTTCACGAACACTCTCCAATAGTTCCATTTTTGCATGTAATCTTTCAATTATTTCGGAATCAACGGTAATTTTATATTTTTTACCTATCTCCTCCACAACTAAATCACATATATGTACCTTAGACTCAATGGACAATTCTTCAAAATAAATAACTGCATTAAATCTATTGAAGATGGCTTCGCCTAGATTCTTTATAATTTCCTCACGAGATGTATAGTTTGTCGTGCAAATTATGATTACATTTTTTAATTCAAGATAGTAGTTAGTATCCTCGTATATTCCATCATCAAATAACTGATAAAATGCGCTATGAAATATTGGATTGGCCTTATCAAACTCATCCAATAAAATCACATCCGACTCACGTCCTAGTAAATCTTTTGCAAAACTCTTTTCATGATGGTTTCCACCAAACAAATAATTTGAAAATTGGTTATTTTGGAACATAGAGAACTGTTGTCTGAACAATTTTCCACCTATTAACTCTGCTAAATATTTAGCAGTCTCCGTCTTACCAATCCCTGGCTTGCCACAGAATAACAAAACCAACGGTTTGTTACGATTAGCAGAAATCGTCCTAGAATAAAGCAATGGCAATAATTCCTTCTTTACAACATTCTGTCCAACTATATGTTCATCATATAATTGATTAAACTCCTTAAGTTTTCTAGGTGTTATATGATTGTATTTTTCATATTCTATCTTAATAATGTTCTTTTCTTTAGGATAGAGAATTTCAAGCTGATTTCGAATCTGCTTTGGCGGATTTTGTAAAATCAGGGTATTAACATCAATCTCTCCTAAAAAATTAGCAAAATTCATGATAACATGCTCTTGAACACCACTATATTCGCCTTCATCTGCAACAAGAATGTCAGCAGATGGTTTCTTGGTGATATCCTCTACCATCTTGTCGGACTCATTATCCTTTGGCATATTAGCAATAAACATTATATTTTTGCGCTTTTGCTCATCTAATTCATTTACTACTTCCGTTAAGTTTCTATAAGTTGAAGGACGATTTTTGTCGAACCATTTTTTGCTCCCGTAATAAATCTTAACCTTATTCACGTATTACACCTGCCAATACAATATCATATACATTGAGTTCTTTGCTCGAAGTCTTTTCCTGACTAGAACCATTAATAATTTCATCTACAGAAATAGTTTCTTGCATCGTACTTGTAGTGACCGTAAATTCATTTTCAATGGAGAGCTGTTCCTTTGTGCATGTTCCAACTTTAACTCCATAATAGACAAGGTTCATTTTCGCAAGATCCGCTAGATGATATCGATTTTTAAATCCTGCGATATTAAATCGCAACACATTTTTAGGTTCTTTTTCATCCAGTAATAACATGGCATAATATCCACGCTCACCCAGAATGGCATCATTTAATTTTTCCATATCTATTGGCAGTTGGTCTTTAGGTACAATATTTAAATATGAACTGTACATTCTATATAGGGCAATGGAATTGGCTGGTGCATAGACACCACCAACTCCAAATTTCTTTACGTCTGAATCACCACTTGCCGCAGAAATATAATCTGTCAAAAGCGTATTTTTCAATGTGCTTCCAACAATATTTGAGAGACTTCCTTGTGCATCAGCTTTAATTTCACCAGATAGTGCTGCCTTAATTACATTAAAAAGATTGAATCCTCCTTGTGCTTTTGCATCTATCTCTGCTATTATTTTTGCTATCTTTTCTTTGTTTTCTTCTGTTGTCCAATCAAGACGACCACCGTTTGTAATATCAATATAATCTTGAGCGGCATCCTCATCAAAATATACAACTTTCAGAAACTCAACTTTACTATCGTTATCTTTTTTATTTGCCATGGTTTACTCCACCCCCCCCAATGCCTTGAATACAGCATCCTCTGCACTCTGATATGGAATCAGCTGAAATGCACTCATCAAATCTGGTGGCACAGTTGCAAAGTCTACCATAGAAGTTGCAGGAATCAACACTCTCTTTGCACCACTATCCAAACATACCTGCAGTGCATTGGCCAACTCCTCAACCTTTATCATCGTTCCGCTAATACTGATTTCTCCAAGCACTACCAATGAACCTAGTGCCGGTCTTCCAAGTGCGATGGAACATAATGCAATCAATGTAGGAAGTGCAAGGGTGCTTGTCATTCCAGTACCCTGTAAATCCTGGTAGTTGATAATATAATCCTTCATGGTTGTACTGATACTACCACTGATTCTACTGCCATTTGCCTTTAAGAAATTAAATGCAGTATTGGATGCTTCCTTGGCATCCCTATCCGTACCGATGCCAGTACGCTCAAACTTTCCATTTCCTGGCAACATCTGTGATTCCAAGCGGAACACACTAATCATTCCAGACTTGCCATGTGATACAGTATAAATCTGTCCTGGGTTGCAGACACCTTCTGGTATCAGCTTACCACCACCTTGTTCTGGTACAGAAACATAATGCTCGGACATATCTTCCAAATCTATGTATGAGAAATTCACATCATAGAATTCCATACCTCCGAGTTTCTTCAACCGCTCCTTGACTCTTCGTCTCATCTCCAAAGAGATACGAAAAACCTCTTCCAGTTCTTCCTTGGAGAACTTTCCATCTGGGTACATCAGTTTCAGATAACCTCCTACCATCTTGCGGACAGCGATGGTATCTCTCTGATTCAGATTCTTACCCAATCTGAAATATTTATCTCCCCTTATAATAGCAAAATATGGTTAAAAGTCAATTACCCTTGCAGAAAGTGGACCTTTTTTTGCAGAAAACGGCAATAGTAATGCCTAGACAACCTTCTTCTTCATTGCTTTCATGCAGGAATAATAATGGAAAAATAGAATTCTTTATTCTTATCTTCAATGACATATGAGCCGCCATATTTCTCAATGATTTTTATCACGTTCTTAATTCCTATACCATGTTCATCTACGTCTGATGTTTTCGTAGACTTTATCTCACCATTCTCATATATATTATCATAATTAAAGGTATTCTTAACCGCAACGATTATCATGTCATCTTCTTTTACAAACTTGAACTTAATTACCTTTTTATCCTCACATGTCCCACACGCTTCAATAGCATTATTCAGAAGATTTGAAAGGATAATAACCACATGCCTTCGGCAATATTGCCTAGTGTAAAGTCAATATTGACAGAAATCAATAATTGAAATTATTGTATCTCCATTTGCTAACGCTTACCTTGAATATAAAAACCCTCTTGAACTGAATTTTTATCCAGTCCAAGAGGATTTTCTCTTTTTTACTTTTCTTGCAAACAGCCTAAAAGATTATAACTTTTCTAACTTTTCCAAAAACGCGACATAAAATTCCCGTTCTTTAATACAAGCTTGCTGAACCTCTATACTTTTGGGAGTGTATACTACCGGGTGATCCAAATTATAAAGTGCTTGTTTCGTTGCCTGGATTGCATATTCTGTTGTATTGCCCAAAATATCCAGATTATCCACATCTCCTTCTCCCTTAAGCTGTTTGTTAAGTCTTTGCACCATCATTTGTGATATGTGGCTTAACATTCCCTAAAAGCCTTGATTTTAAGCCTTTTCAGCCGAAAGTACGGTTTCTGGGCAAATTATAGCATATTGTTGCAAGTCTATTCTTACAATTCCATCAGAAAATGTTCATGCAGCGCACGTTTCACCTGATCGAAATCACCTCGCTCCGGACATTGGATGGAAACAACCAATCCCTTCTCTGGGAGAATCGTTGTAATCTGTCCGAATGCGCCATCAGCACGATAGGATCCTGGATATGGACTGATCCAGAACTGATAGCCATATCCTACATGCCAGAGATCTGCAGATGGCTCAAAGGTAAATTTCGGGGTGGACACCTCCTGCACCCAGTCCCTGCTGACAATCTGCTCGCCCTTCCAGTTACCCTCAGCCAGATAGAGCTGTCCCAGTTTCATCATCTCGGTACAAGTCAGATACATACCTCCGCCGCCATTCGGATGTCCCTGTGGATCATGCTCCCAGAGCGGCCATCCCATATCAAGAGGCTGGAATACCTTCTCATACAGATACTCTCCCATCCGCTTGCCAACGGCCCGTTCTACCATATGAGCAGCCAGAATACTGTCGGCAGAGGAATAGCAGAATGCACTGCCTGGCTCCACAGGAACCGGCTGTGCCATCATATATTTCTCATAATCCGGTGCGCCGACGCCCGGACGTCTGTCCCCATTCATCAGAAGTGCCTTACCAAAGCCACTGGACATGCAGAGCAGATGTTTCAACTGAATCTTCTCCAGATTTGGATCCGGATTTGAAGGAAGTTTATCTTTAAACACTTCCGCCACATGATCTTCCAGGCTTAGTTTTCCCTCTTCCATTGCGAGTCCAACTGCTGTTACCGTAAAACTCTTGGTATGTGAATAAATATTTCTCGGTGCATTTGCTGCGTAGTGCATCTCACAGAGTACCTTGTTCTCATCTCCGACACTGATAGCTTCCAGCGGCAGATTGTGGCTGCTGACATAACGATGAAATTCCAAAAACTTCTCTTCCAGTAACATAATACCTCTATCCTTTCTGGCAAATCTCTGATGTCAGTCCGATATAACCGGTGCGACGTGTCGCACGGTTAAAACCAATCTATCTGACATCTCCAATATGGTTCTATTATCTCATACACATCTCTGCACCTGTCGGCAGGGGCATCAGCGGTGCGGACGGCAGGGTCTGATACCAATAAGCAACACTGGTGTAATCATCGTAATGCGGTCCGGTCCAGCCCATGTTGTCGAGTGTCATATCACTATAACATTTATCTCCCATGAAGTGACGGAATTACAAAATCATTCCGTCTGCGCCTTCTCATTTTCTTCCCGGATAATCTCCTTTAATTCTTTTCGCATCACATCCAGTGGAGCCTTCTGTCCGGTCCATAATTCGATCTGAGCAGCCCTCTGGAACTGGACATAACCAAGACCATTCAGGATTTTGCACCCCTTCTTCTCAGCCTTATTCAAGCGCTTAAACTGATTATACCATAAATCTATGAACAAAGTTTATCTGTAAAGAAAATTGATACAGAGTTTTTCAAAATCGGTCCATCTGCTCCTGGGTAGCCGCCTGTACAGGATTCTGGTTTAGCCATGGCTGGTAATATGCCGGGTAAATGGCAATACCTCATAGCAATGGGGCAACAGACAATACTGTGCATGCAGCAAAACTGTTCTTAGATTCTGAGCCAGAGGTAAACAAACCAGCCACCGCCTTGCGGCTCTGCCCTTGATGGTACAAAAAAGAACTGCCACGCATAACGCTTTGTAATCCCGCATAGAAACATATGAAAGTCTTTCCTTTTTATGTTGCAAGTTTATTATTGTAAACCTTGTGTTTGGTTTACAATAATAGACCTGTATTGTCAAGAAAATCCTGTGTATAAGTTTTCTATATTTTATCCGTACAATATTTGAAGCTTGCTGATAAAATCCTCAATAATAAAGCGTGAATTGATCGATGTGTATACTCTGATCTGCGGACTGTTCTCCGGATAGCGATAAGAGGTATCCTCCTGTACCTCCGGTGCTTTGCAGTACATAAAGCTGCCGCAATTTGGTTCCAGGGTCACTCCTACCGCCGGGGAGTCTCCAAGCGACCAGCTCTCTCCCGCCGACCACGAGGCGTTTTCTGTTTCATAAAATGATATGAGATTTTCGTACAATAATCTGCCGATCTCGCCATAAGGAGCGATCCGTCGTTGTATTTCTCCAAAACCAATATGCATGGTTCCGTAAACATTGTTGGGAATCATCCATATATCTCCTCCACAGTGAAGCACTGTATTGGCCGCCTCCACATCATTTCCAAAATTAAATTCCCATCCCGGCTTCTCACAACCAATGGGATTGCCTCCAATGCATACTACTGTCATTCTATCCACAATTTCGGACTTTGCCCGGATGGCTTCCGCCACATTTGTAACTGCCCCAATACATAAAACAAACAACGGCTTGTCGTCCTCCTTCATGGCCTCCTCGATGATAAACTGCGCCGCCTCTGTCATGGGTTCCCCCTGATGCTCTGACATTTTGCCGGTCTGTCCCCGAAGCACCGGCACATCTGCCCCCATTGCCTCTGTTACGCGACAGATCATCTCATAGCTCTGTTCCATGCTTCCCTCTGCCACAAAATGTTCCGCACATATTCCCTTGACCTCAAGCATTTTACTCATCAATGCCTGTGCGATTGCAAAAGGATCATCTGCCTCACAGGCGGCATCCGTATCAATGATCACTCGTCTTTTACGGTATTCCTGCACATGATAATGCAGGGAAGCTTTTCTCTGTTCCAGTGTAATTTTACCTGATGACATTTCCTACTCCTTTATCATTTTGCCCATGTTGTTTTATCCCGTTCTCCCTGATAATCAAAAAGTCCGTCGTTTTCCTCCTTGTGGGATGCCACCTTGATCAGAGAACGAAGAACCCTGTCATCCCCGACCTGCTCTGCTTCCAGTCCATCATCCTTCCTCACACCTTATAAGACATTGAATCACAAAACGTACTCAGATAACATCCTGCCAATCTTCCCAATATCTACAGCACCCTTAAATTCAAATTTGGCTGTAAATCCGTTCGTAAACATTACGAATAATTCTGAATCAGGAAACAATTCCATAAATCCCGGTGTCTGAATTGAAAAATACTGAATTTTGGAATACGGCATTGTCGCAAAGGATTTTCTCTTTCCTGTAATCCCCTGCACATCAATAGAAATAATCCTCTTGTTTGTAAATACTAACTGATCGCGAATCGTTTTAAATGCAAACTCCACCTTTTCGTCTGCAATCAATAACCCGTCAACCTCTCCACGTACCTCATCATTGCTAATCGGTTTCAAATTAAAAACACTGTCCTGATTAAAATTTACTGCCATATTTTCCTCCTATCATTCTGTTGTGTTTGTTTACTTTATCTGATATCTCATTGTATCACATACCGTTTTTATCATCTTGTCTTTATATAGTATGATAATTTACCCTCTGCCTTCTGTCAATCGTGCTTGTTGAAAGACCACTGCGTTTGGCAAATCAGTCTTTCTATAACTGTCCTGCCTTTCTATACTTTTTGAATTTCCCACTTCTATCCCCTTACCCATTTCGTCTTTTGTTTTTCCGATATTCACTTGGTACGGTTTTATAGCGTTCTTTAAACACTCTGTTAAATGTTCTCTGACTGTCAAAACCGCTGTCCAGACAGATATTCAGGATCGTATCACTGGTATTTACCAATCTTGTGCATGCATAACTTAATCTGGCATCATTGAGATACTGATTGAAATTACGGTGAAATGTTTTAGAAAACACCCTGGATAATACATACTTGCTCACTCCAAGATCGCGTGCCATATCTTCCAAAGAAAACTGTCTCCTGAAATTTCCTGATATATAAGATACAGTACGATAAATTAAGTCATCACTTCCCACACAACTTTTTTCCACCAATTCCATTTTTCCTATACATCTTGCCAGCACAATTTGAACATAAGCTTGAACAATCATAGGTTCGTTTTCTTCCATTTGGATAATCGCCTGAATTGCATTATAAACATCCGGTTCAATCTGCCCCGCACGAATAACCGGATATTTAGGAGCATATCCTTGTATTTTATCTTTAAGTACTCCTGCAAAAGAAGACGGAACCAAGATATAATCCGCCCGGCTCGTTTTTTCTGAAAACACTTGATAATGATGAATAATATCAGAAAAGACAAATCCGATATCACCCTTTTCCATATGATATAATTCCTGCCCCACTCCCATCTCAAGTGTTCCTTCCGTTACGCACACAATCTCCAATGCATTATGTAAATGTGGAGATACATGTTTTGACACTCTTTGCGCCGCATATACTTCTTCCTTTGTTTCCTTAAACGTCAAATGCATTGATACATCTCCCCTTTATTACTTAATTGTTGATTTCCTCTGCAACATTTGTCTACATTTTCTTTTAATTTGGCAAGCATTCTTATCCAGCCTGTCCTATAATGAACTTGCAAACAAGGAAAGGAGGAATACAAAATGAGCAAATTCAAAAATTATATGAACAACCTTTTAGCTTTCTATGAAGGATACTTTGAGCATGTATATCATGCATAATCTGGCTAAAAGGACTATTTGTGAAAACTGAATACTGAAAAAAGCAGACCACTCCCCCCTCACACATTCTGATATCCATTTGGATGACTTTTATGCCAGTTCCATGCTGTATCTATAATTGTTTCCAAATCTGCATATTGTGGATTCCATCCCAACACTTCCTTTGCTTTCGCACTGGAAACGATCAGCATAGATGGATCTCCTGACCGACGAGGTTCTTCCTTCGCCGGAATCGGATGTCCTGTTACTTTTCTTGCAGTTTCTACAACCTCTTTTACAGTAAATCCCACTCCATTACCAAGATTGAATATATTGCTGTCGTTTCCATCACGAAGATATTTCATAGCAAGAATGTGAGCCTGTGCCAGATCATTTACATGAATATAATCTCTGACACAAGTACCATCTTTCGTATCATAATCGTTTCCAAAAATGGAAATATACTCTCTCTTTCCATTTGGCACCTGCAAAATTAAAGGAATAAGATGTGTTTCCGGATTATGAGCCTCTCCAATCTTTCCATTTGGATGAGCACCACAGGCATTAAAATAACGCAAGGACACAAATCTTAAGTTATGTGCATTTGCCGTCCATTTAAACATTTTTTCCATAGACAATTTTGTTTCACCATAACAATTTGTCGGAAGTGTACGATCCGATTCCATAATAGGAATTCGCTCCGGTTCTCCATATGTTGCCGCCGTAGAAGAAAATACAATCTTGTCCACGCTATGTGCAACCATACTCTCCAACAGCACTTCTGTACCACAAAGATTATTACTATAATATTTTAATGGCTTTATCATACTTTCACCTACTTGCGAATTAGCTGCAAAGTGAATAACTCCATCTATATTTTCTTTATCAAATACCGAATCAATAAAAGCTCGGTTACGAATACCTCCTTCATAAAACTTTGCTTCCGGATGAACCGCTGCTCGAAATCCCGTCTCAAGATTATCTACAACTACCACATCATTTCCTGCTTCGATCAATTCATAAACTGTGTGGGAACCTATATATCCGGCTCCACCTAATACTAAAATGCTACCCATTATCCTGTTCCTCCTTTTCTTTTCCTTTCGTAACAAAAAGCATTGCCTGTAATTGTTTATTCAATTAAGACAATGCTTTCCTGTTACCAATTTCTGCTCATTACTGCTGAGCGGTTTCTACTGTAATTCCCTTTTCTTTTTTGATCTTTGCATTTGTCTCCTCCACATTCATTCTGGAAAGGATAAACATAATAAGTACATCAAAGATCAGTGGCAGCCAAAGATACATAAACTGCATCATATTCAACGCGGACTGTGGCTGAACAGCATGTGTTCCCACATAACCACTAAGTTCTAAGAGCCATCCTACGACCGCCGTTCCAATACCTCCGCCAATCTTAACGCCAAGTGAAGTACAGGAATACATCGTACCATCCACACGCTTTCCCTGTGTCAGGTATGTATACTCGGAACAAGATGCGATCACTGCATTCATGTCTCCCTGCCAAGGTCCCTGTCCTAATGCTGCTAATGCTGTAAATGCCATCATCAAAGGAATACTTCCCATATATCCGGCAACAACAACAAGAGCTCTGCCAATCATAGCAAGGATGTAACCTCTCAAGTTCAGCTTATACATACCATGCCACTTTCCAACCAGTGTTGGTGTAAAGATTAATGCAATGATAAGAGGAATGTTTACCGCCCAGGCAAATTGTCCAAACAGATTTTTGTTTTTCAAAACCCAGGTCATATAATAAATACCGGCACCGATCATTGCACTGTATAACTGCTGTAAAATATAAGTACCACAGATCATCAGATAAAATTTATTCTTTACCAGCAGCTTGAATGCCTGAACCAGTCCATATTTTTCCTCTTCACCTGTTGTGCCTCCTTCATTTAATTCCTCTTCCGGAAGTTCTTTAACAGATAATGCGGAAATAGTATTCACAACTAATCCGATCACTGCATAAATAATTGCAACCATACGCCATGCGGCTGCATCTCCACCACATTTTGCAACAAATCCAACAGTAACTGCTTGAATCAGAAGACTGGTTGAAAAAGCAAAAATGAAACGGTAAGAACCCATCTGCACACGCTCTTTACTGTTCTTGGTAACAAGTGATGTCAGAGCAGAATAAGCAATGTTATTTGCCGTATAAAACACTCCATTCAACAGCGTATACGCAATAAAGAACCACGCATACTGTGCCGTCCTGCCAAGACTTGTTGGAACTGCAAAACAGGCTACCAATGTAATTGCACAACCAATGTAACCATACAGCATCCATGGTCTTGCCTTTCCCATCTTACTATGCGTCTTATCAATCATTGATCCAAAAAAGATGTCTGTAAATCCGTCGAATAATTTGGAAACGGCAATCAGTGTTCCCACTATACCGGATGCCAATCCTATCGTATCTGTCAGATATACCATCACAAATGATGTCAGGAATGCATACACTACATTTCCCGCAATATCGCCAGATCCGTATCCTATCTTGTTGTACCATTTTAAGTATTTCTTTTCCTCCATAAGAATCGCTCCTTCACTCTTTGTTATTTAGAAACCCCAGTAGTCTATCGTTTTTGTCTTTTCTAATTGTTTGTTGTCAATTTTCCAGAGAAAATTTTGACTGTCCGGACAAAATCTTCATCTTCTCTGGAAATTTGCTTTGGTTATCAAGTGTCTTGTATTATCCTTTTACAAACGGAATTAATTCAAACTGAAACTGAAATGCTTCCTCATCAAACCGATATTTATCCATGACATCCGGTCCGCAGCTATTTGAACCAATTCCATTCATTGCATAATCCATACAGAATACGGTGCTATCCGATTCTTTCAATTCATAATTGTGTGATACCCGTTCCAACTCCTCCTGTGTATAAACAGAAGCGTTAAACGAAAATGGATTCTTTGAAACTGCTGCAATTCCACATTGACCATTTGTAAGCTCTACATAATCACAGTCATAATGGCTTCCATTCTCCTGTGGACGAATATAATCTTCATGCATCTGAGCCACCTTCGAACGGAACAATCCATGACAGGAAGCCTGGTGTTTATCCCGGTAGCTTTCCTGTGGTCCCATTCCAAAATAAGTAATCTCATCCATTTTCTTATTCAAAAACATCCGAATTCCAAACCTTGGCAGATCCGGGAATTCTTTATCTTTTACCGCCTCTATAACCGCCTCTATTTTCCCGTCTTCATTGATCTTCCATGTCATTTCCACATCCAAAATCTTTTGTACGGTATCAGCTACCACTGCCAGATGCTCCATGATCAGCACACCGTGCTTGTTCTGAAGCACCTCTATACGGTATGCTCTGGTATAGGCAGCATCATAATGTGCCTTTTTCCATTCCAGCTTTATATACATATCGTTATCCGTCGGAGCCCGCCAAATATTCAATTCCATTGGATGGTTAATATAACTTCTTCCGGCAAACTGCATGTTCTCAAACAATCCGGTACGCTTATCTAAAACATAAGTAAAATCCTTTGCCTGTAATACGATCTGCTTATCGTTTTCCTTAACAGCAATGGTTCCGATTACTTTTTCCTGCTCCAGCCACTTTACAGCCTGTCTGTTTCTATCATCCCCATTTGCAAGCTTCATTTCATCAAAACCTAATTCATACCCCTGTTCAAGCAACGGCATTTCCTTTTTCAACCGGTAAATAAGCTTCAGATAAATCTTACCGGTATTTGGAACCTGCAGCTTCAACTCCACTTCCGCATCGCTATGGGGTGATGCAACAACATTTGCCAGTTTTCCTTTTTCCACAGTCAATCCATCCTGTGTCATTTCATAGAAAATATCCACATAATCCTTCAAATCATCAAAATCCATATAATTGTGAAGAACCATCTGTCCGTTTTCTTGGTCATAAGACACGATTCTCACCGGACGATAAACATTTTTATATTCCAGCAGTCCCGTATGCGGTGTACGATCCGGATAGACCAGCCCGTCCATACAGAAATTGCCATCATGAATGGTTTCTCCATGATCCCCTCCATAATAATATCTGGTCTTTCCATTTTCTGCCGTTCCATGTGCAATTGCATGATCACACCACTCCCAGACAAACCCGCCACACATCCGATCATCCTTATGAATCATCTGAAAATAATCTTCAAAATCTCCCGGTCCGTTTCCCATACTATGGCAGTACTCTACCAGCAGAAACGGTTTGCTTCCGTCTTTTTTCAGATAATCCTCTATCTCCTGCAGTGACGGATACATCCGGCTGTAAAGATCCAAATTGTCATAATCATAGGTAATATCATAATTACGGTATCTTGCACTTTCGTACTGCGTGATCCTGTCCGGATCAAACTTCTTTGTCCATGCAAGCGCCTTTTCAAAATTACATCCATACGCACTTTCATTTCCCATAGACCACATTACAATGCTTGGACGGTTTTTGTCTCTCTGTACCATAAGCTGGACACGGTCCACAATTGCCTTTTCCCATGCCGGATCATCTGCAATCTTTTCATTCCAACGGTGAAAACGGTTCTGGTCTGTATCCTCCTTCCGGTACAGCATAAATGGTCCATGTGCCTCAATATCCGCCTCGTCAATCACCATAAATCCATATTCATCGCACATCTGATAAAAATATGGTGCATTTGGATAATGACTGGAACGAATAGCGTTAAAGTTATGCTGCTTCATCAACATTAAATCCTTTTTGATCTGCTGGATATCGATCACAAATCCTGTCTCCGGATCAGAATCATGGCGGTTGACTCCACGGAATTTAATCTTTTCTCCGTTAAAATAAACAACCTTGTCCTTAATTTCAATCGTACGGAAACCAATCCGATCAACGATCACTTCATCCGGCATTGTCAAAATAACCTGATACAAATAAGGATTCTCCGCATTCCATAAAACCGGATTTAACACGGTCAGTTCTAACACACCATTCTCTGCTGTTTCCCCTCTTGCTACGACTGCTCCATATTTATCTTCTATAGTAACTTTCGTTTCCACTGGTTCTGCAAAATGCATATCCAATTTCACAACAACGCTGTCTTTTTCTACATCTGTCGTAATGTAATAATCTCTGATTGTCTTTTCTGGTCTTTTCAGCAAATAAACATCTCTGAAAATGCCACTCATCCGAAACTTATCCTGATCCTCCAAATACGATCCATCACACCATTTGAGCACCAGAACCGCTAATGTATTTTCCCCTTCATTCAGCAAGTCTGTTACATCAAATTCACTGGTAGCGTGAGGCACCTGACTGTATCCGGCATAAGCACCATTTACCCATACATAAAAACAGCTATCGACACCTTCAAAATTCAGAAATGCTTTTGATGCCTTTTTTTCTCTGTGATATTCAAAGTTATGAACATATGCTCCACATGGAATATCCTGTGGCACATATGGTGGATCGAATGGAAACGGGTAACGAATATTCGTGTACTGATGCGTGTCATAACCATCCATCTGCCATACACCCGGAACAGTTACCTGATCAAACCCGGAAACATCATAGCCTTTCTCATAAAATGATTCCGTTACGTCATAAATGCTGTTATAATACTGAAACTTCCACTCTCCGTTTAACAGCTGAAAACGATCCGATCTTTCCCGATGCTCCACTAGATCATTCATACGAACTGATGCCGGAATGTAATATGTCCTCGCTGGCATTGTCTTGTCGTGCATAACATTCAAATCTTCATAAAAGTGTGGTACGAGCATTGTGTAATCCCCCTTTAATATATATTTTTTTGTTCACCGCATTAGGTAATCAACAAAATACCTTCTGTGTCTCATTATCTTCCGTCCCTGTATTACCTTGAAACCATCATATATTTTTGCAAAGAAAATGTCTATAAACAGAAATGGACAAAGCATGCACAAAATGATACACTAAAGTGAATGCAGTTTTAGTTGTATACCAATATTGACTGCTTGCAGTCAAATATTGGTATACGGCCAAAACTATATGAGCGCAGCTCTCACCGAAAAACCGTAGGTTTTGAGGTGACATTCACTTTATGTATAGTTTCCGGTTCACCATTGACTGCTAACAGTCAGACAGTTCACTTTCCAAAGGAGGACTCAAAATGTATATAAATTCCGGTTATCACAATCACTCCCTTATCGACTTCAAAGACAAAAGCCGACCACTTATTGTAGGAAGCTGTGGCACCTATCGCCTATCCTCACACCCAAAGCTTCCAACTTATCGTCCCAAAGGAAGACTTGACTTTCAAATCATCTATATAGCAGCCGGACGAGCTCATTTTCATTTTGACAACGCAGATGACGATACTGTCGTTACAGCAGGAAACATAGTACTTTACCGCCCCAAGGAATTCCAGAAATATGAATACTATGGCATTGATAAAACAGAAGTTTACTGGGTGCATTTTACCGGAAGTGATGTAAAGAACATTTTAAGAAATTATGGTTTCTCGAATGACCAGCGTATCTTCCATGTTGGAACATCTCTGGAATACGAACGTATTTTTAAACGCATTATTTTAGAATTGCAAAGATGTCAGGATGATTACGAAGAAATGCTGACACTACTGCTACGCCATTTACTGATCATTTTTCACCGGGAGCTTACTCGTAAATATGTACTAAAAAACGAATACCTCGATCATGAAATGGACACTGCAGCGTCCTATTTTAACGAAAACTATAACCGTGATATCAACATCGAAGAATATGCTGTTTCCAGAGGAATGAGTGTCAGTTGGTTTATTCGGAATTTCAAAAAATTTACCGGTACAACACCTATGCAGTTCATCACCTCCATCCGAATCACTAATGCTCAGATGTTATTAGAAACCACAAATTACGCCGTAAATGAAATTGCACGCATTGTCGGTTATGATAACCCACTGTATTTTAGCCGACTGTTTCATAAACAAAAAGGCTGTTCACCATCTGAATATCGAAAACTTTTAAAATGAACCAATAAAAGAGGCTCTGCATACGGCGAGTGCTGAAATGCCCAAAGTAGTTTTCCCCATTGCTAATATTTTAAATGCTAATCCTAAATCATCCAAATCGGTACAATATAATTCTCTCTGTCAATTGCACTGAGTCCTGGTTTCATACAAATAACAGCTCCTTTCGCACGAGGTGTAGATGACTTATCTAACAAATCAAACACCTTTACCAGCTCAGTACCCGGATTTGAAGTTTTCTTAATCTCAATTGGATTTAAAACGCCATCATGCTCAAGAACTATATCAATCTCTTTGGCATCCTTATCTCGATAATAATACAAGTATGGTTCTTTTCCACAATTCAAGTAGGTTTTCATGATCTCAGCTACTACATAATTTTCTAGAATTGCACCATTCATAGCTCCACTCTCTAACGTTTCTGCACTACTCCACTTCGTTAAATAACACACTAATCCTGTATCGTAGAAATATATCTTAGGTGTTTTTACAAGACGTTTTAATAAATTATTAGAATACGGGTGGAGATAAAAAATTATGCCCAATGTTTCTAAAATAGCCAACCATTTCTTTGCTTGAGTCTGATTAATATCTGCATCCCTAGCGATTTCTGCCACATTCACCATCTGACCACATCTTGCAGCTACTGCAGTAATAAATCTAAGAAACTTAAGCGAATCTATAGCATCTGACAATTCTTTTACATCTCTCTCAATATAAGTGGACAAATAACTACTATAGAAAATCTGGCTATTACTGTTAGCACCACTTACAATTGCCGGCATAGATCCTTTATATATTCTTTCAAAAATCGCTCTTGTATCAGCCTTTTCTCTTTTCTTCTTTCTTTCGTTTAAAGCCTCCATTTCAATTGAAAATGGTTCCATCTCTCCACCGCATATTTCCGCCTGTGATAAAGATGTAAGTGATAGAACAGCCACCCTTCCTGCCAAGGACTCTTGCACCCCTCTCATCAATTTAAATACTTGAGAACCAGTAAGCCAAAATGCTCCCGGTTCATGATTCTTATCTACATGCATCTTTATATAAGTAAATAATTCCGGTGCATACTGGACTTCATCAATCAATACAGGTGGCTTATGCAACTGCAGAAACAATTCCGGATCCGTTTTTGCAATATTTCTTTCATTCAAATCATCTAGCGTTACGTAGCCTCTTTCTGTTCCTTCCATTAATTTCTGAAGCATTGTTGTCTTGCCCACCTGCCTCGGTCCCGTAACTAAGACTACCGGGTATTCCTTTGTCACCTGACTTACTACATTCTCCAAATTTCGTTTTATATAATTCATATTTTCAACCCTCTTTCGGCTAATTTATATTCTGGTTATATTTTAGCCGAAGCAAGACGAGAAATCAAGTTGTTTTCGGCTAATTTATATTCTGGTTATATTTTAGCCGAAAAAATATTTTTTATCCAGCTACCATATTCCCTAAAATACAATTTTCTTTGCCTCGCTTCTAATCACAATGTTTGTGCAAGTGTTTGATTATGACGCTTGGCATATTTTTTATCTGGCGTACTCATATTCCATCAGGCGTACATCCACTTTCTTTGTTTTTGGATTTTTCACTTTCGGTCTTCTTGGCCTTGCCATTTTTATATATCTCCGTCACATCCTAACCACAGTATGCTTTTTGTCCTCCAAAAATTCAAGCACTCTCTCCATAATTTTCTCATTCATCCTTTTCCACATCGGCATGGATATACTACCATACTTTTATGATTTTCTGCTTATCTATAATATCATCATTGTAATGTATTTCTCTTTCCTGAAACTTTACATATCCTTCTAAGATTGTAAGTCCAATTTCCCCATTGTAATCATATAATTTTTCTTCTTTATCTGATCCTAATTTTGTATAATAAACACCGTCTAATTTATGATACAGACAATTATATTCATCTTCATATATAAGTTCAATGTTAGTATACTCATTTACCTTATATAATTTATCCTCTTTTTCATCATAAGAAAAAGAAAAACTATAATCCAAATCATCCGTACAAAAAGTTAATAGTCCCACATATTGACTATATACATTACAAATGCCGTATATTTTATCATTGGTTTGAAAACTATAAATCAGAAAATTCTCTTCCTCTTTTTTCATCATACTATATATTTGATTCAAACGGGAACGGATTTCTTTATCCGACTCCTCGGAAGCTATTTTCCCATCACAATATTTCACATAATCTATTTGACCAAAAACAGACAAAGGTTTTTGATCACTATAATAGTCTGTTTTATGACAATAATCCGATGAACAGCGATACAATTGTTGTTCACCAACATTTGCTATTTTGTCCCCGCTTATTTCATTCCAATCATCCATACAGTTAGGAAATTTTTCTAAAAATTTTCTCTCACTAATATAATGGGTTGCTTCAATATGACTATTCGAGATATTAGAATCCCATCCATTAAAATCAGCTGTTTCATCATAATATCCATACACAATTCCATTGCTGACACTAACTCTACTGAACGGTAATGATATTTCTTTTATTAACTCTCCTTTCTTGTCAAAAACATTTAAAAAACCAGCTGTTTCATCTTCGTTGGAACAATACACATAAAAGTAATCATTTCCTGCAGTAATCTCTAAAGATTGACGATTCTCAGATAATTCAACAGAGCGTCTGTTTTTCTGTTTTTCATCCAAAAATACAACTTCTTTTGGATCTATAGTAAGAAAAGCAATCTCCCCTGTTCCTAATACAGCAAATGAAAAATCTGATGAGATTGTCCCAATGGAAGAAGGTAAATCCTGATTTTCCTCCTCTAACATCATTTCACTTAAACCTTTAAACGAACAGCCACTTAAAATATTTATTATAATAAAAAACATAAAACATTTTAATATTTGTTTCATACTAATCCTCATTTCTGAGCGACTTGTTGCTTGGTAGTAACACCTCAAAGTCGTACTACTTAGAATGCTACACTAAATTTTACAAAAAAAAGAACCCGACACATTAGGTTCTTCCAGGTGTAATCCGAAGACATCCACCGCAATTCTTATATATAAGATACTACTTCTGCATAAAATATGCAAGAATTTTATGATTTGCTAATGAATTTTTGTAAGGCATTCATATTAGGTCTATGCTGTGTACCAACCACCTGATTATAAATGTTAATTGGCAATTCATTAGAGTCATCTTCTTTTACCTGGTAACTCACTAATCAATGGTTGTATTGTCTTATAAATGTGTGAAACCACTGTTCCATCTGAATACAATTTTAACAATCCATTATTCACTTGCTGTTTAGTTTCTGACTTCAAAATAATCTGAATGATTTCCTCTTTGCAATCCACATATATTTTCTTCTTAATGTGCTGGCCAAAGAAAGAACGAACCTGCGATTCTCTTTTTGCAACTTTACTCTTTGATTGCACAAATTTCTCAAGAACAGACTTAACATCCTCATATACTTCGGAATAGTTATTAAAGGAGTTCCTGATGTCATTGTGAATTCCATTTAGCATTCTTTCATCATTACAATGAGCAATAACAAACTTGCAGATTCTATTTGCCGAATTGCTATCATATCCTATAGCCACAAGTCCATGCTGCATAAACAGGTTTAATTCACTTCTATCATCGCCTATCATTCTTAAGTTCAATAATAACATTGCAATGTAAAAGCCGATTATAAATTCGCATAGACACAGCATCCCTTGATGAACCACCAGAATATGCGAGACTGTATCTTGATGGGAATTTACAGATGTGGGTAGATGCAGAAGATTCCTTGACATTATAGTAATGTTCAAAAAAAGCTCTCTGTGCAATGCACAGGAGCTTTTTATATGTAGACCTCTATTTATTTGTGCTGTCTGCATCAATTACAGACTGAATCTGCTTCATAAGGGCATCATAGTTGTCCTTGTTATCAATTCCGCCGAGCATTGGTTTTCCTACAATATTGCCATTTCTGTCAACAAGTATAGTTGTTGGAAAGGCCATGATTTCTGAGGCATATTTACCGGCAGCACTAGAGGAGTCAATTGACAGATTACGATATTTGACACCCTGGCTTTTAAGAATAGAGGCAGCCTCTTTGATAGCTGTTTTATTGCCATCGAAGGTCTCAGTGTTGATGCCAACAACTTCTCCGCCCTTTGATTTGATAGCATCATTTAATTCGTTAAGCTTGGATAATTCAGCGACACATGGTTTGCAGCCGGTAAACCAGAAATTGACGACTGTTACTGCATTACCGGAAAACAGGCTGTCATCAACCTTATTGCCATCAAAATCCTCACCGGAAAAATCACTGAATACAGATGAGGCTTTAGAGCTGTCCTTCTTGTTATCGTCTGATGATGTATTTTTGTTTTCAATCTCTGCTATCTGTTTCTCGATTTTTCGTATAGTTTCAATATCCTCATTAAGTGTTTTAAGCTCATCGTCTGTGAATGAATTCTTGTTTGATTCTACGGTACCGGCAAGATAATCAGCATAATTTCCGTTTGGATCGGCGTCACTTTTGTTCATCATGCCAAATGCCTTGTTCCACACATCAGCGTGATCTGCAAAAATCTGATTTTCCTGCTGATATAAATCATCCCGCCTGGAATTTGATTTACCGGATGCTTCTGAGCCGGCTTCAGTCTGAGTGTTCTTAGAATCTGTTGTGGAATCTTGCTTTACGCCACACGCTGTAAGTGATAATGCTATGCAGAGTGTAAAAATAGAAATAAATAATACTTTGTTTTTCATGAGTAATGTCTCCTTTAAATAATAGTAAAATGTTTAATAGCTATCTGTTGTCATTTTTTTGACATGATTTTCCCATAAACCGGTAGCAGATGGCGTCCTTCGGACAGGCCTTTATGCAGGCACCGCAGCGTATGCACTCGAGGTGATCCGGTGTCTTACACACATCCACATCCATCTTACATGCCTTTGAGCATTGACCGCATCCGACACATTTGCTGCTATCAACGGTGATTTTGAGCAGGCTGACCTTATTAAATAATGAGTAGATTGCTCCAAGCGGACAAATCCATTTACAGAAGGGCCTGTAAAATAAGATACTTAGTACAATCACTGCAATTAAAATCATACACTTGAAAGAAAAAAGCTTTCCCAGCGCAGAACGGATAGCAGCATTTCCAATAGATAACGGTATAGCACCCTCTAAAACACCCTGAGGACAGATATATTTGCAGAAGAACGGGTCTCCCATTCCTATAGAGTTCGTTACAAGCATCGGAAGAAGTATAACGAAAACAATAAGAATGACATATTTTAGGTACCTAAGAGGCTTTAGTTTGGCTGTGGATAATTTCTTTCCGGGGATTTTATGAAGTAAATCCTGAAACCATCCAAATGGGCACAAAAAACCACATATAAATCTGCCGAGAGTTACACCGAGTAAAATAAAAAATCCGGTTATGTAGTATGAAAACTTAAATTTTGATGATCCGACAACTGCCTGAAATGCCCCTATTGGACAGGCTCCTGTCGCGGCAGGGCAGGAGTAGCAGTTTAATCCGGGTACGCATACTGTTTTTGCATTGCCCTGATATATTTTACCCTTAAATAAATTTGGAATATGAATATTGGTCAGCAGCGTTGCTGCGGCCTGTATCCAGCCACGTATTTTTGCCAGTTTTCTTGATAGTAATTTCTTTTCCTTATCCAATTCCGACACACTCCAGACATAGTTTTATTGCTTTACCAAGCACTGTAGCCGCCTCACCTCTGACTGCACCATAGCTTATCATGGATACTCCAAGGATAAGCAAAATGATTTGACATGTTTTTTGGTATTTCAACATAATGTTGCTCCTTTTTATTGTATTATTGACCAGCTGACTTTGGTATTATACAATATAGGTTGTAAAATTATTGTTAAGAAGCAGGAGAACATTTTGAGATTATTAATTGTTGAGGATGAGAAACAAATATGTGATATGGTTGCAAAGAGTCTGTATGCTGCCGGTTATGAGGTGGATACCTGTTATGATGGGAAAGAGGCTCTTGAATATATACTGTCGGAGAATTATGATCTGATAGTTTTGGATTTGAATCTGCCGGGGATGGATGGCATGGAGCTTCTTAAGGAGCTTAGAAAATACAATGATGAAACTAAGGTTTTGATATTATCTGCAAGAGGTCAGATTGCTGATAAGGTAGAGGGACTGGATGCAGGAGCAAATGATTACATGGAAAAACCATTCCATCTGCAGGAGCTTGAGGCACGTATCAGAAGCCTGACAAGAAGGAAATTTGTACAGAATGATATATGTCTTAAATGCGGAGATATAAAGTTTGATACGATTAAACGCGAGGCATATGCAAAGGAAGAGCCGGTTCAACTGACAAGAAAAGAGAATGGTATTTTGGAATATTTACTTATCAATATAGGCAGACCGGTGAGTCAGGAAGAGCTGATAGAGCATGTGTGGGATGCCACGGCAGACAGCTTTAGCGGAGCAATCAGGGTACATATGTCTTCACTTAGAAAAAAGCTTAAGGCGAAGCTGGGATATGATCCCATCCAGAACAAGGTAGGTGAAGGCTATAAAATACGGGAGGAGTCTGACAGATGAAAAGAATGTCGCTACAGTGGAGACTTACGTGTATTACTACATTGTGTATTGCTATTATATGTGGCTGCCTGACTATGTTTGTCTATAAAAATGGTGTGCATTACATCGATTCTCTGCAGGATGCGGTAGAGTCACAGGGGGATGAAAAAGGAAACAAATCAGATGAAATATATATCAGCATACCGGACGATAAGTGGGATGAGTTTGCGGATAAATTTTCGGTTCAGGTGTACAATAATAAGGCCGACTATAAAAGAAACAGTCTGATAATCACGGTTTTGCTGGCGCTTTTGGGAGGTGTCGTCACTTATTTTATAAGCGGGCATGCACTCAGATCAATCAGGGAGTTTTCAGATAAAATTGAAGAGGTACAGGCTCAGAATCTGTCTGATTCAAGAATAGAGGAAAACAATGTTAAGGAACTGAACCAGCTGAGTATTTCTTATAATAAGATGCTTGAGCGTCTGTCGGAAGCATTTGAGATACAGAGACAGTTTACTGCAAATGCAGCACATGAGCTGCGTACTCCATTAGCGTTAATGCAGGTACAGCTTGATTTATATAATTCTGCCTCTCACCCGGGAAATGATGCAGACACTTTGCAGACCATAAAAATGGTTACGGAACAAAATGATAAATTAAACAAGATGGTAAAGACTCTTCTTGACATGAGTGAGCTTCAGACGGTGGGAAGGGATGATAAAATTATATTGGATGCTATTGTTGAAGAGGTTTTGGCAGACCTTGATCCTCTTGCCGTGGAAAAGAATATAAAGCTGATCGGAAAATGTGAGGATGCCACTATGATAGGCAGTGATATCCTTATTTACAGGCTTGTATACAATCTGGTTGAAAATGCTATCAAATATAATCATCCGCTCGGACAGGTTACAGTAACCGCATATCAGAGAAACAAGCATGTTTATCTGTCTGTAGAAGATACGGGAAGAGGAATACCAAAGAAGCTTAGGGAGAGAGTGTTCGAGCCATTCTTCCGTGTGGATAAAGCCAGAAGCCGGGAGCTGGGTGGCGTAGGGCTAGGTCTTGCTTTTGTCCGTGAAATCGTTAGAGCACATGATGGCAGTATTTGTATCAAATCAGGCAAGACTGGGGGAACGATTTTCGAGGTGACTTTTGCACAGCATTCAATGTAGCGTTCCATTTTACACATTTGTCAACGCTATTAAAACAGATTTGCTAAAATGGCATATGATGCCATATTATAATTCCTCTCGGCTGGTCAGCACTCTGCTGCAGCTCACCGTAAGATTGGCATTGCGGGTACGGATGTCATCGATCATCTCCTTAACAAGCGCATCCTTTGCCAGCGCAATTTCATAACGAAGTTCATACATACTGCCCATGTTGATGGTTTTTACCTGAATCAGACGGGCAGTTTTGGTGTATTTCTGCAGAATATCTTCAAAGACTCCCTCATAATCAAGATCCTCCGAAATCACGATCCGCAGGAGATGCTGCTGCACGCCGGCATGTCCGACCACCTTGTAGGAAACCAACATCACAGCTCCCACGATCACAGTGATCATCACCGCATAAGCCAGATAGCCCATACCGGTCGCAAGTCCTACCACGATCGCATAGAATACGCCGCTGATCTCACGGGATGTACCCGGAACAGACCGGAAACGCACCAGACTGAATGCACCCATGATCGCCACACCGGTTCCCAGATTTCCATTGACCAGCATGATCACCGCCTGCACCAGAGCCGGCAGCAACAGCAGCGTCACCACAAAATTCTTCGTATACTCCCCCTGCAGCATGTACACTGCCGCGATCACCAACCCCAGTACCAGGGACACACATGTACACAACAGCGCCGCCTGCACAGACACACTCCCCGCCCCATTAATCACACTTGCCATCATATTGTTGATTCCTCTCTTTCGTATAAAATGCTCCGTATTTGGAAAAGGATGTGGGATAGATTTTTTGTCCCCCAAGCATCCTGCAAAGCCACAGCGGATATGCACTGCCACATTTGATCTCCATGACAACCTCACCCTGTTCAAAGTACAAATTCTCCGGTTCCTCCCCGTCAAGCGTCAGTCCCCGCCTGCGGTTGCGGATCCTCTGATCGAATGTCAGACGCAGGGACCTGTCCTCTTTTCCGTACAGGGCTACGCGGTCGTATGCGATATACATGTTCGGCCGCAAGTCATATCGATCTCTGGTGTATTCCAGTTCCCGCAGGATCTGGCGATGCACAAAGTCTCCCTCTTCCTGATTTGGGCGTTCCTTCTGCGGCTGGAAAACCTTCCTCACCATCTCGCTCTGGCTTCCTTTCTCTCCCTGGCAACAAACATCTTTTCCTTCAACTGAGTTCCAGCTCCTGCGCCGCGCCAGAAATTTCTCTGCCTCCGAAAGTGGCATGCTCACCCTTCTCTTATAGACGATGCCCTGGTATTTGCGCTTCAGTTCCACAAACACGTCATCGTTTCGTCCGATTTTTCCATATCCCCGGACGCGCACTTTCTCCTTAAACTCCGGCTTCTGGATGGAATGACGGATCATCTCCTCCCCAGGCGTATCATAATAAACATTGCGGATCGTACTCTGTCCATACTCATCCTCCACCGTATACTCTGCAAGGAACTGCCGAATCCACTCATACTGCTCCCGGCTGATCACATACTTTTTCTCCACCCTTGCAAACGTATCCTGACTCATTCGTAATCAATCCTTCCCCGTTTTCCTTATACTGCTATTCTAGCGAAAAGCCGGGGCTAAATAAACATCAAAAATTTGTATGAAAGTACACTACAAAAGAGAGACTTGTCGAAAGTCTCTCTTTTATGGTGTCGATAACTACATTATCAACCTTCATATTTTAATATTTGGCGAACATTATAATTGATACTTGGAAAATCAGCTTGTTTAATATTCAATCCTAAAATAATCCAAATATGCTTTATATTTATCTTGTGCTGTCAGACAGGTATCTGTCAGATAACCTTGTTCGTCGTTCCATTCCTTCAATCCACGATAATAGAACATCTTCAGATTGTCCTCAATGATGAACGGAACAATATTGTATTTCAGGCACTCCTTAAACATAATCAATCTGCCCACACGCCCATTACCATCCTGGAACGGATGGATTCTCTCAAACTTCACATGAAATTCCAGAATATCTGTAAAGGTCTTTTCCTCTTTGGCATTGTATTCCGTCAGCAAGGCCTTCATTTTATCAGCAACTTCTTCCGGAAGAGCTGTATCCCTGCCACCGACTTCATTCGGAAGTTTCTTATAATCACCAACAGCAAACCAATCTTTTCTGGAATCGCTGGTGCCATTCTTCAAAGTCAAGTGAAGTTCTTTGATGAATTTCTCCGTCAAAGTTGCTTTCGCGTGATCAATAATCATGTCAATGCAACGAAAGTGATTTGCCGTTTCGATCACATCATCCACATTCAACACTTCTTTTTCTACGCCAATAGTATTGGTTTCAAAGATATATCTGGTTTGATCGTGTGTCAGGCGGCTTCCCTCCATATGATTAGAGTTATAGGTCAAATCAATCTGTGTCTTATGATAAATCCCACCGGAATATTTACTGACCTTCTGCTCTTTTAGAATATCCAACAGAGTAATCGGTTCTTCTTTTCTTTTGTTAGCGCGCTCCGGTTTCTGTGCGTTTTCTGGAATGTTCCATGTCTTACCGGTAAGACATGCACCGTTCACACGCCCTTGGGCACAGTAATTTCTAACACTGCGTTCTGACATATTCCATTTTTTCGCTATATCAGCAACTAAAAGGTATTTCATCTACAATCCTCCGTCATAAATCAAATCCAAAAAACGTACCAACCTACTAATTAGTATATCACACCATCGGCAAAAACACCATTCTTTTTTTTCGTATGCCGCGCTATTTTTAGCCGATACGGCAATTATATCATCTAATAAATTTTACTTTTATTTTCGTACATGATCATGAGGCTTTTTCCGTTCAAATTGTGCAATCATATGTAAAAGGTGGATGTTCTTTCCGATCCGCTCACAACTTTTCCCTTCCCACTCAATATGGATTTGTACCCTCTTCTTGTTTTTTCTAATCACCACGCGAATACAAATCGGCAAGAATGACTACAATGACTATAATAGCGATTAATAAAACTACAAGAGATGTCTTATGACATTTATTGAGAGCGAAACTATCGAACTCAAGTCTTCGGTTGTCGCAGGCCTTTGCAAAGAGGAAGGTTCCCTATGATGCTGCTAAGAACAGGCTCAGCCGACTGCCCTCTTTCTTTTGAAAGTGAATTCTTATTTTCTTAATTATACAAACTGGGATTTGCAGAACCGCTTAAAACAGAATGTATGTTTGACATATGAGTGGTTAGATGTTAATATACTAATAAAGAAGGTGCTACCGATAGACGGTTAGCCTGATATATAGATCAAAAATGACCGCTTAGTTTATCAGACAGGGGCGGTCATTTTTGTGTTTTATCATTGCTCTTAGAACCAACGGTATAACCAAGAGCAATGCGCGTTCTTCCTCTCCCATTTCAGGATAAAAATAAAATCCCTTCTTGGCATCAAATCGGAACATATATGCCAATACTTGCAGATAGTCCTTGTTTCCAATATTATCAATCGGTTTGTACTTCGCATCTGCAATCACTCGTGCCTCTGAGTCTCTGCTGATGAAGTCTGGGTAGATAAGTCCGCGATTATGGTCAAACAAACGCTGAGAACCTTTTGTATTCTATCTTATATGTCCTGCCTTTCTCCCTCATAACATAATACAGCGCTGCCGTTTCGTAAATGGATGCCTGCATACCCTCCTCCGGTATGACATCAAAAAACAAATTCAAGGTTACTTTATCCCCACTATCTATAGAATCTTTTTCCGTTGTTTGGACATTACCGTACCAAATACTCCCTCCGGACAGCAGGCAGTAATTGGGTACGATATCATAGATGGATACTGTCTTGTCACTGTGATTCACAACTGTAACCTTCGTCTCGTATTTGTATATTTTCATCCGATAATCTTCGTCATATATTTTTCTCCAAACCGGTGATTTCTGTATGTTGTAGGTAATGTCTGCCATCTCATAATTCTCACCATATGGTATCACCTCATGTTTCACATGATGTAAGGCTTTTCCATTTACTATCTGATACCGCACGACAAAAAGGACGATTAAGGCAAGAAATATCATAACTATTGCCCCAAATTTAAATCGTTGTTTGCTTTTTTCAGAAATTAATACTTTCATCCTAGGTTCCCTTTCTTTCATTCCATAATTTTGTGAAACATTCTCCACTAGTTATACTCATTATCACCTTAAGCTTCCCTCTTTCATTTCGTAACACTGCGAAGTCACCGCATCCAAGAAGTCGCGATCATGGCTTGTTACGACAATGGTGCTTCCCGCTTCTTTTAGATGCCGCAACAATTCTTCCAACATTTGTATACCATCGCTGTCGATTCCATTCGTTGGTTCGTCCAATAAAATCAACTTCGGCTTTTTCAAAATTGCCTGTGCAATACCGAGCCGTTCTTTCATTCCCAGCGAATACTTTTTATAATGTCTTCGATCTTTCGGATCTAACCCAACCGCATTCATCGCTTCCTCAATATCTTCTTCTGTTATTCCCTCTTGCAGCATTCCCAATAACTGCAGGTTTTTCTTTCCTGTAAATTCCGGCAAAAATCCCGGCATTTCGACAAGGACTCCTATATCTTTGGGGCACTCTCCCGGTTCCATTTTCTTGCCACCAATCTCCACACTGCCATCCACACGAATAAGCCCCGCTATTGCTCGTAAAACCATTGTTTTTCCGGAACCATTAATTCCCCTTATACCTACGATATCCCCCTGCTCTACCGTAAGATTTACGCCTTTTAATACCTGCGTTCCTTTCATTGTTTTATATACATCTTTTAATCTGATATAGTCCATCGTCTACCTCATTTCCGCTCGTTGTTAAGCCTTTTTTCTATTGTTTTACTCACTAAAAATATCCATGCGATTTATTTTCTTTGTACCGGCAATTAGTGTAAACGCCAACACAATCCCTGCCATTGCAATTGCCATACCAATCGTTCCCCGACGATACATAAAACCGGCACAATAAAATACAGGGAACTTCACCGGCAAACCCAAAACAACATAAGCAGTGCACACTATAAATCCTATTATTTCATTTCCGAACAAGGATACAATCGCATACAGCCAATATATGGTACACATTCCAAGCAGCAATAATATCTCAGACTCCAATAGCATTGTGCTATTTATATTAATACAATAATCCGCACTGCTATAAGCAGATAAGATGAATTGTTTTTCCAGTATTTGAAAGACGACTATCCCACACGCCAAAACACCTCCGCATAATATCTTGCTATACCAATACCATTTTCTTTTTGGAATGTGCGGCATAAAACAGCTTGTATTCCGTGAAAGATCTTTTCGAATAAAGTCAATGACAATGATTAATATCCCCACTTGGTTCCATACCCACTGAATTGGAAATTTATCCGGTTCTGAAAGAAAGCTTTGCACAGAAACCCCCAAAATTTCCTGTTCTATAACTGCGCTACGCTCATACATCACTAACATAATGTCTATCAGCAAAATACTCCCAAAATATACAACGAGCCTCCTCCACTGATGCAGCAACAGCCAACTATCTCTTTTTATCAACCCAACCATCATGTTTTTCACGCGTTACTCTCCTCTGCCTTTCACTGAACTCACGACCTGTTACTAATCGAAACATCATGTTTTCATTCAGTCATTCCCCGATCTGTTTAATCCAACTCATGCCTCTTTGCTCCCCAGCACATCCCAATTATTGTGATTCCCAATAACAGGATCATTAACGTTACCATAACCGATAATTCCATCTCTCCCAAGGGGGCGACTTGATGTGCATAGGTGAGCGGATAATAGGTTGCCGCACCATTTTTGCAGACAACGCCAACCAAAGATTCATATAAATAGTTCAACACAAACACGGACACCCAAACCATAAATATATTTTTAAGCAAGCCGCTAAGCGCTAACGCAACACCTGCCAAAAGTCCCCCTATGCAAAAGGCAAAGAATAAAAACAAACAGATATGCAATAACGGATAATCATAAAAAACGCTCGGAAATAACGTCTCTTTTCCATATAAGCTCACGGTATGTGTATCCCATAATATCAAATCCGGCTTTTCATCCGGGACGAGCAAAAAACACGCATAGAGGTTTATCGCCAACGGAAAAATAGTAACCAAACCGCCCGCCGTAAAATTGCACACGTATAATCCACGAAAATACTGCTTTGTCTTATTTCTAGTCTGCACAAATTGATAATAACCGCTTTGTCTGTCAGAAAGCCACGTGTCCGCCATTGGTATTGCTGCAAGCAATGGCACTAATAGATAAAAAAGCGAAGCATATATCGACCCGTTAAAACCTCCCATCCATATTGTATATACGGAATGTCCATATTTTAACGCTCTATATGGATACACATCCTTTGCAATGTATAACATAGATAGCATTGCTCCAGCCAATAATGCCAGATAAAAATTCTTTTTATGTAGTAATCTTTTCCAAAAATACAGAAACATCTTATTACTCCCCATCTACTTTTTTACGATATATTCCGTGCGAAATTGTTGTATTTGATCCTCGTCTTCCTCTGGTTCCGTTGTATAAAACAAACGATAATTCGTCATGTCTCCCGAAACATCCTGCTCGCATTTCACTAACATTTTTGCCTCTGTTGTTTCATGATATTTGAGGGTTTTTCTCCCCGTAAGCAAAACTGCATTCCACTCTGCTTCTCCCAGTTTGACCGAAAAACCCTTTGCAAACTTCTCCACATCAACGGTCTCGCCTTTACGGCTATTTTTTATTTTACAAGACAAAACGTACTTTGCCTTTTTGTAAGTTACAGACTGCAATGTAAAAAAAATGCCACAATCTTCGTTTTCCTCATTTAGCTGCAGCGTATTTACCTTAATCTGAATATCTTTTTTGTGAACGTCTTTGACACCTTGTTTTCCGTCTGGTGTTTTTTTATCGGTTGTATTTTTCGTATCTTCTAAATTTTCTTCCTTCTGCGCCCGCTCCTGAACACTCCCCGTGCTATTGTCCGAAAATTCACGAACCTTCGCAGTCACAATCCCTGCTACAATAGCTGCACAACACACAAAAGAAATGATCTTGATCGTTTGTTTTCTTGCCCCCATATACCTTCTCCTCCTCATAGCAATTCTTGATGATGTCACGCTACACAACAGCAGTTTCCTATTAATTAATAATAGTACACCCACAATTACTCTTTGTCAAATACTTTTTATTAAATTGCATTATAGAAATATCTATATTGACATGAATCTTATTTTATTCTAATATGGAATTGTAACTATTCTTTATCGGAAAAGGTGTATGATTATGGCGAAAAAAATACGAAGACACAACAATATAAAACATGGCACAATAGAACTGGTCTTATTACTGCTACTGCAATCCGGCAGGAAATATGGCTATCAGCTCGCCCAAGAGCTTTCTGAACATACCAGCAGCCAATATGAGCTCAAGGAAACAACGATGTATCCAACGTTGTACCGATTGAGCCAAAACGGCTATTTAGATTCCGAACAGGTCAAAGTCGGCGAAAGACGAACTCGCGTCTATTATTATATAACCGACAGCGGACGGCAGTATTTACAGGAATTGCTTACCGAGTACAAAGTGATTTCCGGTGCTATTGAACAACTACTATCATATACGGAATCTGAAAACAAAGATTCCTAGGGAGGGCTTTTTTGAAAAATACAGCAGCGAAGAAATATATCCGACAGGTTAAACGCCTGTACAGAGGAAAACGGCGATTTAAAAGACAATTTATTCAAGAATTAAAAGATGCTCTTCTATGTTATTTAGAAGAACATCCTGAAGCAACCTATACTGACTTGACGAAAGAATTTGGTCACCCGTCCGAGATTAGAGATCAGCTTTCTTTTCACACGGCTGATGAATTACACCTGAGAAATATGACGCTTTATTGGACGGTTGTCGGACTATGTTCTGTGACCGTTATCACAGTAGTATTTTTTACAGTTCGTCACATAGTATTTATGCACGACTACTCTAACGGCTATTACATAGAACAGTGGGAAGATGATGAAAATGGCTCGAACAATATCAATCCTATCACCAAAGCGACGGATCCGCCTTTGGAAAATCATCAGACCTTTGACGACTAATTAATATGTGGACATAAATGCGAGCACGAAAACACATGCTAAAAACACTTGACCACAAGGGAGGTAATTATGCTAAACAGACGTCAAATTCAAAAAATTGTAAAGCAGGCATACCCATCAGGTATGTTTATATCTGGCGAACAAAAACAACTTCGCAAAATACTAATGCAGGATATTATGAGCGATCTAGAGCAAAACCCGGATATAACGTATCAAGAAGCTGCGGCACATTACATAGACCCTGCTGAATTAGCATCGGTCAATGAACAGCCGCACCTTCCAAAACACATCGGTATATTGATTGGAATCACTATGGTCATTATCGTTCTTTGTATCCTTTTATACATAATTTCCAATCAATTTACTCCACCTACTTACTATTTTTAAGGCTCCTTTTCTATTATTCTTTGATCGTACCGTCAATTCCAATGGTCACCACCTGCCACTGAATAAATTTACCACTTTCCTGGAGTGCTTTCTTTGCCGCCATCTCAAGACCTCCGCAGCAAGGCACTTCCATTCTCACGATTGTCACAGATCGGATATCATTATTTGCAATGATCTGTGTCAGTTTTTCACTGTAATCCACAGCATCTAGTTTCGGACATCCAATCAGCGTCACTTTTCCTCGAATAAATTCGTGATGAAAGTTAGCGTAGGCATAGACTGTACAATCCGCTGCAATCAGCAGCTTTGCACCATCGAAATACGGTGCATTCACAGGCGCCAGTTTAATCTGAACCGGCCAGTTGCCCAGTTGTGATACTTGTGCGGGCATGGTTACATTTTCCGGGGCATCCTCTTTATGATCCATCATATGGATTCTGGAGCCAGGACATCCCCCCCCATGCATATGCTTCATCTTTTCTTGCAGTTCCTTTTTCTTCTGCGCTTCCTTCACTGCCTCTTCATCATATTCCGGGGCTTCTCTCTCTTCAAAAGTAATTGCTCCGGTCGGACAAGCAGGAAGGCAATCTCCCAGCCCGTCACAAAAATGCTCTCTTACAAGCTTTGCTTTTCCATCTATGATATCAATTGCACCTTCATGACAGGCATTGGCGCAGATACCACAGCCGTTGCATTTTTCTTCGTCTATATGGATAATCTTTCTAATCATGTTTGTCCTCCTCAAATATTATATTTTTGCTTTTCTGATGCAATCATATTATAATTATTGCAACATGTATGTTTGATTTCAAACAAGGAGTAAATAATGTGAAAGAAAGTTGTGCCGCCAGCCAAAGATGGCAGAATGGAGATTTTTATGGAAAAATATTTACCGATTTTGAGAAGTTGTCCGTTCTTCATGGAACTGAATGATACTGAAATTCTGTCTATACTTCATTGTGTGAATGCAGTTAAAGTATCCAAGGCTTCTAGATCCTATATTTTCAAGGCAGGAGATTCGACAGACGTGATGGGACTTGTACTAGCCGGCTCAACACTAATCATTCAGGAGGACCTTTGGGGACATCGCAACATCCTTTCAAAATGCAATGCGGGAGATTTTTTCGGAGAACCATATGCCGCAACCCCGGGCACAGTATTAAATATCAGTGTTGTCGCTGAAGAAGATTGCGACATTCTCTTTTTGAATATCAAACGTCTTCTGACATCCTGCCCAACCGCCTGCGATCACCATCAAAAACTGATCCGAAATCTGGTCTGTGTACTGGCAAATAAGATACTGATCCTTAACGACAAGATCACTCATGTCAGCAAACGATCGACCAGAGATAAGCTGTTATCCTATCTCTCATCTGAATCCGTCAAAAAATCATCGCTTTCTTTTGATATCCCATTTGACAGACAGCAACTGGCAGATTTCCTTTGTGTAGAAAGAGCCGCTATGTCCGTAGAATTATCAAAGTTGCAAAAGGAAGGATTACTAAAAACAAACCGTAATCATTTTGAATTAATAACAAAGTAAATCGAAGCTTCGTAACGCACCTTGGGACTTACGTTTTGCAGATGCAAAAATCGGATAAGATAGAACAAGTAAACTCACGAAACTTATGGAGGAATACAGTTATGTCAAAAGATGAGTATTTAATCACAGATGCGCCTCTGAAAGCACTGACAATTTTCGCATTGCCAATGATCCTAGGCAGCTTTTTTCAGCAAATATACAATATGGCCGACTCCATCATCGTCGGTCAATTCGTTGGCTCCTCTGCACTGGCAGCTATCGGTGCATGTGCAGCTCTGACTAATGTTTTTATTTGCGCGGCGTTGGGAGCCGGTGTCGGTGCCGGTGTACTCGTGAGCCGCTATTTCGGTGCCAGAGAGTATGGAAAAATGAAGACCATCGTGTCAACATCCTTGCTTAGCTTTCTAATTCTAAGTGTAATCCTTGGTGTTTTTGGCTATTTCTTTTCCTACTCGATGATGCGTATATTACAAACCCCTGCCGATATAATGCATGATGCCGTTTTATATCTTCGGATCTATTTTGTGGGATTTCCGTTTTTGTTTATGTACAACGTTCTTTCAACGATGTTTACTTCCATAGGCGAATCAAAGATTCCACTAGCACTCCTGATATTCTCGTCTATCTTAAATATATTTATGGATCTTTGGATGGTAGCCGATCTTGGTCTTGGCGTGTTCGGTGCGGCACTTGCAACCTTGATCGCCCAAGGCATTTCCGCCGTATTGTCGTTTTTGATCTTCTTCTTTCGGATGCGACGTTATAATAGCCCATTCCGCCGATTTGACTGCCACGAGCTGCGTTCCATGCTGCGGATCGCTGTTCCGTCGGTTCTCCAGCAGTCCACGGTATCTATCGGTATGATGATCGTACAGGCAGTTGTAAATCCTTTTGGCACACAGGCACTTGCGGGATATGCGGCGACGATGCGGATAGAAAATGTTTTTTCCCTAATCTTTGTATCCATCGGCAATGCAGTGTCTCCATATGTTTCCCAGAATCTCGGTGCAAACAAACCACGGCGTATCAAAAAAGGATACCAATCCGCATTGGTATTGGATGTATGCTTTGCAGTACTTGCTTTCATCATCATCGAAACGCTGCATACGCAAATTTCCTCTCTATTTCTCGGTAAAGACGGAACAGCTTTTGCCTATCAGGTATCCGGAGATTATATGAGATGGCTTGGTTGTTTCTTTATCTTTATGGGAATCAAAATGGCAACCGATGGAGTCCTTCGTGGTCTGGGAATCATGCGGCCATTCCTCCTGGCAAACATGGTAAACCTTGCGATTCGACTGTCCGTTGCTTTGATCTTTGCACCTCGTTTTGGCATTGCATTTGTCTGGCTGGCTGTACCGGCCGGGTGGCTTGCAAACTTTTTAATTTCTTATATGGCTCTTAGGAGATCATGGCCAACCGATAACGTGGTGCCATCTCGATAACTTAAAGCGATTTACAAGCTATAATTCTCTGCCGACAGAAATCGCTATGTTGTGGCTGCAAAATACAATATAATCATTGACATAATAAGCAATATGTGACCAGACAGTAGCATTGGAAGTGCGAAGTTTGAGTCATGAATTCATACTTTACGTTTTTATGCAGAAGGAGGGACTTATAAATTCGAGGCTCTTATGCCATACGTTGATCACTGCTGCGTCGGAGGAAATCGCCTACTCATGCAGATAAATGCCTATCTTGATTTTAATCCATTTTCCCTTGGTTTCCTTGGCAGTGATTTTCCCAAAGAGTAGTTTTCCTGCATCCATCAAACGTGAAAATACTACATTATCCTCTCTGGGCACATATCCAATTTTGACCCCATTACTGTTTTTTATCACTATCGCTTGGGGATCGAAACGATTATGTGGCTCACGATAAAAATCCAACTTATCGTTAACATTAAGATACTGAGCCAATTCCTCAATACCTTCAATGTGCGTTGTCCCGGCAATAAAAGTATCAAACAAAAAAATATCACGTTCATAAGGTTTCGGTATAGTAAGGCCACCGCCTTTGCCATGAAGTAGGCTTGCAAGACTGCCGCCATCTGTTTTTACGATATTACTCATCCTATCACCTCAACACTTCTTTCAATCTTCCAACATACAGATCATATGCTTCTTTCAATTCCTCTATCATTTTCTCAAGTTCCGTCCGTTTTTCAGCCACCTGTTCCGGGGCATTCACCAGTTCCTTCATTGTGTACGGATATTCCGATTTTATATTTGCAATTTGTTCACGGATAAGTTCCAACGTTTTAGTCAGCCGTTCCTTGTCTTTAGTAAGAATAGACAACCCACTTTCACTTTGTTCCGGAACGACAGGTTCCGCTACCATCTCACTGATGATGAGAAGATTCCCTATATCACCATTTTCATACGCTTGTACTGCGTTTTGAAACAACTGCATCTGTGCAGGTGTAATCTCCGGATGCAGATCGGGATGCAGAGCCTTTACAATGCTGCGATACAATTTCTTTATCTGCTTGGTCTCTTCATCCGTAAGAACATGTCCCTGACTATGATCAAGAGCCTTATTCATCTTATCGATCTGCTCATTGAGCTGACACTGAAAACCGGCAAACTCTTTATCAAGCAATTTATCAATGGCTGATAACGCAATCTTTTCCTGTCGATTTTTCTTTGCTTGGATAAGATCAATTTTTCTTTTGATACGCAACACATTACAGTTCAGTTCAAAAGCTTTGTATTCAAGGCTGCCAAGAGCAAGCATATATGCCGTTTCTATGTTTTTGCAGATTACAAAGCGTAATTCATCCCGCTCAAGCAAAAGCATGGAAATTTCAACTCGCAATTTTTCTACTTCCGCTTTCAATGCGGCGAATTCCGGAAAAGGGACAACCGTGCAATTAGTATTCCGGTCGCGAAGCTTATCGCTCCGTTTAGCAGCGAAATCATGTATTTGTTTCATATCTTCCACAGCAGAACACCTCCCATTTTCTTTTATCAATCCGAATGTTTACTAACGGCTCTTCAAATATTCTCATACGGATGCGCACTCGCTAATCGCTCTTTAAATATTCTCATATGGATGCGCACTTGCTAATCGCTCTTTAAATATTCTCATATGGATGCGCACTTACTAATCGCTCTTCAAATATTCTCATACGGATGCGCACTCGCTAATCGCTCTTCAAATATTTCCTGTGGCAGAGGTTTGTCGAACACATAGCCCTGCACGATATCGCAACCAACTCCTTTCAGATATTCAAGCTGCTCCACCGTCTCAACCCCCTCAGCAATGGATTTCTTATCCAGTTCATTGATGAGCTGCACAATGCTGTGAAACATAACAAGATCTCGGTCTTTTCCCGGGTAATCCGTTTCCAACGGAATAAAGGATTTGTCTATTTTTATCGTCTCGAGATCAACTTCTTTGATCATATTGAGTGAAGAAAAACCGGTTCCGAAATCGTCAATCGAGGTTCCAATGCCATTCACCTTGAACTCATCAATAATTCCAGACATGATCTCATAATTTTGGAAATCTTCACTTTCGGTAAGCTCGATCTCGATCAAATGATGATCAACACCATAGCGGTCAATAATCTCCAAAGTACGTTCAACGAGATTTTCTTCCTCCAAATGTCTTCTGGAATAGTTCACTGAAATTGGTACAACCGAAAGCCCCTTGTTCTGTCGATCTTTCAAAAAAGCACAGACACTTTCCAATACATAGTAATCAAGTTTGCACACGCTTCCCTCGCGCTCCAACTGCGGAATAAACTGCATTGGCGGTACCATCTTTCCATTTCTGATCCAACGAACCAAAGCCTCTGCACCATACATTGTCCGATCTGCGACGTTGACTTTAGGCTGGTAATATATGACAAATTCCTTTGCCTGTAATGCTGGAAGGAAATTGGACACAATGCTCTGATTGGCTAGTATTTCCTGTTCGATCTCCGGCGAAAACTCTACCACGCTGCCAACCCCTTTTTGTCTGGCTGCCTGATAAGCAATGCTGGCTCTTCCCATGATGGCACGCGGTACTGTGATGCCATTCAAATTGCTGACACCGATCGTTGCTCCAAACACAAATTCCCGCTCTTTCATTTGCCATTGATGATGTATCCTGATATTCTGAAGCTGTTCGATCAATTTTTCGCGGCGTTCCTTGTGAAAAACAAGCACAAAATTATCTCCACCTAATCTTGCAACAATTTCATCATTTCCCATTATATTTTTGATATGCTGGGCATAATTACGCAGAATAATATCACCCTGCTCATAAGAAAACACTTTATTGACATATTTAAAATTATGTACATTAAAAAATATAATATTGTAATTTGCAATTTGTCCGGAAGCGATCAATCCTCCGGCAAAATGCATTAAATAATCCTGATTTGCCACACCGGTACTCATATCCGTCATCATAACCTGCTGCAGTAAGTTCTGCGTCATCGTTCTGCTGATCTTATAAAAAATTTGGCGTAATAACATATTATGCAATTCCAATTCTTTGGATGAAAACTTGCTTTGGTCATGCGGATAATCCATGATCGTGACCGTTCCGCCGGACGGTAACGGGAATACCGAAATATTCGGTTCACCGTCAGATACATCTCCTGTGTCATACAAAACTTCTACGGCACGCTGTCCCTCCGGACAAAGTTTACTGCCCGGTGCCTCTAGCTTAAGTTCCACTTTATTTATATGAAAAAGTTCTGCCGCAATAGAAAGAGAACGTTTGATCTTAGCCATGCACGCTTCCATGGTAGATGCATCCTCCGCTAATAATTCAAACATCGCTTTTATTTCCGGATCAAGTATTATCTCTTTATTCATTTTTTACCTCCACACTCTTAACAATAACGCTTTATACCTGGCCGCCTGATTCAGGCTTTTGTTGCGTATTTCCATAAATCCCAATATTTATTATAACACATTTGTCGAATCATAGTGGTGAATTATGTCAAATTGTAACAGAAATGATCGCTTTACACTACATATATCTTAGGTGAGCGAAGACAATGATGCCTTTGATACAAAAGGCGGCGATTACGGTAGTGTCAACAAAGCGAGGCACAAAGTGTTTGATGATTATGTTGTAAACGGCGGTTTGCGTCCGGTAATTCATATTACCGTGAAATAGTTTTAGGAAAACTTGATCTGGTAATAAAGAACCTCGAGCACTTGATTTCTTACCGCAGTTTAGAACTTTCTCGGCATATCCCAATATTATCTCTACCTTGGATGCTTGATTTCTCCTCTCATGGTAGAGATTCTCCGGCTATGACCAACGTTTTCTCTACCCCGGGCACTGGATTTCTCCTCTCAAGGTAGAGATTCTCCGGCTATGACCAACGTTTTCTCTACCCCGGGCGCTGGATTTCTCCTATCGAGGTAGAAATTCTTCGGCTATGACCGACGTTTTCTCTACCACGGGCGCTGCAAATCACTACTCTTGCACCTTCTCAAAAATCAAAATTTTCTGCGTCATTTTACGAATAATCGGCAACCAGCCAAATGGCTTTAACACAGGAATAATCTTGGTCATGCCTCGTGTAATATTATCGTCTTTGACCTTTCGGAATCCCTTGGCAACATCTCCCAGATCTTCAAAACAATCCGCTCCAAAAATAAATTTTGCTCCAGTTTTTTGAATGGATTCTTCAATGTCCTCTTTATTGACCCATTTCTTGGCCAGACACTCCATCATCACCGTTGCATTGTCAAAATGATCCCGAATAATTCCAAGCATCGTCGCATTTTCTTCCGGCGTCAGATACATGCTAAGGCCTTCGATAATAAACAACATTTTTCCTTGTGCATCAATCTGATCCGCCCAAGCCGGATCCAAGGCAGAAATCCCGATTGTTGATACCCTTCCTGATTCCTGATAAATCTGATCTCTGACGGCGATCGTCTCCGGAAGATCCAAATTGTACCACCGCAGCTTGCCGTTATCCATTCGATAAAATCTAGTATCCAATCCGCAGGCAATATTTACAATCGTACAATCTGAATTACGATCAATAAAATCCTCTACCAACTCATCAAATACAAGCGTTCGTGCAATCACACCATTGCTCATGGTGGAATCTTCCTCTGCCGACGAAAAATCATAATCTATCTTATTCACCAGTTCCACTGCTTTCGCATCATAAAATTTATGTCCCTTTTTCAGCGAATATTTTGCTCTCGCATAAAAACTTTGCAACATGGTCTCTGCTGTTCCATCCAAAGTCACTTTGATTTTTTCACTCATTTTTTCCTCCTATCCATCCAGAAAATAAAATATCTGCAGTTTTCAAGGTCCCAATTGAACCTTTTCCCTGGCTCGTTTTTTCACATATCACTTGACACGATCATAGCACAGATATTTTATACATCGCCTAGCTCTACTCACTATTTGCGCAACAGTTAGCCATAGCTAACTATGCTTAGTGTACCACAAATGCAAGAAATCTGTCAAAAAGGAAGTGTTCCTCCATCTGATCAAAATTTTTCCCGGATGCATTCTTTTATTTCAATTTTACTCACAATCATGATTGAGAATCGTACTCATTTATGCTAAACTTATTTTAGTTGCGCAAATATTCTATTCACTCGCAAAATAGAGTGTATAGATACATTTGAGACAGTGATTCTTTTATTTATAAGATCAAGATGTCAACGCGCCAACACTTCAATATGTTGACAGCGAAAACATCACATGTACTCTCGAATTCATCTAAACGAAGAATTTCAAGATGAATTTTTGATACACAATGACATTTTCGCAGTACGTACACGGTGTGTACGACGAGAAAATGGAAACAGTATATCGGAAATGCCGCCGAAATGGCTCGTTTTAAGAAGATACCGAGTGTACATTCACTTGAAACGGAGGATAATTATGTTATTAGAAGAAATGAGACAAAAGGTAGTTGACTATGGAAATCAGTTGATTTCATCGGGTCTGACGATTGGAACTGCAGGTAACATCAGTATGTATGACCCGGAAACCGGATATATGGTGATCAGCCCATCTGGTATTCCTTACGCAAAAACAACAGCAGAAGATGTTGTCGTTATGGATCTGCAGGGCAATATTGTGGACAGCAAACGCACACCTTCCAGTGAACACAGTTTACATGCTGCCTTTTATTTAGAGAAACCGGACGCTCGTGCCGTTGTCCATGCACATTCTATGTATTGCACAACGCTTGCATGTGCCGGCGTTGATCTGAAGGCGACTCATTATGCAATCGCAGATACTGGTGTTGCTACGGTTCCTACGGTTCCATATGAGACTTACGGCACTCCAGAGCTTGCTGATGAAGTTCGCAAATGCTTACGCGAATCTGACAGCAAAGCACTTCTCATGGCAAATCACGGAATGGTCGCTTACGGCGATTCCTTAGAAAAGGCATTTGCCATCGCAAATACTTGCGAGTGGTGCGCACAGGTTCAGTGGCGCGCAATGGCAATTTCTACGCCAAATGTATTGTCTGATGAGCAGATGGCAGAAGTAATCGAGCATTACAAAACATACGGTCAAGCAAAAGAAGATGGCAAACAGTCCCAGGGCTATTTTGGATAGACTGCATCTATAAATTTACTCAAACTAAAAAACTCCCCGGCAAAGCGTTGCAGGGGAGTTTTTTATTAATATCCATTTACGATACCATCTGACGTAATCGGAATGGTGTGTCCATTATCTACGTCAGTCTTCCATTAATATTGCTTAAAAGTCACAAATATTTTCTCATAGTTGCCTCTATTTTTTGAAGTGATATGGCAAATAGTTCTTATATGTTTTCACATGATAACTATAACTAAACTTATGATCCTTGCTCAGCTTCTTTTTGCTTACCAAAAAATATTTCGTATTTCCCTTTTTATTTTTAACTCAAACTTCGCACATTAAAAATTATCATGTTATCACATATTTAATCGCGCATTTTTTCTTTTAATTTTACCACAATATCCTGATATTTTCTATGCTTCATATCCGGGAATGCCCGAAGCAAACGCCCCTGTCCAAAAAGACGGTGCTTGGTCATAGAACCAACTAATTCTTCATATTTCTTCTGCAACTCTGCTCTCTTCGTGCGAATCACTTCTCTATACTCTTCTGCGCTAATATTTTCTTTCAATGAACTAAGCGCTGCACGCAATTCTGCCGTACTCAGGTTATCCTTCAGGGAGCCGACTTTCTCTTTCATTTCTGACGTGCTTAAGCTATCCTTCAAAGAACCGACTTTCTCTTTCATTTCTGACGTGCTTAAGCTATCCTTCAAAGAACCAACTTTCTCTTTCATTTCTGACGTGCTTAAGCTATCCTTCAGAGAATCTACTCTATCTCGTAATTCCGCCTTAGCTAAGGCCGCCTGTACTCTGCCTTCTCCAATATTTTGCGCCGTTTCGATCGTTGTCTCACCAAGTTTCTCACTTACCTTATCACTAACAATCCGAAGATCGCCACTAAGCTTATCAAGCTGTCCAAGCTTCTTATTAAAGCCTCGAATCACTGCTACCGTAACAACAAAGTCAACAAAATACACAACGTATAATATCACCAGAATGGTCCACCCAAGTACACTGCTGTCATGCCCTGTGATCAGCTTGTCAATATATTTCTGGAAGATCCGGACCACAAACAAGATTGCAAATCCCCAGATCAATGAAAACTCCAAACATATATATCCACGAAAATTAAATGGTTGCTTGGAATAATCCCACCATCTCGCATGAAAGCATATATCAAGAAGCCAGCCTGCGACCAACTCAATTAATGTTGCTAAAATCACGCCGAACACGTAAACCAACAGATCACTCATCTGTGTCCCTTCAGGCTGGATCAGATTGATCAATGCAAACACACTCACAACCCCGAATCCATATACCGGACAAACCGGTCCATTCAAAAATCCACGGTTCGTAACCTCGCCCCAAGTGACCGCGTGGTAGATCACTTCCACACACCATCCCAAAAAGGAATAGATTACAAATAGCCACGCCAATTGATAAAATGTCATTCCAAAAATCATAGGTATCCTCCTGTAATATCTCGATAATGTCTACCCTAAGCTGGTTATTCTCGCCCCGGGGGTAGAGAAATCCGCCCTGACTTCTTGTTTGACTCTACCCTGGGCCGATCATTTCTGCCTCTGGGGTAGAGAAATCCGCCCTGACTTCTTGTTTGACTCTACCCTGGACCGGTCATTTCTGCCCCGGGGGTAGAGAAATCCGCCCTGACTTCTTGTTTGACTCTACCCTGGACCGGTTATTTCTGCCCCGGGGGTAGAGAATTTTCTCTTTGAGAGAGTATATCATGATTTATTACAAATAACCATATGATACTATCTAAAACCTAAGACTTAAAATCAGCGTCTGCTTTCGCACCAGAATTTCAACTTACCATTTCATATTTGGCTTTCTAGCTTAAGATTACAAACTATGCATCCATTTTCATCTCACAAATATTGTTTTCACCGTAAATGAATCTATATCTAACTATTAACTTTTATTCACACAATACAGCCAGACATCAAAAAGTCAGCCCCTATTTTAATACATCTTTTTAATATATGTTTGTATTTCATCCAAATATTTCTCTGGATCTAACCACCTTTTTTCCAGTTTAGAATTCTGAGTCACTATAATAGCCGGCACACTCGTTATCCCAAATCTTTCTAAAAGCTGATACATCTCCCTGCTATTCTCTCCATCTCTGTCCTTAGATGTATAATATGTTGGCAATTCCACCTGACATTCCTTTAGAGTCTGTTCTAATTTTTTTTCAAAATTAAAACAATCTGTACAATCTGCCCTTCCTATATATATCATGATTTGTTCATTTGACTTTATATCTGTTTTTAGTTCTGCAAGTGAAATCCCATAATAGTATTCCGAAGCAATATAATCCCTTTTTTCGGTATTAATGTACTTTTTATTAACAATATGGTAATACCGACTACCATAATACAAATTAGTTCCAAACAAACAAAACAAAACGAATATTATAAGCATCTTCTTTTTCTTTTTGACTTTTGGCTGAGTTATAACATTTCTCAAAACAACTCCTAAACCAAGGGTAGTAAGCACAAGTGAAATCCATGTAAAATATATAATATCTTTATCCACTTTAACATTAGGATATACATCACCAAAAAAACCATAATGAACCAATAGCACGATATTACATAGCAAAAAAAAGAAATCAAGCCCTAATATACATAACCATCTTTTCACTTAAATTCTCCTTTCATATTACATCTTTCGGACACATGAATGTCCCTTAATAATATATATAACCTTCTAATATTAACAAGTGAATTTAGTCTATATTATGGATTACATCCACTGGCAATCATTTTAGGCCACGAAACAGACGGTCTCGATGGTTCTAGATTAAATTTACTTTTAAATTGAGCAAAATACCAATGACAATAAAATTGTTTCTTCATACTTGATGTATTTTTCCACTTCGAGCTTTTATGAAACTTATTATATATAGCATCCCAGCTATACTGTTTCATTGATGCTGAACCCGTTATAATTGCTATTCTTAATATGTTATTTGGTTTTAGCGATAAACTCACGACTCCATTGCGCGTAATCCATTTTGCCGAATCAAAAAAATATCCAACAGAATATAAAGGATCTGCAACAATAGGATATTGGATATTTTTTTGATTCTTATAATCAATATGCTGAGTAATTTTTGTCCCATTAATTTTATAATATGTATGCAATTCTTTTCCATTTGCATCTTTTGCCCAAGGCACAGTTGCAGCACCAATAATTTCATTATGTTTATCATAAAACACCAACGATCCATCTATTGTATTATCATAATCGTCCTTTGCAAACTCAATATGAGCATCCTCGGGAAGTGAAAAATTTATGTCAAAGTCTTCTTCCTTGCATCCTTCCTCTATTACAAAGCAATTTCGAATAGCACCTTCAAAAAACTCTGTAGTAACAAAATAAGAATCTTCAATATTTTCCACAACAAATGTATCATCAACAACCGAAGTCGCAACATCTTCTGTCTCTGGAACGACTTCTACCTGCACATCTCCAAGTAAAGCACTTTTTTGAATATACGATGTTGAGTTGTCGTTACCAATTGCAATCGTCTGATCCTCTACAGTAGAAGTATACATTCCTCCTTCTTTATCAATATCCTGTTTTTCAAGTTTATACGATGTAACATTTTGCACTAACTGCACTGCATCCTCAGCAGTAACCAACGCTTCATTACCTTCAGCCTTAACATTTGTACTATAAACTTGCTGAAAAAATAATACCAGAGCAACTATTGTAACCATTATTCTTCTCATAAATTCCTCCTAAAAATATAGAACTATAGGTTTTCTTACCACTATCGATCGATATAATACATCATAACATATACTTAAGAACTTATCCACGTGCTTATCAATAAAAATTTCTCATTTAGGACCCTTATTCATATTGCCAACTATCATAACTCCTATATATACAGATCTATAAAAATGCACACAACTCCTATACTTCAAACACCATAATAACAGCTCCCAACACCACCAGCACCAGTCCTGTCGCACGGTTCAGTGTTTTCGGCTGCGCTTTATTGGCAAACAATGCTGCAATCCGCGCCCAGATAAATGTAAAAATAATGCACAATCCCATCACTAAAAAATCCGGTTTCCCACCAATGGCAAAATGCGAGGCTGCTCCGGTAAATGCTGTAAATGCCATGATAAAAACGCTCGTTCCAACAGCTGTTTTCAATTCATAGCCAAGCACGGACGTAAGAATCAACAGCATCATCATACCGCCGCCCGCTCCAACAAATCCACAGATGAACCCAATGATCATTCCACACAGAACAGACTGCACCGCTCTTTTCTTGGCAGACACACTATTCATCGCTTCCTTGGTCGTCATGACCGGACGAACAATAAATTTAATTCCAAGAAAAAATGTCATAACTACCGAAAAACTTCCCATCGTAGTCGATGGTACCAGACTTGAAATATAACTTCCGATCACTGTAAATACAAGCACTGTCACCATCATAATACTGCCGTTTTTGACATCAAGATTTTTATTTTTGCCATAGGTGTACGCTGACACCGCACTTGCCAACACATCAGAGGACAGCGCGATACCGACCGCCATAAAAGGATTCATATGTAAAAAAGTAATGAGCATCGGACTGATCACGGCAGCCGCACTCATTCCGGCAAAACCAGTGCCAAGACCTGCCCCCATTCCCGCAAAAAATGTCACAATGATCGTCATAAGTAATTTCATGGTAAGTACCTTTCTATATTGACAGTGTCAATGTCCAAAAAAATTCATTATATTCATTATTTCTCAGACATGTTGCGTCACAGAACGGCGAGCAATTCGACACTGTGTTTTTATTATCATTTTGCAACGAAAAAGTATAACACGGTTTTGTATTTTTTGCCACCTATTAACAAAGACTTTGTATAATCAATACAGAAATCGGCGCGACAAAAAGCCGAAAAAAAGAAAGAAGATTAGGAACCGTAATAATTCTATTCAAATTTTCTTCCTGATTCACTTCACTCTGCATGTACGGTCACCTCACTTTTCTTTTTTTTAGACATAAACCAATAAAATATAACACAAAATGCTAAAGCAAACACAACACCAAAAACATTTTGAATCACTCTAAGACTAACCGCTCCTTGTAGTCCATAAGTCTCTGCAGCAATGGCTAAAGCACCAAATGTGTTAAATACTGCCTGCCAGCCATATTGTGCTGAAAATCCTACACCGATTCCACCAAGAATTCCTATATATGCATAGATTGACGAAGGAAGCAGAAAATATAATACTGTAAAACATATAACACCTGCAATATTTCCGACAATCCTTTTACGGACTCTGTAGTGCATATCTTCCATAAACGGCAAAATCGCGGACATGGCCGCAATACCAGCCCACATTGCACGTGGCATATTACAAAGTTCTGCAATGCAAAGGACAATCGGTACGCATAAAATCTGACATATCTGCCATTTTGTTCTGGAAGAAGTGATATCAAATTCTTGTATCAGATCTTTCAGATTTCTTTTATAGGTTCTGTTTTTATGATTTCGATAAAATACAAAGCAGGTAAGTGCTGCACCTAAAGCCATTCCGACTAATCGCATCTGATAGCTTTTTCCCGTAACATCATAACCATATAGCAGTAGATACCCAAGAACCAATGTAGATTGATTAAACATGAATGGATTATGGCAGCCGAACAGAATCAACACAGCCAGTGCCGCAATATTTAACAGCATTCCCAATACCGGTGAAAACTGATTTGCTAAATGCGGACATACCGTCATAATTACAAAGAACAAAGCCAAAAGCATCGTAGATTGTCCGGTGTGGATCCCCAGATCCGCATTCCGAAATACCATAAGGCATAATAAAACTACTACTCCCACAATACTATTCTCATTTCCAAATAAGATACTGAAAATAGTAACAAATAAAAAGCAAAATGCCATTGTAACAGCTATCTTTACCAAATATACCAGTATATGATATGATTTTTCTTTCACTGTTTCACTCTTTTTCAACAGATTTTTAGAACCTGCCTGATTTAACTGCAATTCCTGATAAAATGTCATGTAATTCCTCCTCTATCTGTTTTTCTTAAACTTATATGGCCTCATCTTTCTGTATTGGAAGCTCTACAACAAATCTGCATCCACCATATTCACGGTTTTCTGCTTTGATTGTTCCTCCGGCACTATCTACAATCCGTTTTACAAGTGCAAGACCTAGGCCATTTCCTTCTGCTTTATGAGATCCATCTACCTGATAGAACTTGTCAAATATTCTGGATTTTACATCATCCTCTATTCCTGGTCCTTCATCTTCCAGAATGAACTTAACAGAATCCTGTTCTTGTTTCAGAAACATCGTAATTGTCCCCTTTGAAGGGCTGAACTTAATCGCATTATCCAAAAGATTTATCCAGATATGCATAAAAAGTCCTTCATTCCCAGTATATTTAACTTCCTCCAATTCTACCTGAAAACCAATTTCTTTTTCTGTCCATTTTGTTTCCAATGAAAGAAATGCCTGGCGGATCTGTTCATCCAAACGATATTCTGTTTTTTTCATTGGTATATTCTGATTCTCTAACTTGGATAACAACAAAATATTACCAACCAATCCGGAAAGTCTTTGGGTGTTAAATAAGATTTTTTCTACATATTCCTCTTGATCCGGAGACAGTTCTTCTCCCTGAAGCAGCATTGTATATCCTTCAATGGCATTAATCGGGGTCTTAAACTCATGAGAAACATCAGATACAAAATCCATCTGCAGCACCTCTGTTGCACGAAGTTCTTTTGTCATAACGTTAAAACTTTGATAAGATTCTCCAACTTCTGCTATACGGCTGTTCGTTTCCAAATGCTGTTCAAAATCTCCCTGAGAAACTTCCTTCATTGCTTTACTAAGTCTGGTAATTGGTTCCAGTAACTTTGCATTAATAAAGGAAGTGATCAGCCCTGCAATCAATGTATAGAAAATCAAAAGCCAGCCAAGCACAGGTATGCTGCCCGGCAGATTAAAAAAATGATTCAAAAAAGCAAATAATAAAGCAGATATGACTGTTGAAAATACAAGTGCCAGCCAGATTGCACCAGTCAGACAGGATCGGATCCGCAATCCTTTTTCTTTCTTTTGTTCCATTATTTTTTCACCACCTTGTATCCAATTCCACGCATTGTTACGATTTCAAAATCAGGGTTATCTTTAAAACGTTCTCTGATTCTTCCTATATGTACCTCTATCGTATGTGGGTCTGCCTCCGTCTCGTATCCCCATACTTCATCCATCAACTGTTGTTTTGTAAATGTTCTGCCTGGCGAAGCTGCAAGCTTATATAAAAGCAGGAATTCTTTTTTAGGCAAAACAAGACTTTCCTTATCAGTTGTAACCGTCATTGCATCATAGTCAAACTCTGTTGAACCGATCACAATTTTGTGTTCATTCAGTATCTGTGCACGGCGAAGCAGTGCTCCGACTCTTAAAACCATTTCATTCACATTTACCGGTTTTACCATATAATCGTCACTTCCCGAAAGAAATCCCTGGCGCATATCATCAAAGGAACCTTTCGCAGTGATCATAAGTACCGGTATCTGATATCCTGCTGAACGGAGTTCCGACACCAGTTCATAACCATCCATAACCGGCATCATAATATCGGAAATGATCAGATCAATATACTCTTTATCCAATATTTCTAATGCCAGTGCTCCATCCGATGCACTTTTGACCTGATATCCATTCTTCTCAAGCACTTTTTGGAATAGCTGGCTTAATTCTTTATCATCTTCTACAATCAATATTTGAAACATGTTTTTCTTCCTCCTTATTAAAACAGATACCTTGCCCATCCAAGCAGATGCTGTACCAAAAGTACGTTTCTCTGACGCTTCTTTGTCAATTCAATTGGCTCTACATGATACGGATCACGATAGGTTCCATCTTCCAATACCTGTCGGGACACTCTTTCATATTCCATCATGCCTTCTTCCAACTGTTTATTAATATCTTTGCTGCGAATTACAAGCATCAGTTCCGTATCCAGATACGTGCTTCTCATATCCATGTTAAAGGAACCGATTACGGATAGATCATCATCAATCAGGATGCTTTTTCCGTGGTAAGAATAGCCGCCTTCATACTCCCAGATATCAATTCCTGTATTTAAAATTCTGTTTCTGTTTCTCGCATAATCAGCAGAACCAAACGGATTTCCATTGTTGGCAACCGAATTGGTCATGATAGAAAAATCCGGAACTCTCTCCGCAATCTCTTTCCATGTATTATACATCATATCATTGCAGATAATATATGGTGTATGAATTTTCACGCGCTCTTTTGCATTTTTCATTAGTTCTCCCAGTTGATACCAGACTACTGGTTCCTTGGGACCTGTGTGGATAGGATTTGACACTAATGCAATCTTTTCTGTCTCAAAAGTTTCGTCCGTGTAATCGGTATCGCAGATTCTTTCCTTATTCTCTTCAAAATGTTTCTGATAGCCGTTCTGCAGCTCTAAAACTGCGTTCTTTACAGATTTTCTATTTGCCAGTTTTTTATTGTCATGAAAATAACCACTGTCTTCTTGTTCCCATATCGTTTCAAAATACTCTAACAACTGGTTAACTGAATTTTCTTTCTCAGGTTCATCGCAAACCACTAACACGTCTCTGTCATAGTTCTTATGTCCCGGAAAATCACCCAGGAAATAATTGTATGTATTTCTTCCCCCAAGAATATATCTCTTTCCATCTGCAATCAAATATTTATCATGCATTCTACCCATCATTTTCCACGGTTTCAACGGATTGACCTTATTATATAGTTTAATTTCAACATTCTCATGGGAAGATAATCCATAGAAATACGGATTTCCTTCCATATCAATCCAGCTCTCCATTCCATCTACTAACAGACGAATATGTACACCTCTGTCTGCCGCATCATACAGTGCTCCTAAAATCAATTTTCCACTTTCATCGGATTGAAATGCAAAAGTAGAAAGAATAATTTCCTTTTTTGCATTCTTGATCAAACGCACTCTTTGTAAAAGCGCTTCTGGATTCTTTTCTATGATTACTGCCCGTTCTGTATTTTCACTGCATTCGTTCCATGACCCATTTTTTGTTTCTTTTTTGGTTGTATTGGACACTTCCGGCTGCTTTTTATATGCAACGCAGATTCCGAGCAATTCATAAAAAGCCACACATAAAAAAATTGCCAGTATAACAAGAAGGATTTTACATGTTTTATACTTTTTCATTGTACATCACCTGATTCCTTTTTATTTCATACTTATACAATACAAAGTCAATCTCAATTTAACCTCAACAAGGTTTGTTTTTTCATCCATGCAAGTTTATTCCTTCTTTTTAGATGAGAAATGTTCTTTTGCAAAATCCATATCCTGTACAAGTTCCAAAGTTCCCAGATAATTATTTTGGGTGTCTCTAACTGCGATATATCGTACCAGCATACATTTACCGTTCTTTTCCATCCAAATCGGTACCTCGTCCAGTGTTCCTGTACGAAATTCCTCAATGATCCTGCGTACTTTGGTTTCCACTTTTGGTGGATGGCACGAAAATACTTCTCGGTCGATTGCCATTGCAGGTCGTTTAAAATCCTTTGGTCCCTCATTGAAGAAACGATTGATGTTATGAACATCAACAAATGTGATCTCCAGCGGAATAGTGTTTAAGAGTGCTGTTAATTGTTCTACGGTCAGATGTCCACCTGGCATAATGATTTCTGAATCTGAAAAAGAGGCCTCCGATATTTTTTTATTGCTCTCTGCATCTTCCCAAATTTCAGCCTTTACACCAAGGCAATCGGCATAATCTTTTTGATCGTGATAAATACCGATCCACTCTTCCTCGGTAAAATTTGCAGCACAGTTTGGGAACAAGATATTGGCTTCTTTGTAAATCATTTCCTCAGCCCGCTGGACAACTGCCAACAATCTCTCGTACCATTTTTTGTCGTACTGTTTATCCTTTAACAACGCAGAAATCTCATCGCGAATCTCATCATCAACTGTCCACATAACATTAGATGGCCCGGATATTCCATATTGTACATTCAAATGAGGGTAAAGCAGATCGCCTTTTTTGGCATAATGTATTGTAATATCACGAAGAGACCCAAGCAGATCTTGCGTAACATCTCCAGCACAGGCAGCTGTTTTTATCTGATCCAGCAAGCCTGCCAACGCTTCATTTTCCTTGGTAAAGGTGTACAGCGGATGACCTTTTTGTTCTATCAATTTTTGTGTTTTCGTTGTGCGCTCTTCTCGGATCATCGCTGCATTTACTTCCCTTTCTGCATTAGCAATCTTTTCCTCGCGGGTTGCTCCATGAAACAATGCGGCATGGACATCGCATAATTTTTGTACCTCACTCAAAGGTGTTCCCTCTGCCAACATTTCCTGTTCCGCTTTCATGATTACAGTTGCATCGACATCTTGAAACTCGACTGCAAAATCCTTTCTTACTTTTTCTAAATCCTCCCCAGCGCCCAAACGCCTTAAATATTTTTTTAATGATTCTACTTGATTTCCCATACTAATTTACCTTCCTTTCTACAAACTCCAAATCAAATGCACATTGATGACATTCGATTTGCAAAAAAACACTATTTATTTTTTTCACAACCCCAATTCTTTGCGTGTTGCAATTATCTCAGCAACACTCTAGATTGCACAACGATAGTCACTATATTAGCATTCCCTATTTTATACAATCCGATACCTCTATTTTTTTCATGTAGATCTTTAATATAAAACCATTCCCCTTTACGGTGCATAAAAAAATAATTTTATATAGTTTTTGCATTTCAGTGCATAAACTTGCCTAAAAAATGATATTTATGCTATAATTCTTGCATAATACACGGAGCAAACGCAAATAACATTTAAGAGGGGGTATGGCAAATGATCGATACACATCAACTCAAAAAAAGAGATTTATATTTGAATAAAATTTTAGCATTTCAAGATACCGAGCCGGTAAAAGTTGTTACCGGAATCCGTAGATGTGGCAAATCCAGTCTGCTTAAGCTAATGACCCTACATCTAAAGGAAAACGGCATTGCAGAGGACCAGATTCTCGAAATGAATTTTGAATCCTACGCTTTTAAAAACATGAACAGCGACTCTTTCTATCAGTATGTTCGGGAGCATATTATACCAAATAAACGAATGTACCTTTTCTTCGATGAGGTCCAACGCGTCCCAAAATGGGAAGATGCCATCAATTCTTTTCGGGTGGATTTCAACTGTGATATTTATGTCACTGGTTCCAACGCCTATATGCTTTCCTCCGAATATGCGACCTACCTGTCCGGCAGATGCGTAGAAATAAAAATGCTGCCTTTGTCTTTCTCTGAATTTCTCGCTTTTTATGATTTTGAAATCAAAGAAACAAAAAGTGCATTAGGCGGCACTCGTAAACAAGTCTTCGATCAAACAGGGGAACATTATGAGCTTCGCGAAGTATTTGATGCCTATATGCGGTTTGGCGGAATGCCCGGCATTGCCGATGTTGGACTGGATCAGGAAAAAGCATTGGTATTGCTTGAAGGTATTTACTCTACTGTGATCATGAGAGATATATTGGAACGAGAAAATCGCAAAGGACAAAAAAGGATCACTGACCCTGTTCTCCTAAAAAAAATTGTAATGTTTCTTGCAGATAACATTGGCAGTAACATATCGGTCTCCTCTATCGGAAACACTCTTGTAAACGAAGGTTTGCTCGAAGACGGTCGCCAAAAAGGAACACCTAGTGCCCATACGGTACAGGCATATGTAAATGCACTTCTGGAATCTTATTTTTTCTATGACATCAAAAGATTTGATATTAAAGGTAAAGAATTTTTGCGGACCTTGGGAAAATATTATATCGTAGATATCGGACTTAGAAACTATTTGCTCGGTTTCAGAGACCGCGATAGCGGCCATGCAATAGAAAATGTGGTTTATTTTGAGCTGCTTCGACGCGGCTACGATGTCTCTATTGGTAAAATTGATAACTCTGAGGTGGATTTTATCGCAACGAATACTAACGACAAAATGTATGTTCAAGTCACAGAAGCCATGACAAGCGAAGATGTCCGCAAACGAGAACTGGCTCCACTCCAAAAGATCAGTGACAACTATGAGAAAATTGTTTTGTCCCTAGATCCCGGAATGGATTCCTCTTATGATGGTATCAAGTCCATTAATTTAATTGACTGGTTGATATCGGTATAATGGCTATATGGCGAAAGTTAAGCATCTCTTCGGAGGTGCTTTTCTTGTATAAGGCAAGCCTTTTTTCTCTAAACATAGACATTTCTGTCTGTTAAACATGTCGTCATAGTAAGTATCAAAAGATAGATAGCATTATCTTCTGAGGGTCTGTTCAGCTTCTGATCTCTTTCAGAGATGTCCTTCCTATACCCTATAATAAATTAAAGACATGTTTGCTTGTATCCTATAAATTAAAGACAGGTTTTCACACTAACGACTGCTCAAAATCATACATTTTCGCTGTTTCTTTATTACGAAATTCATGCTTTTCATAATAGCCGAGCAACTCTCCGTCCTCATCCCGCAATGCCACCATATACACGTCTTTATTTTGCTTTTCATTGTAAAATGTATGGATCATATTGTGTTCTTTGCTGTCCGCAAACCAAGATACTATTTTACGGATCATTTCATTTGATTGCTCGTTGTGGCAGGCAAGCAGACTCTTTCCAACCAATTCCGCTCCACCACGATTTGCATAATTCTGCACTGCTGCCGGATTCATATACACGATCGTATGCTCTGTATCGCAGATTACTACTGCTGCACGATCTTGATCAATCACACTCTTAAACATTTGATGTAACATAGCAATATACCATCCTTCCTTTATAACATAATGCAATTCACCCTACACCTGAAATTCGTTCATCGTGTTCTGCAGAACCTCCACGCTTTGCATTACCTTATTGATTTCTGTTGACATTTCTTCACTGGAGTAAGTGATCTGCCTTCACCGCCCAGCGCATCTTGGTTGACCGTGCCCGCGGATTTCTCGTACATTCCTGTGCCGTTGGACGGATCACATCCCGTGCATACTCTGCATAAATTCCTGCTTTATATCCCTGTTTCAAGGCTTTCTTAACAAGCTTGTCCTCACCGGAATGAAATGTTAAGATTGCTGCACGTCCACCCGGTTTCAATGCTCCCGGAAGCTTGTCCATAAATTCGTACAGCACTTCGAATTCATTATTGACATCAATACGAAGTGCCTGAAAAACTCGCTGACAAGTTTTTTTGACCGTTTCTTTGCGCTCCTTCTCCGGAATAAACTGCAGCGTCTCCTCGATCAATGCACGCAGCTTTGTCGTTGTGTCTATGTGTCCGCCTTTTCGGACAACATCGGTGATTGCCTTTGCGATTTCATCACAATACGGCTCGTCCGAATTTTCGTACAGCATCCCGGCAAGTTCATCCCGGCCAATTGTCTCCAAACGTTCTGCTGCGCTAATCCCTTTCTGCTGATTTAACCGCAGATCAAGTGGTCCATCCACCTTAAAGGAAAAGCCTCTTTTAGGGTTGTCGATTTGCATAGAAGACACTCCCAGATCTGCCAAAATAAAATCAAACCCACCGACTTCCTCTGCGATCTCATCAATTGTGCAAAAATTTTGCAGCTTGATCGTAAGCAGATCTTCTCCAAATCCAAGATCTTCCAATCGCTTTCGGGTCTTAGCAGATTCTTCCGGGTCTACATCTGTCGCATACATATGTCCCTGCCCCTGCAAACGCTCTAACATAGCTCTGGTATGTCCCCCATACCCTAACGTTGCATCGAAACCAATCTGTCCCGGCTTAATATCGAGGAACTGAAGGATCTCCTCCACCATGATAGAAATGTGCATTCCCGCCGGAGTATTTCCTTTATCTATCACGTGTTGTACCATATCCCCATATTTTTCCGGCTGCAGCTCTTTATATTTCTCCTCAAACTTTTTAGGATATTTCCCCTTATACCGCACTCGTCTTTTGTGTGGTTTGTCCGCAGTCAGAGGTAGCAGCTTAAAGGAAAACGTAAATTCCGTCTCCTCAAAACGATACTGTGGTAACACCTCCGGACCACAACTATTTGAACCAATTCCATTCTGCGCATAATCAATACACAATATGGTACTGCCACTATCCTGCAACTCATAATTGTGTGCCGCTCGCGTAAGCTCTTCTGCTGAATAATGCGATACATTAAAAGAAAACGGTGTAGCGGACGCCACCACCAATCCCGGTAATGCTTGCCCATAGCGAACTTCTACATAGTCACAGTCATAATGGCTGCCATTTTCCTGCGGGAAAATATAATCCTCATGCATCGCTGTAACTGTGCTTTCATAACGCCCATGACTGCTGCCCCGATGCTTGTCGCGATAACTTTCCTGGGGTCCCATACCGCTGTATACTACTTGTTCCAGCGCATGATCCAAACAGAGCCGTACGCCGAACCGTGGAAGCTCTAAGAAATCCGGATCTTTTTGAACAGCAAAATGTACCGCAATGCCTCCGGCCTCATCGATCTGCCACTCTATCTGCATGTCCAAGATCCGCTGTACGGTCGGAGCCAGCAGTGCCACATGACTCTTAAGGCAAATTAAATGTTCCTGTTGCTCGACACGAGTTTCATACGCCCTTGTATAAGTTTCATGATAATGTGCCGCTTTCCAACGATGCTGTATCGTTCGGTCGTTGTCAGTCGGTGCGCGCCAAATCGTTACTTCCATAGGTCGATTTAAGTACTCCTTGCCGTTATACTGCAGGGAAGAAAACATTCCTGTTCTCTTGTCATAAACAAACCGAAAGACGCTAGCAGACAAAACAAGCTCCCTCGCATTCTCAGCTACGCATATATTTCCTATCCCTTTTTTCGGACTGTCTAAGCCGCTCTCACCAACAGATTTTCCTGTCCCATTTTGCGGACTGCCTAAGCCGCTCTCACCAACAGATTTTCCTGTCCCATTTTGCGAACTGTCTAAGCCGCTCTCACCAACAGATTTTCCTGTCCCATTTTGCGGACTATCCAAGCAGCCTTCGCCGACAGCTTTACTTGTCCCACTTTGCGGACCAGAAAGAAGCCATTTGACATACTGATTCACCGGTTCTGCGTTATTTACCGCAATCTCATCAAAGCCCATCACATGCCCTTTGTGCAATAGCGGCAGTTCTTTATTGAGCTGATAGATCAACTTAATATAAACCTTACCCTGTGTCGGAATCGCACCACTCGCTGATGTAGTACAATCTTCCGGCAGACAAACTCTACCATCGCAATGCGGTTGCACCGATACCGGTTCCAACTCCCCAGACCGGATCAGCTCTCCATCGCAAGTCATCTCATATCGAATGGTAAGCATATCCCGCAGATCATCAAAATCCAGATAATTATGCAGGATCAACTCTCCACTGTCCGTATTACAGGACACAACACGAACCGGTCGATATACATTTTTATATTCCAGCAATCCCGTATGCGGTGTGCGATCCGGATAAACTAACCCATCGACACAGAAATTATCATCGTGGATCGTCTCCCCGTGATCTCCTCCGTAATAATATCTATTTCCGTCATGGCGTACCGCATGGTCACACCATTCCCACACAAAACCTCCACACATGAGATCATTATCCTGAATCATCTGGAAATAATCCTCGAAATCTCCCGGTCCATTTCCCATGCTGTGCGAATATTCGACCAGCAAATACGGTTTACTGCCATCTTGCTCGAGATACTGCTTTATTTCTTCCAGAGACGGGTACATCCGGCTATAAAGATCCAGATTAGAATAATCGTATGTTTTATGATAATTACGATATCTTGCACTCTCATACTGCGTCAATCGGCTGTCATCAAAGGACTTCGTCCATGCCAATGCTTTCTCAAAGTTACATCCATAGGCACTTTCATTTCCCATAGACCAAATTACAACACAAGGACGATTCACGTCTCGATGCACCAAAAGACGGACACGATCTGCGATTGCCTGCTCCCACATCGGATCATCCGCAATTTTTTCACTCCAACGTCCGTTCCGCTGAAATTCATTGTCCTCTTTTCGGTACAGCAAAAATGGACCATGCGCCTCAATATCTGCCTCATCGATCACCATAAATCCATACTCATCACACAATTGATAAAACATTGGTGCGTTTGGATAATGACTGGTTCGGATCGCATTCACGTTGTGCTGCTTCATTAATATCAGATCCCGTTCCATCTGTTCCAATCCGATCACATAACCCGTCTCCGGGTCAGAATCATGGCGATTCACACCACGAAACTTAATGTTTTGTCCGTTCAAATAAATCACACGATCACGTATTTCTATCGTGCGGATACCGATCCGATCTACGATTGTCTCCTGCTCTGTCTCCAAGATCAACGTGTAAAGATACGGATTCTCTGTATTCCAAAACACCGGATTCTCAATGCAAAACTGCACTTGTGCTTTATACGGCATCGCCAGATTATCCAATGACATTTCCTGCTCTTTACTGCTTTCTGCCAAACCTGATTTTTGTCCTTTATTGGCTGACGAACGCAAGCTTCCCTCTGCGACGACCTGACCTTCCGCATTTTCAATACGTGCATATATCGGAAGATCCCCGCCTGCCAACAAACAATGCACATCTACCGCCGCTGCGGCTCCTTCTACGTGGGTAGTAATGCGGTAATCCCATATATGCCGCTGTGGACGTTTCAACAAATATACATCTCGAAAAATGCCACTCATCCGAAATTTATCCTGGTCCTCCAAATAAGAACCGTCACACCACTTTAATACAAGCACTCGCATTGTGTTTTCACCAGACTTCACATAGGACGTCACATCAAATTCACTTGTAGAATGCGATACTTGGCTGTATCCAACATAAGCACCATTCAGCCATACATAAAAGCAGCTATCTACCCCTTCAAAGTTAAGAAAAACTTCGGACGCATTCTGATCCACCTCATACTCAAATGTATGCTCGTACAAACCGCATGGATTCTCCTGTGGTACATAGGGTGGATCAAAAGGGAACGGGTAACGGACGTTTGTATACTGATGTCTGTCAAATCCTGCCATCTGCCACATTCCCGGCACATCGATCTGTCCACCTTCCTCAAATAGATCCCCGACACGACCCCAAGCCGTACCGGCAGCCACGTCTGTCAAACTCGTTTCTTCCGGCAGCAACGCCTCAAAATCTCCTATATCAGAAAAGAACCGGAACTTCCATTTACCATTTAACAATTGAAAACGATCCGATTCTTCTCTATGTTTCACCAATTGATCCATTCGAACAGATGCCGGAATATAATAGGCTCTTGCCGGCATCGTGTTCTCATGCAACATTGCTGTATTCTCAAAATATTGTGGTATGCTCATCAAGTTTCACTTCCCTTCTTCGTTGACATATTATGGTTACAATTCGATTCCTTTCAAAAGTGCTGCAAACGGACTGGCATCAGCATCCTCTTCATGATCTGCCTGAAATTCCTTAGGGATCTCATAGTCATCTTCTTCCTTTGGGACTTCGTCCTCTGTCAGCGCCTTTATGCTCAACGAAACGCGGTCTCCCTCTAACTTAATGATCTGCGCAGTAACCGTATCGCCCAGTTTGACAATCTCTTTTGGTGACTTAATAAACTTATTGGTAATCTGCGATATATGACATAAGCCGGTCAGATCCTCTCCAATCGTAATAAATATACCATAAGATTCGATGCGGTCCACCGTTCCGGTCACTACATCTCCCACCGTAAGCTGTCGAACTTTTTGGACATATTCTTTTGCCTTACGCTCTTTTTGAATTTCTTTCGCCGACAAGACCAATCTCTTTGCCTCTTTATCCACAGTAATGATCATTGCCTCCAATGTCATCCCCAAATAACCAGAGGTATCTTCTACGTAATTCAGCTCGATCTTGGAAGCCGGAATAAACGCACGTACCCCTTTCACATATCCAATAATTCCACCGGATGTCGTATCGGTGATCTTAACCTGAAATACTGTACGATTTTGATAATCTTCTTCCAATTCATCCCATATCATTAGGTTGTGCGCCGCCTTTTTGGACAGGATCACAACACCATTTTCATTCTCCGCATCAATGACCATCGCCTGAATGCGATCGCCTATATTGCAGTCATTTTTTATCGAAAATGCAGGATCATCACTGCATTCCTCAAGCGGAATGATTCCCTCCGTATAGTAATTCAGATCGACGGTAAGTTCTGTCTCTGAAATACCAATGACCTCTACCTCCAGCACATCACCTTCTTTGATCACCTGAAAAGATTGTTCTAACTCCGTTTCAAAATCTTTCATGCTTTCTGCCATCATTATCCTCCTTCTGTCTTTTCATTATAGTATAGCCGTATAATAAAACCATCCATCCTTATATCGCATTCTCGCATCGCCATCATACTTTTTCACGATTGTCATAATATTATTCAGTCCAATACCATGATTTTCTTTATCAGATTTCGATGTCTGAATCATTCCATTAACGATTTTAACCGGTTTACTTATTCGATTACTAATACTAATGATGACGGTATCGTTTTTATTTAATAATTTGATCTTGATCACCTTGTGCGCTGTTTCTTTCGCAGTCGCCTCTATCGCATTGTCCAACAAATTGGACAGCAAGATCACAACATCCTGATCGTCTAATTTAATCTCCGAAAAGTCCATGATATCAAATATTATTTTGATGCCTTTCTGTGTTGCCAAACGATACTTTTGATTTAAGACAACATTCACGATCGTATTATGGACATCAATAAAATCACTGCCTTGACAAAGGTCATTTGTCAATTTCTGTGCATATTCTTTTGCCTTCTCGTATTGTTGATCCGCCATCAACCCCTGAATGCAATGCAGCTGATTACTGTAATCATGCAATATCTTTTTGTGATATGTATTGGTAACATTTAGTTCCTGATACATTTTTAAGCGTTCCTGAGCCCGCGTCTGCTGCAGCTGAAGCAAACGCAATTTCCGCTCGCGGTCAGAAATATAACTAAGCAGCACAAACAACACACTGTCAACAACAATCATCCCTAAAGATATCCCGACATAACCGGCAAGCATCGTCCCATTTCCATAACTTGTCATCAAAATAATCATGATGCATACTGTCATAAGTGGAAAAAGAAACAACATTATCCACTCTACTCTCTGCATTTCCATAACATGTTTTTTTCGTGACCATATATAACGGATCATCACGACAATCACCAAAGTAACCATCTTAAAAAGCAATGATATCATCACCTGAAACATTGGATTCTCTAATAGGTTTCGTCGAAACAAAGCCTCAGAGATTACAATGCCTCCCCCATCAACCGCAATCATAATACCATAAAAAGCCAGATCTAACACTAAAACATGAACCAGCTTACATTGATAAAATATGACGGCAACCAGTATCACTGCAAGCACCTGTCCACCGCCCCTTATCAGGAGCGATTTTGAATAATATGTGGTGGCTGCACTTATCAAATACAAGCCCGCCAAAGATGCTACCTCAAGCATCTGCCAACGGATTTCTCTATGCTTACGTTGTAGGAAACTACTCAAAAACGCACTACATATTAACGCTTCAAATAGTACCAATATCACTCCTTGTATGTAATCTACCATAGTACACTACCCCTCGCTATCATATTCTATGTACTCAAAGAATTGATCTTTTACCTCTTGATATCTCGCTTTCGTAGCCGGCAAATCTTTGTGCGTTGTAAGATATACGCGATAACTACTGATCTTCTGGATATACTTCATATTCACCAAAAAACTCTGATGAATCCTAACAAAACCATATGGCTCCAATTGTTTCTGTGCCGTTGTAATATTATCATACAGTTCCAACACTTTATCCGCAAACACATAACATAATTTACGAGCCTTACTCTCCACATAAACCAATTGTGATAAATTAACGTTCTCCATTCCGGTAAGAAATTTAATGTTGAAAGACACATCCATACCGGAATATTGCTTCAAAAAGCTCCCTAAACATTCCGGCAGCAATTCCTCGATATCCTGCTTCATAATGTAGCGCATCGCACCATATTGATAGCCTCGCGGTGCAGCTTCCACAACTCCGGTAATAAATACTATCGTTACCTGATCGCTTCTGGAACGAATCATTTCTGCAGTTTCCATTCCATCCATCTCATCCATATCAACATCCAAAAAAACAATATCAAACGAGTGAGATCCATGAAATGCACTGCAAAGCTCCTCTCCGCTTTCAAACACCTGAATGTCGCACTGTTGATTCACATGGCACATATACTCAGAAATACTTCGGCGGATCCGTTCGCTCCATTGCAGATCATCGTCACATACTGCTATTTTAAGCTTCATCGATCTACCCCGGTTCCTTCCACGATCTGACGTGCAACATAGACACCACTTGCCGATGCATGCGACAAGGAATGGGTCACTCCACTGCCATCTCCAATAATATACAGTCCCTTATATTTTGTCTCCAGATTGTGATCCAATTCGACTTCCATATTGTAAAACTTCACCTCAACACCGTATAACAGTGTATCATCATTGGCAGTTCCCGGTGCAATCTTATCTAAGGCATAGATCATTTCAATAATCCCATCTAGAATGCGTTTCGGAAGTACCAAACTCAAATCACCCGGCGTTGCTGCCAATGTCGGCTCTACCAATCCCTCTGCAATACGCTTTGCGTTGCTTCGTCTTCCACGCACCAAGTCTCCAAAACGCTGTACGATCACGCCTCCACCCAGCATATTCGACAGTCTTGCAATGCTCTCGCCATATCCATTGCTGTCCTTGAACGGCTCTGAAAAATGCTTTGCGACCAGCAGCGCAAAGTTTGTATTGTCGGTCTGTTTATCCGCATCTTCATAACTATGTCCATTCACCGTAACAATGCCATTTGTATTTTCATTGACCACAATGCCATAAGGGTTCATACAAAACGTGCGCACACGATCTTCAAACTTCTCAGTGCGATATACGATCTTGCTCTCATAAAGTTCATCCGTTAAATGCGAGAAGATAACTGCCGGCAGTTCCACGCGCACACCAATATCTACACGATTGGACTTTGTGCTGATATCCAATTCATTACATACTTTTTCCATCCATTTGCTTCCACTGCGTCCTACGGAAATAATACATTTTGCGCAATCATAATCCGCATCATCACAACATACACGATATGCCTCGCCCTGTCGTTCTACACGATTTACTAACGTATCAAAGTAGAAATCCACTTTATCCTTTAAGAACGCATAGAGATTTTCTAATACAATATAATTTATATCTGTACCCAAATGCCGTACGGATGCATCTAATAAGTTCAATTTATTTTGGAGACAAAGCTTCTTAAAATGTGTTCCTGCTGTAGAATACATTTTCGTGCCCTCGCCACCATACTGCATATTGATCTCATCCACATATTTCATTAATTCTGTTGCCTTTTGCTTGCCAACATATTCGTATAAAGTTCCACCAAAATCATTCGTAATATTATATTTACCATCGGAAAATGCACCAGCACCACCAAAACCACTCATGATAGAGCAGCTCTTACAATTAATACAACTCTTTATCTTATCACCATCGATCGGACAGTGACGTTTCTCCAAAGCATGACCTGCCTCAAATACTGCCACTTTAAGATTGGGTGCTTTTTGCACCAGCTCATATGCTGAAAAGATACCTCCCGGTCCTGCCCCCACAATAATCACATCATATTTATTACCCATATTTCACGTCCTGCCTTTCCCATTTTCCATGCCGTATGCCCATCGCCAAAAAGCAAGCATATGCATCTATTCTATTATCCTTTCTTGGTGGGGAAAAGTCAATCACCTAAGACATAAAATCAAGGATTTCAGATGTATTCCTGCAGTTTCTTATAATCCAACTTTCCATTCATCGTACGTGGCAGCTCCTCTATCTGAATATACTTCACACTGCCACGCAGGATCGGATAGCGTTGCAGCACACGTCGTTCCCATACTGCATCCGGTTCTTTCGTTCCAAATATCCCAATCATTTCCCGCTCTCCGTCCGCAGTCATGACCGCTGCAACCTTCTGTCCAAACATTTTTCCAATCTCTGTCTGCAGTTCATCCAGCCCCACACGCTGACCGCATATCTTCGCATAACGGTTCATACGTCCGGTGATATACAGATAGCCATCCCCATCTATATACCCTGCATCCCCCGTATAGCGAAGCACCGTATATTTATATGATTCCTGCTCTGTAATAAACAATTGGTTCAGACTGTGTGCATATCCCAGAAAAACATTCTTTCCCTCATAAACAATTTCTCCACATCCGTTCTCATCTGCGAGTGAGATTGTCAGTTTTCCTCCGGGTATGACCGTACCGACACTATCGATCTTATCCGGATGTTCATTAAGAAAAAAGCTGCTGATCCTGGCTGTTGCCTCAGTCTGCCCATACATAACCGCCAGATCCACATTTCTGCGTTCAGCCTCCTGCAGCAGATATTCCTTCATACTGCGGCTCATCGCTCCCCCTGCCGTTGTCATCAGCCTTAATGCCTCAAATGTCCGGTCAAACACATGCAGCTTACGGTACCATTCATATGCATATGGCACACCGCTGATAGCGGTTACTCTGTTTTCTTCCAGATAGTCCCAGCATTCCTTATGAAAAATATCGGTTTCCGGGATAAGCAGACGGCCTCCTGCATAGATCGTGGAATTGACCACAGAAAGACCATAAGAGTATGAGACTGGCATAAGCACAGCTGACCGCTCTGTACAATCCATACGCAGAGACTCGGCGATCGACTTGGCATTGGCCGCCAGATTTGCTTTCGTAAGCATCACCAGTCTTCGCCCGCCGGTACTCCCCGATGTTGGTATCAGTAACGCCAGATCCTCAAGCCAATGATAAGTAAGTTCAAAGCCGGCATTGCCCCGGCTTGCGATCACATACCCGTTCCACTCACAGGCAGTTTCATAGCATTGATACCTCTTTCTGTTTTCGGAACACTCGGTCTGTCCACCGGAATATTGTGGCAGATTCCGGTTCTTCGGATACACAAACCACTGTGGCCGGTACTCATCCATATATTCCTGCACCTGCTCATCCCGCATTGACGCATTCAGCAGGATCAGCGGAACATTATTTTTCAGGAAAAAGCCATATAACGCAATGGATTCTGCCGAATTATCTGCCAGCAAAAGTGCATGCTGTCCTTTGTGTACGGATATCGGTATTGTCCGGATCAACGATATGATATTCTCTGTTGTGACCATCCTGCCCATCCGTCATCCCTCCCGCACCTGTCTGGCTATCATTTCACAAAAACTGCCTGTATTGCTGAAATTTTCACTCAACAGATCCACATCATCAAACGTAATACCAAAACACTCCTCCACATCAGCAATGATCTGCATCACCATCAGCGAATCCGCCCCCAGATCTTCGAAAATGTCGGTTTCTTCCGTGATCACTATAGGATCTCCGGTCTCCGGATCCGGTTCTACATATCGACGCAGGATTTCTGATAATTTTTTCAATATCATCGCATTGTCTGTCATTGTGCCGTTACTACTGCCGTCTGTCATTCTATCCATCACTTTCTCTCCCTCTAATTATTGATCTGCGGCACTTTCTACATCCCCTGTCTGCTCCGGTATCATGCACCAAAAAAACTTCAGCTTGCCGGTCAGTTCATCCGGGAGAAGCTGCTCATAATATCGAAATAAAAACGCTGCCTCCCCTACCAGGCTGTCCCGGATAAATTCACAGAATAATCCCTCGATCTCTTCCGGTTCACCATCTGTTGCCATAAAAATCTCAAACGTATCCACTGTCGTCTGCCGCACCTGATACTGATAGATCCGTCCCTCCATGCAGCACTCTACCGCCTGGATGACCCTGCGGAACAGGTTGGCAGATATCCTTTGTCCGTCCTGCAGACGGATCATGTCATCTTTTCTTGCACCGGTCAGTTCTAATACTGCTCCATGGCAGCCACACGTACAGGATATATCTTTCCACCCGGCAATATCCCCTGTATCATACCGGATAAACGGCATCACCTTATTATGCCGTGCTGTCACGATCACATGACCGGTTCCCGCCGCCCGTTCCTGTTCCGTAAAGGGCTCGATCTCCACATATACGTTATGATCCATCACGTGCAGATTTCCTTCCGGGCATTCATATGCGATCGATCCAATCTCATTACAGCCGTATTGGCTGGCCGTTACTGCATCAAACGCACTTTCAATAAATCTGCGCTGTCGATCCGTTACCATTTCACCACTCAGCTCGATATACGTCAGCGATCCCGGGACTTCTGCTCCCGTCTCATATATGTATCTGGCTAAGATCATGGCAATGCTTGGCTGTAACAACAGCCACTTCGGTTGAAAAGCATAGATCCTGCCAAAGATCTCATCCAGCTTTTCCCGTTGCAGCAGTTCTTTGGAAATGCCCAGATAATTCTTCTGTTCGTCATACTTTGTTTGTCCATAATGATCTCTCAGGGTAAAGAAAAAACAAAATTTTGAATCGGTATTGATCCCATAATATTTCCGCCGGTACAGCCAGAGTGAAAAAAGCTGTCCTGCGCTTTCCGCATTGGTAGAAAACGCCTCTAAGCTGATCCCGGTCGACCCGGAAGTATATGCACTTTTCACCTCCGGCGTGCCAAGTTTGGTGTAATATTCCCTGGAAATAATAGATACTCCCGCATGCGCCGCCTCCTCTTTGGTAAGGATCGGCAGGCTCTTTCCATCCTGCAGGTTGGCACCTGCATATTTTTCCGCATAGAATGACGTGTATTCTACTGCATACTGTACTAACTCTTCTCTCGTCACATTCATCCTCTTTTCTGTACGGTAAATCCGTTACTGCGTTGTTCGAACCAATGAAACCTTAGATATCTGCATTGATCAATGTTTTTGTCTGATGTGACCTCTTACAGCCACATCAGGTCTCCACCAAAGAAATCAACGTTTTCGTCGCACAAATGTCTTTTTGTTTCATCGCCTGCAGCCGTTCCCGAAGTCTGCGTATGGTCTCCAGATCATCCGTCACGGTATATTTGATATACATATTCTGTGCGATCAGGCTTTCTTTCTCCAAAGTTTCCAGTTCCTCATGCAGCGTATCATCCATTGCTGCATACCCATGCTGCACCATATATTGATACCGTTTTCTCATTAAATACTTGTGATCACACATCTGCACCAGACTGCGCCAGTCATGCGCAGAGTATTCATCATCATACTCAAGGATCGCCTGCATACTCCGATCGATCAGATCATAGCACTGTGCTCCGAAAAAGACTTCATTCAGATAATCTTCTCCATCATGAAACGGATCCGGACAGAGTGTCCGATCCATATAGCAAATACCTCTCTTTGGTTCCAGATAGTCCTGTAACTGTTCTTTTACATATCCGGGAACAAAATCATACGCCTTTTCCTTCGCACCATATAAGATCACTCCATAACACCACTCTTGTCCGGTGATCAAAGAAAATGCCGTATCCAGCTGATCATACGATATCTGTTTTTTGGCATACTTCCCATTTTCAAAGTTATCGGTAATATAAACACATTTTGCAGCATCATCGTACCCATAAATAAATGTAGGATGATGATATCCATGATTTCCGTGCATATCATCGCGAAAAAACTGATCCAAAAAGGTAGAGATATAAAACCCTTCTTCGATTGCCGAGATCACAAAACTGTGAAATTTTGAAAATAATCCAAACACAAAAGAACGTGGCAGTACATATTTATCTATGAACGGACACAGATCAAACATATTTGGTGCAAGATAGTGAATAGCATATGGATAAAATGTAACACTGGAATCCGTCTTGTTCCATTCACGATTGATATAGTGAGTTCCACGCAGCTGTATAAAATGATTGTATATCCATTTCTCCCCTTCCTGCATCGACATCAGGATCTCAAAAAGAAAATTCTGCTCCGGCCATGCTCTGATCCCCATCGCCCCCAGCGGAAGCACCTTTGCTCTCATACTTTTCCTTCGAAACATCATCTTTCCTTCCTGCATTTACAAAAGCAGACGGCATATCATATCGGTATCTATATGTAATATATGCATCACGCTCAAAATGCCCTCTTCAACTTCTTCTCTGCTGTAGGAAGACCTCTCCAAAAAAGCATCATCTTTGTCGTTGATATACTTATATATCTGTAGAGCCACCTCAAGCATTGCCATTTTCTCAGACTCAGACGGATGCATATCCGGCCTCCTCTGTTCCGTCTCTTCGATAAGTTCATTTTCAACTTCGTTGATCTTTCCCTCATCGATCATCCCCAGCCAGACCTCATATTTGTCTTTCTGTGCTGCATTTTCCAAAAATTTTGGCTGCTTAAACCGGTTTTGTCCAAACAGCATCACACCGATACACCGCAGCGTGTTGTATACAGCCCGCTTTGTTTTGTTTGTCTGATACTTTGCCATGTTAATGTATCCTCTCTTTCGTGATACCGACAACATAATAGACCAAAAAAGTGACCAGAGTTACGCTCGCAAACATGACCGCTGTGTACTCTGCTGTCACCGTGATGGCACCTTCTGACATGTTGATCACACTTTTCAAAGAAAACCTTTCGTACTGTGCCTGGCCGCCAAAAAGATACGCCATATAGGAATACACGATAAATGGGATAAATACCACTGACATCCTCTTATGGATAAACTGGGAAAGTAACAGCGCCGTTCCGGCAAGCATCCCCCCCGCCAGCATGTTGACGAACCAGTAGATCAGCATGTAGATCCATGGAGCCGTATAATAAAACTGCGAAAACATATTTCTGTCCATTATGACGCTACGTTGGGCTCTCTGGTACAATTCCGCACACGGATACTTTGTCGCACACAGTGCAAACGACAGCGCTAACGGTAATAACACTGCAACGGCACCACTGACATATGCTGCGATGTATTTTGCCAAAAAATATCTTCTCTTACTCTGTCTTACCAGAATGTTTCTGGTATAATGCAGCTGCTCATCACGTACCAGGCTTGTTCCAAACGGCAGCACGGCGAGGATCGGGAACAAAATATAATAAATCCCGTTATACGGTAGGAACATATTGTCTCCGATATATTTTTCAAATGCTATATACGGATAATACGTCACATCATGCTGTTCCAACATCATTTTCCGTATCTCCGCAAAGTGCCTGTCCATCTGCAGCGAACTATATAAGTTACCGGCAGCCAGGATAACCGCCACTAAAACTACAACTAACATCCCACGACTACGAAATGCTCTTCTTAATTCCGTTTCGATCATAATTCTTTCCTCTCTATTCTTTAAACAGCAGATCTCTACGCTTAAACAGTATTGTTCCGATGACAATGCATACAATGATCCCTGCTATGGAGCACCGCAGATTGCCAATATACCCAATCGGCGTCTTCAGCATACGGACCGGGATTCCCCAATTGCCCCACAGGAAAACACTCTGTTTATACGCCGAAATTCCCTGTATCACCAACAACAGTATGATTGCCACTGCCGGCGACCAGACTACTTCTAACAGCATCTGTAACAGACACAGAAACATCATCACAGCAACCGGAATAAACAGAACCACGGCACACACATCTGCCGTCTTCCAGTTTAAGAATCCTTCCACCGACGTGGTGACGAGACGCTTGGTCAGATGCATTTTCATCGGGATACCGCGCCATGCAAAGATAAGAAACATCGGTATGTAGTAGATCACATAGGCAAGCAGTGTGCTGAACATACACCAGACACATTTTGACAGCCACCAGCCTGCACGTGACCGGCTCTTCACGATCATGACGCTGCCATGCTCTTCCAGATCCCCGGATGTATATCCGTTTACCACCAGAAGCATAAATGCCTGCATGATCAGCCATATCGTCGGAAAATTGTATGAATGCAGTGTATTTGGCTGATAAGGCTGTGTTCCTGCCGTCATGATCAGCCAGTGATCCAATAAGGTTCCCGGATTACGCACTTTATAATAATTCAACACCTGTCTCACGGCATCTGCCACTCCAAGCAGCAGCGGAAGCAGGTAATATCCAAAACGTCTGACGGTACCATAACGCAGATCGTACTTCAACATCCTTCCAAACTTCATGCTGCCCCTCCATTCTCCTGTCCCTCGATCCTTCCATCGCGCAGATGCACGATCTCATCTGCAAGCAGGTTCATCTCTTCCTTGTCATGACATGCCACGATAATGATCCGTTTCTCATTCTTCAGGGACAGAATAAGGCTTCGTATCTCTTCCACACCTTCTCCGTCGATCGCATTGATCGGCTCATCCAACAGAATGATGTCCGGACTCCCAAGGATTGCTGCAGCTATGCCAAGCCTCTGTTTCATACCGAGAGAATACTTCTCTACCTTTTTGTGTCCGGCATCTTCCAGTCCCACATCACGGATCAGCTGCCGGATCTCCTCTTCAGGCACTCCGCCCTGCATCTTTGCCAAAAGTTTTAAATTCTGGGAAGCATCATATTCCGGAAGAAGCGACGGATTTTCTAACAATAATCCAATACTTCTCGGAATCGATATATTTTTATGCAGCTGCTCACCATTGATCACGATCCGTCCGCTTGTCGGACGGATCAGTCCGGATATCGCCCGCATCAGCATGGTCTTGCCGGAGCCGTTCTTACCTTGAAGGCCATACACTGTTCCGCCTTTCATTTCCAAACAGATATCCTTTAGTACGGTGGCGTTTTTGATCTTCTTTGTCACGTGTTCGATTGATATATTCATACTGTCTTATCCCCTTTATCATTATTTCCTGTTATCTGTTCCTTATTTCTTCTTGATCTGCGAACTTTTTACCAGTATGTTGACTGCCGTTCCGAGCACACCCGCACGTGGATCCAGCTTATCCGGATCCGAAATACCATCGCTTCTGCCGCACAGCCGCACGTAAAAGTCCGTCTTGTCAATGTCCCAGTACTTCTTATGGCAATACATCTGTTTTCCGGTAACACACGTTACCTCTTCTCCCGGATTGAGCTGAATGACATCCGGATAAAACTCTGTCTTTTTACTACAGGTAAAATATGTATTATCCCCTTTATATGCATACCTGCCATCTTTCATATAATGTCCCGTCGCCGGTACGGAAGCACGGATCCGTTTTGCCGTATCAGAATAGTTTTTGATCCTGCACTTGATAAACATCATATACCATGTACCTCCTTTTGCGGTCGGATCATCGTTCCGCACGTTTCCCTTCGAATCCACCAACTCCGGATAATACAGACCTTTTCGTTTATACTCTTTATAGCGTTTAACATTTGTGGTATACGCAACCTCTTCGATCCGATATCCCACTTCCTCATAAATGCACTCCTGATCCATGTCAAGGATGGAACCCTCCGGTGTATCCTTTTTCTTTGCTTTCTGTTGTTTTTGTGCAGATTTAGAGGAAGTACCTGCCTTATATGTAATGTTCGAAAGACTGATCTCACGGATGTCCGGATACGATGTCAGTACGATAGAAAACGGCAGCTTCTGCAGATCACGAAAATGAGCATCGGAAAACGATATTTCATACAGTTCATACGGCAGCGTTACCGGCACCTCTACGCCCGGTGCAATGGCGAGCATACAGGACTCAATGTGATTGATCTCACAAAACATCTCTGTGGACAGGGCATTGCCATACGCCGGGGATTTAATAACGATATCTGCGAGATTCAAATACTGCATATGCTCTGAACTGTTTTTGATCCGCATCTTTACCAAAAGCACTTTCAGACGTCCCGGCTCTCCTTTTGCAACATCTCCGTCAACATCCAACATGGGTTCAATGACCGGATACTGCTCCTTGATCTTGGAATAGTCGCAAATCATATTTTTCAGTACCGTATACTCTGTTCCGTTTATGGTCTGTGACTTCCTGTCGCTGAATGTTGTCACTTTCAGCCGATCATTCTCTCTGTTCACCTGATCAAACGAATATATCCCATAGCACAGCGCTGCACCAATACACAGTAAGATCAGACATTTCATTCCTGTTTTCATTCCGTTCCTCCATCCTGAATCATCCCCTCAAGTTCCCCTCAATTAAAAACCGCCCTCTCCGTAACATCTTTATGCTGCAATGACTGTGGTCTTACCGGCTGATGTAAAAATCCTACACACATCGGAGGCCATCCCTGTTCAATGACTCTCACATCTCGTTTTACAATCTTACCGGTCAACTTCATTACTGGGTTCTCTTTCTTTTCCATAATAATCCTCCATTTGTTAATACTATAAGCACATTGTTCCATAATGTTTCACATTATTTCCTGACGAAGTAATTTGGCCAAGATTACCGTCAGCGCACATAGGATAATTGCCGATGCAATAAATATGTGCAGAATCCCTGACAATAGATACAGACAGCTTGCAATCAATACTTCTGTCAATATCGTTACATAAACACCTTTTCGACAATCAGACATCTCTTCCTTTGACAGATTGAGATTGGGATGATTAACCGGTGAAAATATAAACAATACACAAATGCTGATTATCACTAGAAAAATCATTACAATCGGGTGTGCTTGAAGAAAAGGCGCTATCCATCTGACTACTGCCAATAGCATCGCAATCGTTCCCACCAAACAACCAAGCAAGGTTTTCGCATGATATCCGCCAGAGTACTGCCGTATCCCTTTAAAAGCAACAGCGTATATTAATCCCTCCAGTATGTTATGCGTCCATAAACATACCATCGCTAGCAAGGTATACGTAATGACTTGCTCTGCTCGTATTGTCAAAGCATAAATATATTCATCACGTTTCTCGCTTTCCAAAATTTCCTGACCTATCATCCGATCCACAAGTTTGGTTATCATGTGTGTCCTCCATCTGGACAATGTGCATCTCAAAGTTACATTTTCACTTTAACAAATCCATTGCGAATTTCAATGTCCATGTAAAAATTCGACTATTTCATGTAAAAATTCGACTATATTTTTTTATGAAAAGTTTTAAAATATGTCTTGACAAATCTTTTTCAGGTTAAATCTCAACCGAGAACTCCATGTCGACAACATAATTATTTAGTGTTAAAATAGTCAGGGATTCCATCTTCTCATATACTGAATTATGCACATTTGGAATCAAAGATTAAAAACGGAAAGTGAGGCGAAGAATATGAAGAAGCAGCATAGGCGTTGGATCAGTCTGTTCCTCGTTTTGGTGTTTATCCTCAACGGTATTTTTCTTGATGTTCCCGAACTGCATCAAGCTGCATCTCAGTTCACATTCGCCAATCACAAAGTTGTTTTTTCAGATCAGGATACGATACTGCATGCCTCGGCAAATATCCTACGAAATGCTGATTTTTGCACAGAAGATCTGCTCGGCATACAATCACGCGACGCCTCCAGTCTGCGTGGTGTAAGAGACGGTCGCAGAAGCAATGCAAAAGTACGAGTATTCTTGTCCTTGGTACATATTTTAGATTCAAAGATTTCCTATATTTCGGAAATGGCAGACTGTACCTGCATTGGCAATATTACCTTTAGCTGCAGGACAATTCTGCGTTATATACAGCGGCAGGATGGTAAAAAGCCACTTTAATCCACGATAGCGAGTAGCGTAATAAAAAGTCTAGCGTTCTTATTTTTAGATTTATGGAGGATTATTATGAGTATACCATTGTGGATTTTAATTATTATTGGAAGTATTTTTGGAATTGTTTTAACTGGCGGCACGGTGATCGGCTTGATCGCTGTCATTATTTTTAAGATCTACCGCAAAGTTAGATTTGGAATTTCCTTATACGAATAAACAACTATTTATGCCATAACTTATAAAAGAGCAAAGCCTACGTTTTTTGCTCTGCAAGAATTGCTAAAGCAATTCTTGGTGGTATAACACCACATTGTGAGCAGTTTCCTATAAAAAAGTAAAGAAACGGCTGTCCTGCGGATCAAACTGCAGGACAGCCATTCTTTATGTTGCACGTAACATTTCTTTACAGTTTCGCTAAGTCTTCCTGACTGATCAGACGAACATCGCTCGCTTTCAGCACTTCTGCACCTTTCTTAATATCGGTAACACGGAAGATCAAATGCGCCTTACCGGATGTATGCGTGTTAAAAGCATACATATATTCAACATTGATCCCATTCTCGCCAAAAATATCTAACACATTTGCCAGACTTCCCGGCTGATCCGACAACTCAATCGCCATAACATCCTTCGTAGAAGATACATAACCTGCATCTTTTATCACTGTGGATGCATTGTAGACATCATCAACGATCAATCGAACGATACCAAAGTCCTGCGCATCCGCAACCGATAATGCACGCATATTAATATTATTTTCACGAAGTACATCGGTCAGCTCTTTTAATTTACCCGGCTTGTTTTCCAAAAATACAGAAATCTGCTTAACCATCATAGTGGACACCCCCATTCATTTTTACATTATTTATACAAATTTCTCTTATCGATAACGCGTACCGCCTTACCTTCACTTCTTGTAATTGTTTTCGGATTTACAAGAGTTACTTTCGCATAAATACCAAGCATTGCTTTCAATGCAGTTACCAATTCTTTCTCCTTTGCCGTAACTTCGCTCATGCTGTCTGAGAACATCTCCGGCGTCATCTCCACCTGTACCTCGATCGTATCACTGTTGTTGACACGATCAACGATGATCTGATAATTTGCCGCATATCCTTTATTCATCAATACCGTTTCGATCTGTGATGGGAATACATTCACACCTTTGACGATCAACATATCATCACTGCGACCCAACGGTTTTGTCATTTTGATATGTGTACGTCCGCAGGAACATTTCTTGCGGCTCAAGATACAAATATCTCTCGTGCGGTAACGAAGCAGCGGGAATGCCTCTTTCGTGATACTTGTAAATACAAGCTCACCTTTTTCTCCATCCGGAAGAACCTCCCCCGTCTTTGGATTGATTACTTCTGCAATAAAATGATCTTCATTGACATGCATACCGTTCTGCTCAGAACACTCAAAGGCTACACCCGGTCCGGAAATCTCTGTCAGGCCATAGATATCATATGCTTTGATACCAAGTTTTTCCTCAATATCATGTCGCATCTCCTCAGTCCACGCCTCTGCACCAAAGATACCTGCCTTTAACTTAATCTGATCCTGTACGCCTTTCTCATGAATACTCTCTGCCAAATATGCTGCATAAGACGGTGTACAGCAAAGGATCGTGGATCCCAGATCGGTCATAAACTGAATCTGACGCTCTGTATTACCGGAAGACATTGGGATCGTTAGGGATCCAACTTTGTGGGAACCGCCATTTAAGCCGGAACCACCGGTAAATAATCCATAACCATAGGATACATGCACAATATCTTCTTTGGTACCACCGGCTGCTACGATCGCTCTGGCACAGCAGTCTTCCCATAGATCCAGATCATGCTGTGTATAAAAAGCTACCACACGCCTTCCTGTTGTACCACTGGTTGACTGGATGCGTACACAATCCTTTAATGGCATCGCTAACAGTCCATATGGATACTGATCTCTTAAGTCGTCCTTCTCCATAAATGGTAATTTATGCAGATCCTCAACGCCATGAATATCTTCCGGTTTGATCCCTGCCTCGTCCATTTTATTTTTGTAGAATGGAACATTGTCGTAGATGTGTTTCACCTGCTTAACAAGTCGCTCACTCTGCAGTTTCTTGATTTCTTCTACCGGCATCGTTTCGATTTCCGGCTGAAAATAATTTTGTGCCATGGTATTCACCCATTCCTCTCTCATATTGCAAGTTCGGGAGCTTCCCCTCCCAAAACTTGCTTTGCGAATTTCCCTTCACATTGTAAACCGCTAATATATCTTTATTCTAGTTGCGTCCCAGCATAAACGCTTTCTTGTTCATCTCCAAGAACTTCGGCGGTACACACGCTTCCAAAGACGCCAGCCAAGCTTCCTCGCTGATCTCCGGGAAGTAACGTGATACTCGTCCCATAAGCACGATATTTACCGCTTTTGGACTGCCTGCCTCCATAGCAAGAGACAATGCGTCCATATCATCAATATCCGCTCCGGCAGCTTTCATCTTTTCGATGAGATTCTCCGGATACTCTGCTGCTCCCGTGATAACCGGCATCGGGTCGATTTCCTGATCAGAAACGACAATCTTGCCGCCTTTCTTGAGATAGTTCATGTATCTGGCTGCCTCTAATTTCTCAAAAGAGATAATAACATCTGCTTGTCCTTTGTCAATGATCGGTGAATACACTTTGTCACCATAGCGCACATATGTTACAACGCTTCCTCCGCGCTGACTCATTCCGTGTACCTCAGATACTTTTACATCATAATTTTGACTGAGAAGTACATGTCCTAAAAGCTTGCTGGCAAGCAGAGAACCCTGACCACCTACACCTACGATCATAATATTTTTCGTCATTTTTGCGTCCTCCTATTCCGTAATTGCATCAAATTTGCAAAGCTGTTTACAAACGCCGCAGCCAACGCAAAGTGTGTTGTCGATCTGCGCTTTGCCGCCCTTAATACTAATTGCCGGACAGCCAAGCTTCATGCACATTTTGCAGCCCTTGCATTTGTCTTTATCAACATTCAAAGGAGGTTTTACCTCAACATATTTGAGAAGTGCACATGGTCTTCTGCTGATGATCACAGATGGCTCAGCGGCAGCAAGTTCTTCTTTGACTGCCTTATCACATGCTTCCAGATCGTATGGATCAACGACACGAACGCGGTTAAAGCCCATCGCCTTGCAAAGTGCTTCAAGATTGATCTTACCTGCCGGATCGCCCTTGATGTTGTAACCGGTCGTTGGATTCTGCTGATGACCTGTCATTCCCGTAATGGAATTATCTAAGATAATAACTGTTGAATTGCTCATGTTATAAGCAATGTTAGCAAGTCCGGTCATTCCGGAATGCATGAATGTAGAATCTCCGATCACGGCAACGGTCTTGCCTTCAGATTCTTCGCCACGCGCTTTATTAAATCCATGGATCGAGCTGATGGATGCGCCCATACATGCTGTTACGTCGATTGCTGACAATGGCGCAACTGCTCCTAATGTATAACATCCAATATCACCCATAACGGTACATTTGTTTTTGGATAATGTGTAGAACATTCCTCTATGAGGACAGCCCGCACACATTACCGGCGGTCTGACCGGGATGTTTTCATCCAAAGTCAGGCTTTCCTCTACCGGGATACCCATCTTTTCTGCAACCAGATTTTGTGAAAATTCATCTTCTAATGGGAATACGTCTTTACCTGTCACATCCAGTCCTAATTTCTTACAATGGCTCTCGATAATATCATCCAATTCTTCTATAATGAATAATTTGTCTACTTTTTGTGCAAAATCAAGAATTAATTTTTCAGGAAGCGGGTTGATCAGTCCCAATTTCAGGACACTTGCATTGTCTCCGAACACTTCCTTCACATATTGATACGAAGTTGAAGATGTTATAATTCCGATCTTAGTATCACCCATCTCAACACGGTTGAGTGGTGTTGTCTCAGCGTATGCGATCAAGTCTCTGGTACGCTGCTCTACAATTGGATGGCGGCGTTTCGCATTTGCCGGCATCATAACATATTTTGCTATGTCTTTCTTATATTCTTTGAGTGCCGGCTCCACACGTTCGGATGTTTCAACCAAACTCTGTGAATGTGCAACACGGGTACACATTTTCATGAATACCGGCGTATCATATTTCTCAGAAATTTCATAAGCGATCTTTGTGAATGCAAGTGCCTCTGCAGAATCCGAAGGCTCTAACATTGGTACCTTGGCAGCGATCGCATAATGTCTTGAATCCTGCTCGTTCTGGGATGAGTGCATACCCGCATCGTCCGCAACACCGATGATCATTCCGGCATTGATTCCGGTATAAGAGATCGTGAATAACGGATCTGCTGCGACATTAAGTCCTACGTGCTTCATTCCGCAAAAACTGCGTTTTCCCGCTACGGCAGCACCAAAAGCCACTTCCAGTGCTACTTTCTCATTTGGCGCCCACTCACAATAAATCTCATCGTACTTAGCTGCTTCTTCCGTAATCTCGGTACTTGGCGTACCCGGATAACTGGAAGCAACGCCACAGCCCGCTTCATACAGACCTCGTGCAACTGCAGCGTTACCTATCATTAACTGTTTCATTTAGCAGTTCCTCCTTTTTATCTAATGTGCTCTCGAAATAATATGTATGAACTTCGCGAGAGCGCATCCTGCATAATACTGATAATATTTTATCAAAAATTAAGCATAAGGTAAACTACTAATTGTGGGCAAGGGTGTTATTTGCAAAATTGGAACGTCCTAAGGATAAACAACTTTGCTGTGAAATCCTCTATTTGCAAAATTGGAATGCCTCTAGGTCGAATAACTGGCGACGTTCAAAATAGCAAGCTGACCATCCATTATATTCTGACTGTGCGATCAGATAAACCGCATGTCTTCCTGTGACGTTTTGCACTTTTGTACGAAGCGTAGTGCTATCTCGCTCAAACTCTGCCACGCCAATTTCTGTCTGCTCATCGTCGATACAAATATGCAGTTTGCCATGACAGCCCCGCGGATGTACTTTTGCCATAAATGTCATTTCATCTCCGGTAAAATCATCGCCAAAATCAAAATACTTCCAGCCCATTACGCAGCCATCGGTAATATTAGTGATGATTCTTGTAAAAGGATCTAATTCTGTGATGAATGCCGCTGGTTCATCTGCCTCAATTTTCTCTTCCTTTGACTCTGTGTCAACCTTAGGTTCTGCCTCTGACGGCTGCTCCGTTGTATCTGCTTCCGGCTCATTGCATAAATGCTGGCCTGTACTTTCAACATTTTCCTCCAATTGAGCAGTTTTTGTCTGTATGTTTTTCAGGACACATGCCGTATCTGCCGCCGTTGCTTCATACGGATTTAACGATTCCTCAAATCCAAGAGATGTCATTTCCACGGTTGGGATCGTGCCATCTTCTAATATCTCGATCCGCTCCACGCAGCCCCTGCGTGACATGATCGAGCCATTGGTCATGCGATGATAAAAAATATACCACTGTCCGTTAATCTGACAGATGGAGCCATGATCATTACCACCCGGATAGTCGACGCCATTATCCACAATATATCCTCGATATGTAAATGGCCCGGTTGGAGAATCCGATGTGGCATATGCAAGCCTGCTGCCAATTTTAGGTGAATAGATCAAATAATAGGTATCTCCTACTTTTCGTGGGGAACAGGCTTCAAAAAATCCATCCTCCGTCTCCGTAACCGGAATAATGTCCGTCTGATAACTTCCATCCACGACTTCATACATATTGTCCCCGTTCAGTTCACACATGTAAGATCCCAAGAATCCGCAATACACGTATACTCTTCCGTCATCATCAACCAATACACCCGGGTCAATAAACGTACCGTTGTCATAATGATCCGGTATATTGTACTGATACTGGGACAGCATCGTAAATGGGCCTTCCGGTCGGTCACTCACCGCTACACAGCCTTTCGCATCTACAAGATATGCATAGAGATAATATTTACCATCTTTCTCTACAACGTCCGGTGCATATAATTCATGTTCTGTCCAAGGTGTATCCGTTGTTTTGCCCTCTTTTGCCTTTGATCGGAAAATATCTCCGTGGCATGTCCAATGACCCAAATCATGGACAGATGCAGACCACACCTTTAATTTGTAATCACAAAATCTTTCACAATCCACACGATCATGTGATCCGTATACATATACGCGATCCCCAAATACTCTTGGTTCTCCATCCGGGATATACTCCCAAGATGGTAAATAAGGATTTGCCATAGTTAACCTCCGTTCTGTTCTTCGATAGGATATTCGGTGCAACTGTTAGTTTGCTCTCGCATCGTGATATTTATTTTGACGAGAATAACTTTTCATTGTAAAATTACTATGATGCAAACGATAAATATCGTTCGACCATAACCCTATTACTGTGTGTATTATACAAAAAGAATGTTTGTGGTTCAATAGAACAAAAAGACGTATATCTTTCATTTTCGGACTTGCGAAAATGGTTATAGAACCATGGAGTAATGTTTGTATTTTCAGCGCAGAGACAGTGCGGAACATCAGAACGGGGGTTATAGAACCATGGAGTGATGTTTGTATTTTCAACCAAAAGAAACATGCTGAAGATAGAATGGAGATTTCGTATGGATTTTTTTTTGAATTGGTTTACACAGGATGAAACATTTCCTTTTTTTATACAATATGGAACACATGACGAAGATCTGTGTCTACATACACATGCCGATTTTTCAGAGCTTGTGATCGTGCTGAGCGGCACCGCCACACATGTGGTGGACGGAGAAGAGTATCCAATCCGTAAGGGGGATGTTTTTGTGATCAGTAATAATACTGCACACGGCTATAAACACCCCAAAAATTTTCATATATGTAATATCATGTTCCACCTGTCCTATTTTTTGGACTATCAAAGTGATATTAAAACAACGGCAGGCTTTCATGCACTTTTTGTCATTGAACCCACCTTAACCAAAACCCAAGGTTTTAAGCGACAATTGACGTTGAACTTAGCACAATATGAAGAAATCCACACGTTGATCGTTTCACTCAAAAATGAATACGAAACTAAGCTCCCCGGCTATCAGACAATGATCATCAGTCTGCTCTCACAGCTTTTTACTTCGTTGTCACGTTTTTATGACGTGTCCCAAAAATCTAACAGTAAAGAGGTTGTTTCCATCGCAAATACTATTGCTTATATGGAAAATCATTACAATGAAGATTTATCCATCGAAGAACTGGCACAGTATTCCGGATTGTCCTCCAGACATTTCCGCCGGATCTTTCAGCGCATATACAGCATTAGTCCTACAAAATATATGACGATATTGCGCATTCAGGCCGCTATGAAAGCTCTGCAAAATCCTCATCTTTCAATCACAGAGATCGCTTTACTCTGCGGTTTTTCAGACAGTAATTATTTCTCAAGAAAATTTAAGGCTGAAACAGGAAAAAGCCCGCTGGAATACCGTAAGTATATCCAGGGACTTTCTAATTCCAGTATAACGATTTAACAACCGGCACGTCACGCAGGTCCTGGTGAACAAATGCCCGGCCTGTCACGCAGATCCTGATAAACACATGTCCGGCACGTCACGCAGGTCCTGTTTCAATTTATCGGAAACTTACCCATACAACCGGGTAGATTCCGTTCGGATCCCAGTTGGGCGGAAGATTGTCTTTATATTCTGAAATCGTATCTTCCGGCAATACAAATATTGGATTCTTAACAATATCTTCTTTTTTGGTCTCAACCGTTTGCATACCGGCACGTTTTTTTGCCGTAATTTCTTTTCCCATCATTACCTTTTCACGATCACTAAAATTAGCACTCGTAAATTTTCCATTCAGGAACTCTGTCAATTTCTTGCCTTTTAGATTCTCGCCCTCTTTTCCGGATGGCAATTCATCCTTACTCAGCGGTGTGCTGCGAATCAACATCGCTTTTTCCCCTAACAGAGCTTTATCCAATACCATCCAGCGCATTCCGGCATAGTATACTTTAGTTCCAATCTCTGCCTTACGCATAAAGCGTTTTTGGTAACGGGTTGTGCGGTGTTCTGCATCTGCATATGCACCCGCTAAACGGTATACTTTCATTGCTTTCTTATGGTGATTATCATCGTCATATTTCTTGGCGATCTTGTAATAACAGGATTTCTTCATTTTTCCTACACCCGGCAAATATTCTACCTGATCATATGAATTGATGGCAGCTTTGTAATCGCCAAGCATTTTATGCCCAAAACCTTTTACGATATACGACAATGGAGTTACCATGATCACCGTACAGATAACAACAATTACTGCCAATGCAATAGCGCGACGCTTATACACCTTGCGCGTTTCAATCTTGCGAATCCCCGCATGGCAAGCTTTGTCTCCTGCTTCTGCTTTATCTGCATATGCTGCAAATTTCTTTAATCTCCGATACTCGCTATTTGCAGCAATGTAGTCACTCTTTGTTTTTGCTTTGTCATACATATCTTTCGCCGTCTGTAAGGTTTTCTCGCAACCTTCACGTTCTATCTGATCTGCCTTATCTGCGCACTGCTTACGACGCTTCCTGGCATCCTCATAATCTCCCAACTCCTCAAACATGGCGGCTGCGGAGCGAAGCGACGTTACCGCTCTCTCAAATCTCTCGACACAGTCGATTGCATCCATCAGTTCTACGGCAGTATTATATTTTTCCTCTTCCGGAGAGGGACCTGTCTTAAAAATGTCCTCTTTACTAAGTGCCATATTTTCCTCCATTCATTTCGTTACTTCCAAAACGGTTCTCTGCAAAGTTGGCTGCTTTTCGAAGCCACTTTCTATATCGTTTGTTTTCTCCAAACTACTCTCTGCAAAGTTGGCTGCTTTTCAAAGCCACTCGAACTTCCTTATTATACAATACCTTGCGCATCTTTACACCCTTTTTTTGATTTTTTCCGGGGAAATTTATTTTTGAGTTAATTAATGATCATTTCCCACACTGTTTGCATAATGCTGTCATTTCTGACTGTTGACAGATTCCACTGTTCGCCTGCTACTGTTATGTCTGACTTTTGGCAGATTCCGGAAATATCTCGTCCAAGAAACGCGACGGATCAGTTTCATGATGAAGTCTGGTCTTTACATAGCTCATAATTAGCTTTGTTTTTGCGCGCGTCATTGCAACATAAAAAAGTCGTCGTTCTTCTTCCACATCTGCATCCAAAACCGCTTTGTTGTGAGGAGCAACACCTTCATTGACATCCGGAAGAAACACGATTTCATATTCCAATCCTTTGGCACCATGCATTGTCAATAGCTGTACCGCATCTTCTTTGGTTTCGTATTTTTTGTTTTCTTGCTCCTGCAGCGCCTCGCCATATTGTTTTATATAGTCAAACCATGCCTCCGTGGTCTCACACGCTCTCGCATCTTCCTGTAATTCATCCAATATATCAAACATATCCTCAGCGCGGATTCCCCGGTACTCTGCATATTCTCGAATATATTCATCGTAACCGATTCCCTTACGAATAAAATTAATGGCAGCATATGGTTTTAGCGACACCAGCATGGCAAGGTCTGATTGTAATTGCTCTATACGGTCAACCATCCAATCTTTATCTTCATAAAATAATTTTAATTCTTCAAAATCTGCATAAGTTTCCGTAAAAGCATTCCGATGTACATAGCGTTTTGGTCGATTAATGATACGCATCACCTTACTTCGCTCCCTTGCCCCTTGCGCCACCTCGATATAGGTCAATATATCTTTTGCGATCCAGTGCTCATATAAATTTGGCAAATGCTCCTTTAATTCAAAAGGAATGTTATACTCCATCAGCTTTACCGTCAGTCCGCGCGCCTGAGGATTGGTTCGAAACAGTACTGCCATTTCCCTGTACAAAACTCCCTTTTTACGATACTCCAAAATCTGCTGCCGTATCGCTTCATTTTGCTCAGCACTTTTTTCATAACAAAGGTTCTCGACCTCAGCTCCCGCCTCATGCGCTGCGAGGATGTCCTTTGGCAAACGATTTTGATTATGGGCAATCAGATTCCCTGCCGCTTTTACAATATTGGCACTACAGCGGTAGTTTACACCCAGCTTACATATTTGTGCGTTTTTATAATCCGCCAGAAATTGCTTCATAATATCCGGTCGTGCTCCTCGGAATCCATATATAGATTGATCGTCATCTCCTACTACAAAAAGATGGTTTTTCGGCTGCGCTAACAGTTTAACTGTCTCATATTGGACACGATTAATATCTTGAAATTCATCGATCAAAATATATGGATATTTTTGCTGCCACAGTGCGCGAATATCCGGCCGCTGTTCCAAAAGTTCGTAGCAATATACCAGCATATCATCAAAGTCAATAAGCCGCTTCTTCTCTAAGCAATGTTGATATTTCGTAAATATCTGTCGAAATGTATCCCCCGGACAGATCGGCGAATAATAATGCTCCAGCTCTATCCGCTCTCCTTTCACACGACTGATCTCCGCAGTCAGATCCACCAGAAACTCATTTTCATCCTGTATTTCTAATCTGCTTTCAGCAACCAGATCCCGCAAAATACGATACTTCATCTCGTCACGTATAATGTTATCTGCACTATAATGATAAGCATATTTTAATATCGTAAAGAAAACCGCATGAAATGTTCCAAATTGAACACCGCCCTTGCCTCCCTCTGCCAAATAGCGCTGCTTCATCTCAGCAGCAGCCGCTTTCGTAAAGGTAATGACTAAAATATTGCCGGGAGCTACATCATGCTCATTAACCAACCGTTTGATACGCTCTGTAATTGTATATGTCTTTCCGGAACCAGGTCCCGCCAAAACTAACATCGGTCCGGCAAAATGCGATACAGCAATTCTCTGCTCTTCGTTTAGTTCCCTCATAATCCTCCTACTCAATAAAAGGGCAACGCATTAACGTTGCCCCTGTATGAATTACTTTTGATCTTCTATTCTTCATCTGCTGCCTCGCTCAGCATTTCAATTCCTTTACGGATACGTGCAAGCGACTCCTCTTTTCCAAGGATTTCCATAATCTCATATGCACCGCCCGGTGTCATCTGTTTGCCGGAAACTGCAGTTCGAAGCGGCCACAGTACACGACCGTTTTTCAACTCTTTTTCTGCGATATAGGCTTTGCATACTTCCTCAATCTCATCAATTGAGAAATCTGTCATTGCCTCCAGTCGTGGTAACATATCTTGCAACACTTCCAATGAATTCTCTGTGTTGGTCTTCATCTTCTTGTGTGTATACATCGCTACATCATACTCTGGTAATTCCTCAAAGAAATCAATCTTCTCTTTGATATCCGGAAATACTTCAATACGCGTCTTCAGCAATTCAGCGATCTTCTTAAGATCGTAATCTTTCGTCACCACTTCTTTAACAACCGGAAGAGCATGCTCCATATATGCATCCATATCCATTGCCTTGATATATTCACCGTTCATCCAACGCAGTTTTACAATATCAAAAACAGCCGGAGATTTACTAATATGATGGTAATCAAACACTTCCTCTAGCTCTTTCAGTGAGAAAATCTCTCTGTCTTCTGTCGGACTCCAGCCCAGTAACGCAACAAAGTTAATGATTGCCTCTGGCAAAAATCCCTGATCCAACAAATCTTCTACAGATGAATGTCCACAGCGTTTTGAAAGCTTTTTATGATTCTCATCTGTAATGGTTGGACAATGTACATACTCCGGCACTTCCCAGCCAAACGCCTCATACAGACGATTATATTTTGGAGCAGATGAAAGATACTCATTGCCTCGCACTACATGAGTGATCTCCTGCAAATGATCGTCTACAACATTCGCAAAATTATATGTTGGATAACCATCTGTCTTGATCAAGATCATATCATCAAGTTCTGCATTATCTACCTCAATATCGCCGTAAATGGCATCATGAAAGGTCGTTGTTCCCTCTGTCGGATTGTTCTGACGAATAACGTAAGGAATCCCTGCGTCAAGCTTTGCCTGAACTTCTTCTTTGGAAAGATGCAGACAATGCTTATCATATTTTGCAATTTCCTTGCCATCTTCTGTTTTACTGGATGCTCTCAGCTCTTCCAAACGCTCTTTCGTACAAAAGCAGTAATAAGCCTCTCCTTTTTCCACTAATTGTTTAGCATAGTCCAAGTACACACCTGTCTTCATACGTTCACTCTGCACATATGGACCATAACCACCATCTTTGTCTGGTCCTTCATCGTGCTGCAATCCGGTAAGTTTCATTGTATTATAAATGATATCCAACGCTTCCGGCACAAAACGCTCCTGATCGGTATCTTCAATACGAAGTACAAACGTTCCATGTTCATGACGTGCGATCAGATACTCATACAATGCGGTTCTCAAATTACCTACATGCATGCGTCCTGTTGGACTAGGTGCAAATCTTGTTCTTATCTTGCTCATTCTTTTCTGCCTCCTGAATTTTGTCTTTCTGCTTCTTTTTCTTATTCTGCGGAAGAGGAATGTCTGCCACATACTTAAACAATTCGCATAAATCCCCATAAGCACGATAGTTGGCGCGATCATCACCTACCTTCTCGTGGGTATTTAACAGAAGCATTTTATCGCCTTTATAGTATTTCGTCAAATTTAAACACAACGGAGATCTTATTGATGTTCCAACGATCAGTAAAAGATCAGCGTTTTCTACAGCATTTGCTGCAGCCGATATTTTGCCATTGTCTACCATTTCACCCAGCAAAGTAAATCCGGGCCGCAATGGCACACCACACTTCGTACATGACGGTATTCCTACCGCATGTCGTATAAAGTCTGATCCGTATACCTTACCACAGTTTGGACAATAGTTCTTCTCCACAGAACCATGAAGCTCTATCACGTCATCGCAACCAGCCATCTCATATAATGGATATACCGTTCGCTTCACGATCGCATCAAGCTTTCCTGCCTGCTGAAGACGCAAAGCACCTTCGTGTATCGAAGTCGGTTGCAATGCGCAATTTAGTATGATCTCCTTATAATATTGGTAAAATATCTCTACCCTTTTTGACAAAAACATGGATGAAATAATTTCATCATTCGAGTATCCATATTTTTGCTCAATATCATATGCAATATGTTCTGCGCGAACGCCATTTAATCCCGCTGCGCGTGCCACGCCAAGTCCACTGATCAACACAATATGGTCACTCTCTCTAGTCAATTTTCTCATTGCCTTTAATGAAGTTTCCATAATAATCCTCCCTTCTCCCACAGCCCTGCAAATTATGGGGCCGTCAGACACCAATTTGCAATTTTTGATCCGTCTGGATCATTTTTCCCCTAAATACTTACAAATGCACTCCACTGTTTGGTCGATGCCAACAAAATCACTACGTATAACCATATCATAGTTATTAAGATTGGTCCATTTCTCACCTACATGGTAATTGTAATAATTCGCTCGTCTTTTGTCATTTTTCAATATGATATCTGCTGCCTTATCCGGTGCTTCTCCATATTCTGATATCACTCGATCAATTCGAAACTTCATGGATGCTTTCACAAACAGATTGACAATATTGTCCCGCTCTTTGAGAACATAGTCGGCACATCTGCCAACAATAACACACGGTCCCTCATCTGCCACTTTACGAATGACATCCGATTGTGCCAAAAAAATTCTATCATCCAACGATAATCCATTGAATCCAAAATCCTGATTGCCATACACATTGATCCCCATTGCAAGAGAATATAACAGACTGTTTGTCGCTCGATCCTCTGCTTTTGCAAAATTTTCCTCTGCAAAACCACTCTCTTTCGCGGCTCTGGTGATCAATTCATTGTCATAAAATGGAATTCCATAATATTCTGCTACTTTCTGTCCAATCTCTCTACCACCACTGCCATACTGTCTGCCAATTGTGATTACCTTGTTCATACTAGCACCTCCAATCTCACTGTCTACACCTTCCGCTTCAACCAGAGTATTTCAAGATCATTCTGCAGAAATTATGCTCGGAATTGATGTCTGAATATTAACATCCGCATCATAATCCACGCCTTCTATACGAAATCCAAATATTTCGTAAAACTCCTGCCAATACCCATCAATATCCGTTAGTTCTGATAGGTTTTCCGGAGAAATTTTCTCCCAGATCTTTTTAACCTCCTCTTGAACCTCCGGTTTCATTTCATAATCATCCATACGAATCAAATGATTCTCATCCGTAGGCACTCCCCCCTCCACGCAAAGTCTGTCATGAACAAGTCGATACATTTGCTCAATACAGCCTTCGTGTAAATTCAATTCCTTCATCACCTTGAATAGAATTGATATATACAACGGAACGATCGGAATTGCGCTGCTTGACTGTGTTACCACCGCCTTATTAACTGCAACATATGCCTCTGTTCCCTGTATGTGTTCATTGATTTTATCTGCTGTGCGATACAGATCCTGCTTTGCCTGACCAATACTTCCATCATAATAGATCGGATACGTAAGCTCCGGTCCAATGTAGGAATATGCAACTGTCTTCGCACCATCCGCCAACACATCTGCTTCCTGCAATGCTTCCATCCAAAGCATCCAGTCCTCGCCACCCATAACCTTGATCGTATCATTGATCTCCTCCTCAGTCGCAGGCGGAATCGTTACTGTGGTGAGTTCATTTGTCAACAAATCAATACTTTGATTCGTAAATTCTTTATCTACTGTTTTCAAAACAGAACGATATGTCACCCCATCCGGAGCCTTACGACGCGGTGCTGCAAGACTGTAGATCACCATATCCACCTGACCAAAGTCTTTCTTGATCAATGCGATCGTCTCCTCTTTAATCTCCTGAGAATACGCATCTCCATTAATTGACTTCGCATAATGACCATCATTCTGTGCAAACTGCTCAAACGCCGCTGTGTTGTACCAGCCTGCGCTGGCTGTTCTCTTCTCCTTACCGGGCTTGTCAAAAATAACACCGATAGAATCTGCGCCACAAGCATATGTAAGTGCAATTCGGCTTGCGAGCCCATAACCCATAGACGCCCCCAACACAAGTACTTTCTTAGGGCCTTCTGCTTTCGGCTGAGACTTAACATATTCAATCTGTCTTCTCACTGATTCTTTACATCCCTCCGGATGCGCCGTCGTGCACATAAATCCTTTAACTTTTGGCTGAACTACCATTTTTATCCTCCATTTTCTTATCTGTAATGAATCGATCAACATCTACATATGTTGAATTATCCTCTCATATATACTTCCCGGTACTACAATAATAGCCTTGCTGTTTCTCCATTCAAATTACGATGTTTTAGGATTATTATAGCACAAAAAAGATAGTAATTCAATCGTACACGCACTTGCAACATATGTCAAGTAATAATTTTTTTAATTTTTTTTACAACATTTCTCTTTACAAGGAACATTTGTTCTGCTATACTACTAATACCCCAAAAGAAAGGAATTGTTTGTATGAGACCTCGTTACATTACTATCCGCTTGGCAATCTCCACATGTTTGTGCATGATAGCTGTCCTAGGTTGTCTTTTGTCTTTATTTTACAAGGGAACACCTACTGCTTTACGAACTCCCGGAGCAGCTTTTTGTGGACTGAGCAGCTTATTCATTATATATAGGATCATATGCCTGTCACATAAAAGATCCATCTTCCGCAAAGGTGTTTATCACTCCCGCGACCTTGACCAGATATCCGGTGCTGATTTCGAGGCACTATCTTGTGATATACTGGTAGCAAACGGTTTCGAATTTGCAGAGAATACACAGGCAAGTGTTGATTTTGGTGTAGATGTTTTGGCAAGACGCGAGGGTATAACTTACGCGATCCAGTGCAAACGTTATGACTCCCCGGTTGGTATTGATGCTGTACAACAGGTCTATGCCGGGCGTGCATATTACGAATGCCATGTCGCAATGGTACTTACCAACCAATATTTTACCGGAAGCGCACGCAAGCTGGCAGATAAAATAGGTGTTGTTCTGTGGGATCGAGATATGTTGGAAGAACTATTACAGTAGTCCAGGAAGGAGGCTCTTATGCACACATGTAAAGTATCTGTCCGTGACTTGGTGGAATTTATATTACGCTCCGGTGATATTGTATCTTCTTCTACCGGCATCCGAGATACTGATGCTATGCAGGAGGGCACTCGCATTCACAAAAAGCTGCAAAAGCAGATGGGATCACAATACCATGCTGAAGTCCCATTAAAATACACATCCTCTGTGTGCTATGATAACCTTTCGTTTGCAATATCCGTGGAAGGACGCGCTGACGGCATATTCCCGAAATCTCTCCTTCCAAGGCTGTACGATTTTGCTGACTTTTCAAGCGAGATCCCCCTAGGAACCGAGGCCGAGCATACCCATCCGATAATCCCATGCCGCACTATAATTCATGATGATTCCGAGGCACCTACTGACTTTATTGATGAGATCAAAGGCATATATCGTAATGTACACACAATGTACGAGCCCATTGCCGTTCACCGTGCTCAGGCGCTATGTTATGCATATATTTATGCCTCACAGGAACACCTTTCATCCATTGGTATCCGCATCACTTATTGTCATATTCCCACGGAAGATATCCGCTATTTTTATGAAGTGATCACCTATGAGGACCTTCACCGATTTTATGAAACACTATTAACGGAATACGCAAAGTGGCTTGCTTGGCAGATACACTGGCAAGAAGAACGCGATGCCTCTATACGCCCGTTGGAATTTCCGTTTGTATATCGTAACGGACAGGCCGATCTTGTGAAAGGTGTCTACCAATCTATCCTACGACAAAAACGGCTCTATATCGAAGCCCCTACCGGCGTAGGCAAAACAATTGCAACAATATTTCCCGCCGTTAAAGCAATGGGGGAACATTTGACAGGGAAAATCTTTTACCTGACCGCAAAAACGATTACTCGTACGGTTGCTGAAAACACCTTTGCACTTCTGGCCAACCACCAGGCAGCCCTCAAAAGTATCACCTTAACTGCCAAAGATAAAATCTGCATTCTAGAGAAAGCAAACTGTCATCCGGCAAATTGCGAACGTGCCAAAGGTCATTTTGACCGTATTAACGATGCCGTATATGATCTTATCACTCACGAATCACAGATCACTCGTGATATCATAACGCAATACGCCTTAAAACATGAAGTATGTCCTTTCGAGCTCAGTCTGGATGCTTCTCTTTGGTGCGATGCTGTGATCGGCGACTATAATTATGCCTTTGACCCGGATAGCCACCTCAAACGCTTTTTTTCAGATGGCGCTGCCGGAAGTACAGCGAATCTTTTTTTAGTAGATGAAGCACACAATTTGGTTGACCGTGCCCGCGATATGTACTCTGCAGTTTTGATCAAAGAAGACGTGTTAGAGACCAAACGTCTCCTTAAAACCAAAAGCAAAAAGATCACAGCTTCTTTAGAAAGTGTAAATCGTGCACTTTTAGATCTGAAAAGACAATGTGACGAACTTCTCATCTGCACACTGTCTATGACAGATGCTTTGTTAGGACGCTTACTTCGACTTCAAAGTGTAATGGATGAGTTTTTACAAGATCCCTCTTTCAGTGAGAAAAAATTATCGGAGGAACAATTTAGCCAATTACTGGATTTTTACTTTAACATCCGTTCCTTTGTAAATGTATATGAGTTGGTTGATGAACACTATCTGATTTATTGCGACTATAATGATAACAGCAATTTCTGTGTTCATTTACAATGTATGAATCCATCTGCCAACCTGGAACAGTACCTTGCCATGGGACGCTCCGCTATTTTTTTCTCTGCAACACTGCTTCCTATTCAATACTATAGAGAGCAACTGGCAAGCCGCCCTGAAGATTACGCTATCTATGCCCCATCACCGTTCCCTAGTCACAACCGACTATTACTGGTCGGTCGAGATGTCAGCACTAAATACAGTCGACGCGGAGCTGCAATGTATGCCCGAATTGTAGACTATATATTACGATTTGTGCATGCCAGATCGGGCAACTATATGGTCTTTGTTCCATCCTATAAGATGCTGCAGGATATCTATGATATGATCGCCTCCTCTGATGCCAGTCAAGATCTGACTCTGCTTACACAAAATGCCACAATGGATGAGCAAGAACGAGAAGAGTTTCTGGCGCATTTTTCAGAATCTCCCACCACAACGACTGTAGGATTATGCGTCTTGGGCGGAATATTTAGCGAAGGAATAGATTTGAAGGCAGAACGCCTGATAGGTGCTGTGATTGTGGGAACAGGTCTACCAATGGTTTGCAATGAAAATGAACTCTATCGACAATTTTTTGACGGGGAAATTTCATCATTTTCAACAGGTTCTGAAAACGACGAAGCAACAATAAGAAACACCAGACATGGTTTTTCTTATGCATACCAATATCCGGGCATGAATAAAGTCCTGCAAGCAGCCGGACGTGTCATCCGTACCGAGCAGGACTATGGTTGTATCCTTTTATTAGACGATCGTTTTTTGCAGGGCAGTTATCAATCCCTCTTCCCACGTGAGTGGTTTCCGCATTATACAGTCACCCCTGAGACTATGACTGAACACTTGCTCAAGTTTTGGGAGGCACACAGCACTTAACTTTCCGTCCGTCTGCCAGGAATAATAAACTCCCGTTATCACAAACGGCTGTCCCTGTTTATCAAGAGCGGTAATCTCCGTTTATTTTCACATAATCGTATGTAAGATCACAGCCCCATGCCTTAGCAGATGCTTCACCCTGATTCAAATGAACATGAATATAAATTTCATCTTTGTTCAATATTTTGGCCGCTTCTTCCTCGGAAAAAGCAACCCCTGCACCATTTTTACATACTGCTACTGTTCCGACTTCTGACTCCAACTCTACTGCCACTTTGTCAATATCGAACTCCGCTTCCGCATAACCAATTGCGCAAAGGATTCTTCCCCAGTTAGCATCTTCTCCGAACATAGCACATTTAAACAATGGGGATCGGATTACACTCTTCGCCACAACAATTGCTGTTTCCTGATCCGGTGCGCCATCACAAGAGCATTCTAAAAATTTAGAAGCACCCTCTCCATCTGCTGCCAACATTTTGGTCATATTCTCCATAACAACGTACAATGCTTTTTTAAACAGATCGAAATCTGCATTTTTCTCGGTAATCTCTGCATTTCCAGCTAAACCATTTGCCATAACACTAACCATGTCATTTGTGGAAGTATCACCATCTATACTCAAACAGTTGTATGTAACTTTAACAATTTCTGATAATGCCGCCTGTATCATTTCTCCGGAAATTGCCACATCCGTCGTGATAAAGTTAAGAGTGGTAGCCATATTAGGATGGATCATGCCGCTGCCTTTTGCCATGCCACCTAGTCTACATTTCTTACCATCCAAAAGAAATTCTACTGCCACCTCTTTCTGGACGGTATCTGTTGTCATAATTGCTTTTGCCGCAGCATCATGTCCATCGATGCTTAATCCCTCTGCGAGTTCATGCATAGCATTTGCAAACGGCTCTACAGACATTGGTGCTCCGATGACACCGGTTGAAGCAACAATAACACGATCTGCTGTAATCCCTAATTCGTCAGCTGTTAACTTACAAACGGCATTTGCCACTTCTACGCCATTGGCATTACAGGTATTCGCATTCTTCGAATTCACGATTACTGCCTGTGCTTTGCCACCACTTTGCGCAAGATTTGCTTTCGTCACCAAAATAGGTGCACCCTTCACTTTATTTTGAGTATATACTGCTGCTGCTGTACATTCCTTCTCACTAAATATCATTCCAAGATCATTTTTTGTTTTTATCGGATTAATACCGCAATTCAATCCATTAGCCGTAAATCCCTGTGCAGCACACACACCATTTTCCACATACTCATACCCAGCATACTCTTTCTTTGTCATTTTGTCCTCATTTCCGCACACATGCTATTCTGACAAATTTATACCACGTGTGCAAATATATAAATCTGCCGACTCAGATAGATGCTGTAATTCAAAGTCGAGTTTAACCACTACTGCACCTACCCGCCATTGTAAAAAGCCATCCCTATAGTAACAGATTCCGCAAAAAAATACCATCCTTTTCCCATTGCAGAAAGGATGGTATTTATAATCTTCCTATAGCGATAAAGATATAATCTAAGGACATGTACTTACCGCAACTAGTCAACTTAATCACAGTTTACTCTTAAAACATACATCGTCATAGGCAACGCATGTACCTACCGCATCCTTGTCAACTTGATCGCAATTACCCGATCGACCTTATAAGTGCATTTCGAATATTTACAACCGGAAAATACTGTATATAAATATTGTCCATATACCATACTTCCACAGGCTCTTGGTGGAATTGTAGTCTTCTTCGTATACACTTTTTTTGCCACACCGCCTGACGCTGCCGGCGTCGAAAATGCAGGCTTATAGGTGCGAATCTGGGACAAATAGCCGGACTGTTTGTTGTTTGACTGAGAACTTCTCACCACATACATATAACCATCCGCGTCAAAGGATACGGCTCTCGTTCGATTTGGCATTGCCATATAATATTTACGTGTCAGCGATACTGCACCTGTTGTATTGGTTTGCACTACATAGCCATACATTCTCGTTGCAAGCTTCGAATTATAAGCTCCAATCCACAATACATGATCTCTGTATGCCATATAAGAACCTTTTGTTGCTATGGAATAAGTTTCATCAAACGCAGCTAATTCCGTGTATGCGCTCCCTGACGCTACCGCTTTAGAGATCATCTCATATGAAAAACGAACAACTTTTTTCCCTTGTGTCAGCCACACATTCTTGCCATCATACGCCATTGCGTCAATTTTTGTCTTATTTGGCATAACCAACGTCGTAATATATGATTTTGAAGACCGGCTTAATACGTAGATGACAGATTCATCCTCTCCATTATATGCGTATGCTGATACAAGCATATAGGCTCCTGCAGCACAGCCTCCTTGTGGGAACATGCGATTATTGGCGAAACCTGCTACGTTGGTTGTTTTCATCCCCGGTATAGCAAAGCTTTTCGTATAGTTTGCTTTACGCAAAAATGCATATTTCTTATATGCCGGAGACTTCTTAAACTTTGCCGTGCTGGAATACTTTCTTGCACCTTTCGATGTCGCACTTACCGTTATAGTCTTAGCAGCGTAGGCTTGCGAAAGCTCTCCTTCTACCGGCAGTCCATTGGCGTTCATAGTATAGGCAGATATTTTAAAGTAATAAGTTTTATTTTGCTCTAAAGATTTTTTGACATATTTGCAAGTACCGGGATTGGTAATTGTTTTTGTTCTTATATATGTCCCTGCCTTACTCGTCGAATAGTAAATATAATATCCGCTCGCATCTTTTTGTTCTGTCCAATATAACTTGACGCGCTTAGAACCACCTTTGATCTGTATTACCTGTGGCGCTATCGGCGCGGTTACTTCTGTAACCTGTGGTGTTGCACTAGGTTCTACTGTAGCCTGCGGTGTGTTGCCCGGCACTGTCGTTGGCTGCTCACTAACCTGTGGTGCATCACCTGGTTTTGCGGTTGGCTGCCCACTAACCTGTGGTACATCATCTGGTTTTACAGTTGGCTGCCCACTAACCTGTGGTGCATCATCCGGTTTTACAGTCGGCTGTCCACTAACTTGTGGTGTGTCATCCGGAACTGCACCCGGCTTTTCCGTAATCTGGGGGCTGGCTGCCGGATCTAATTCTGTCTGTGACGTAGCACTTGACCCTACTACTGAAGATGCTTCATCTGCAGAAATATGCATGCTATTTGCTGCATACGTCCCGCTCACTATTAATGCTGCTGATAATACAAATGATAGTAATCTTTTCATAAATTCTATATTCCTCTTTTCTTTTTGGATGAGAATGTTGAAGACTCAGTAACACTTTCATCTGTTTTTGTAAATATTTCTTCGCCGTCTTTCAACCGCTCCTGCCATATTTTCTCTTATATTAACGTTGTTATTTGTCATTTATATGTTAGCTTTTTCACAGAAAAATGACAATTTCGCCAAATCACCTATACCAAAAAAGCAAAGCCAGCGCTTTGCTTTACAAGAATTGCTAAAGCAATTCTTGGTGGCTTCCCTCTACGTTACGAGCAATTTCCTATATCAAAAAAGAGGTACCACAGAAAATTTCTGCAATACCTCTTTCTATTAAGAGCAATATTAAAATTATACTAACTCAATGAGTACCTGCATAGCAGCATCACCCTTACGCTGACCAATCTTCACGATACGGGTATAACCACCATTACCATTGCGCTCAGCATACTTTGGTGCAAGATCATCCAAAACAAATGCTGCAACATCAACAGTCTTAGTACCACTCTTGCGTCCCTGCATCTCTGCCGGAACCTCAGTGATGTTGTAAAGAACCTTCTGCATCTTTCTACGAGCATGCAGTCTGGATGGCTGATCCTTTCTGATCTCCTTCTCTACTTCATCAAACTGTGTTACCTTCTTACCATCAACGACTTCTTTCACACGCTTACCATCTTTGTCCTTGCGGGCAACCTTAGCAGTAACGGTTACAGTGTCGTAATTATTGCATTCCTTAACACCCAGAGCAATGATTCCCTCTGCGATTTTACGAATCTCTTTCGCTTTTGCCTCAGTAGTAACAATGCTGCCATGATACAACAAATTTGTCACCTGATTGCGAAGCAAAGCTTTTCTCTGGCTGGAAGTTCTTCCAAGTTTTCTATAGCCTGCCATTGTGCTTACCTCCTAATTATTCATCTCCCAAGTTCAAGGAAAGACCTAACTCCTTAAGCTTAGACAATACTTCTTCCAAAGATTTACGTCCAAGGTTTCTAACTTTCATCATGTCTTCCGATGTACGGTTGCAAAGTTCCTCAACAGTGTTGATTCCTGCTCTCTTCAAGCAGTTGTATGAACGAACGGAAAGCTCTAATTCATCAATATTCATTTCCAACACTTTGTCTTTGCTATTCTCTTCTTCAGCCGCAATAACCTGAATACGAGAACTCTTATCAGATAGATCAATAAATGATCTCAAGTGATCGGATAACACCTTTGCAGCAAGACTTACTGCATCACTTGGCTCAATTGTACCATCTGTAAATACATCTAATGTCAGCTTATCATAATCTGTAATCTGACCAACACGAGTATTCTCAACCTTGATATTAACTCTCTCTACCGGAGTAAAGATAGAATCGATTGCGATAACATTGATCGGTAAATCTTCACGTTTGTTCTTATCAGAACTTACGTATCCACGACCATTTACAATTGTCATCTCAATGTAAAGTTTGCAGTCAGGACCACCACTCAATGTAGCAATCACCTGATCCGGATTCATGATCTCGATATCAGAATCCACCTGAATATCAGACGCTCTGACCACACCCTCGCCGGAGGCCTCGATATAAGCAGTCTTGACCTCATCGGTCTCACTGTTATTCTTGATTGCCAGACTCTTGATGTTCATAATAATCTCAGTAACGTCTTCCTTCACACCAGGAATTGCTGAAAACTCATGACCAACTCCGTCAATACGAATATGACTAACTGCTGTACCCGGCAATGATGAAAGCATGATTCTTCTCAGAGAATTTCCAAGAGTTGTACCATAACCACGCTCCAATGGTTCTACTACAAAACGTCCATATTTCTTATCTTCTGAAATATCTGCAATCTTAATATTTGGTTCTTTAAAATCAAGCACTCCCAGTACCTCCTTTTGGGGTTCAATGCTTACCTGATCTGCGAGTTATTATTTAGAATACAACTCGACGATAAGCACTTCATTTACAGGAACATCAATCTGCTCTCTTGTTGGGATTTCCTTAACGACACCAGAAAGCTTCTCATGATCTGCCTCAAGCCAATCAGGAACAAGACGGCCATCTGTTACTTCAAGGATATCCTTATATCTCTGAGCTCCTTTGTGCTTCTCTTTGATTTCGATCACATCACCCGGCTTAACTTCATATGATGGGATGTTTACACATTTACCATTTACTAATACGTGCTTATGACCTACGATCTGACGAGCTTCTTTTCTTGTACGACCATATCCCATACGGAACAATACGTTGTCCAAACGAAGCTCTAAAAGAATAAGAAGGTTCTCACCTGTTGTACCATATTTTAATTTCTGTGCCTTTGCAAAATCATTTCTAAATGGTTTCTCTAATACACCATAAATAAATTTTGCTTTCTGCTTCTCTTTTAACTGAAGTCCATACTCGCTAGGCTTTCTTCCCTGTCTAACATTTCTGTTGGACTTTTTGTCAATTCCTAAGAACTGTGGATCCAAGCCAAGAGTTCTACATCTCTTCAATACTGGCGTCATATCTCTTGCCATGTCATTTTCCTCCTATAATAATTAATCATCAATTCATTGTCATATAAAAATGCAAATTATACACGACGACGCTTTGGCGGTCTACATCCATTGTGTGGAACCGGTGTCACGTCTCTGATGCTTGTTACGTCAATACCACATGCAGACAACGCACGGATTGCTGCCTCACGACCTGAACCAGGTCCTTTTACCATAACATCTACAGATGTTAAGCCGTGTGGGATTGCTGCCTTAGCTGCAGTCTCTGCTGCCATCTGTGCTGCATAAGGAGTGGACTTCTTGGATCCTCTGAATCCTAATCCACCTGCGCTTGCCCAAGAGATTGCATTTCCTTCTGCATCTGTGAGCGTAACGATCGTATTATTAAAGGAAGACTGAATATGTGCCTGTCCATGTCCGACATTTTTCTTGACACGCTTCTTGCCTGTCTTCTTTACAACTTGCTGTTTAGCCATTGTCAAACCCTCCTGTTAGAATTTGTACATACTTACTTATTATTATTTCTTCTTATTTGCGACAGTACGCTTTGGACCCTTGCGAGTTCTAGCATTTGTCTTTGTCTTCTGTCCACGAACAGGAAGACCTTTTCTATGACGGATTCCTCTGTAGCATCCGATTTCCTGCAGTCTCTTGATGTTCATCGCGATTTCTCTACGAAGATCACCTTCCACTGTCTGTGTCTCATCGATCACACTGCTAATACGCTTTACTTCATCATCAGTAAGATCCTTAACACGAGTGTCAGGGCTTACATTAGCCTCTGCTAAAATACGGTTGGAACTAACTCTACCAATACCATAAATATAGGTAAGTCCGATCTCAACACGCTTGTCTCTTGGTAAGTCTACACCACTAATACGTGCCATGTGTACTTTACACCTCCGTTATTTTTTGTTTTGAAAAATAGATACATGATTTTGCAGTAAAATTACTGCACAGCCGCTTTAAACTGTAATCCTATTGCATAGACGTCCTCCAAAATCTCTGCCACAATGAATCCGCATACGCGAACCGCAGTGTATTCTTACGCTGCACAGAAATCATCGGGTTGCCTGCGAAATGGCAACCGGTACTACGCCGCAGTCATCAATCTGCCATGATAGGACCGACATGGATGAAATGACGCATCCTTGCTTTGTTTCCAAAGCTTGCCGAAGTGGTTAATCACTCCACCTACAATGTCATCGCATCCGTAAATGCGATAATGAACAGAAAGCAAGTCTATCTCGTGAGCAGGTCTATCGCCTGCCTCCTAATTAGCCCTGTCTCTGCTTATGACGTGGGTTCTCACAGATAACTCTGATACGACCCTTTCTCTTGATGACCTTACATTTTTCGCAAATCGGTTTTACTGAAGATCTAACTTTCACAGCAATAACCTCCTTTCAATAAAGTCCATTGTCTACTATATCATATACATTTCTTGGTTGCAAGTGGTTTTTTCGGGAATTTCTAATTTTTTTCAATGTAAAAAAAAGACCACATGCGCATTGCTTGACACATATAGTCTTATTTTTCCAAAAGATCGCTGATTATTTATCACGCCATGTAATACGGCCCTTTGTCAGATCATACGGAGACATCTCCATCGTAACTTTGTCACCCGGCAAAATGCGGATGAAGTTTTTGCGAAGTTTGCCGCTAATATGCGCTAATACCTGATGTCCATTCTCTAATTCTACTTTGAACATAGCATTTGGCAGCTTCTCGACAACGATTCCTTCAATTTCAATTACATCTTCTTTCGACATTTCAAACTCCATTTCCTCGCACATTATGCGATTTTTATATTATGATGTTGGGGACGAAAAAGGGGTTTGTCCCCAACTGATGACACATATTGCAATATAATATTCACACGCTATCGGATTATGCAAGACCTTCTTTCCATGAAAAGATCTCCGGCTCTCCTTCAGTGATCAGGATCGTATTTTCGTAGTGTGCTGACTTCATACTGTCAGTAGTAACTACTGTCCAGTCATCTTCAAGCACCCACACATCATAGTCACCTGCATTTACCATCGGTTCTATTGCAAGCGTCATGCCGGGACGCAGCTTTATACCTCGTCCAATCGGCTTAAAGTTTGGCACCTGTGGTTCCTCGTGAAGATTTCTTCCAATTCCATGACCAACCAGATCGCGCACAATAGAAAATCCGTTTGCTTCTGCATAGTTCTGGATAGCTTTGGAAATATCGTACAAATGATTGCCCGCTTTAGCGTATTTGATTCCTTCAAAAAAACTCTGCTTTGTCACATCGATCAAAAACTGATCTTCTTCTGAGATCTGACCAACAGCATGCGTTCTCGCTGCATCAGAATGATATCCTTCATAGATTACGCCGGCATCCAGGCTGACAATATCTCCCTCCTGCAAAATTCTCTTTTTGCTGGGAATACCATGGACGACCTCATCATTCACAGATACGCAAATACTCGCCGGATATCCGTTGTAGTTCAAAAAGGATGGGATGCATCCAAAACTACGGATCACTTCTTCTCCTTTACGATTGATATCCATTGTGCTAATGCCCGGACGAATAATCTTTGCCATTTCATCATGAACAATTCCCAAAATACGTCCAGCTTCTCTCATTTTTTCCAATTCATGCTCTGATTTAATTGTGACCGACATAATGTGCCTTCTTTCTAAATATTAATTTGAATTAACCAATAACTGCAGCAATTGCCTTTGCAACACCCTCGATACCAAGTGTTCCGTCAATCTCGTGAAGGATTCCCTGCTCTTTATAATATGCGATAAGAGGTGCTGTCTGATCGTGATATACTTTCAATCTCTTCTTTACCGTCTCCGGCTTATCATCGTCACGCAGCTGAAGCTCACCACCACATGCATCGCATTCGCCCTCTTTCTTAGGCGGGATGTTTACTGTATGGAAAGTAGCTCCACATTTTGCGCATACACGGCGTCCTGCCATACGATCAACAATTGCCTGATCTTCCATTTCAATATCGATCGCATAATCCAACGCTGTTCCCTGCTCTTTTAATGCTGCTGTGAGCGCCTCTGCCTGAGGAATGGTTCTTGGGAAACCATCTAAAATATATCCGTCTTTGCAATCTTCTTTGCTCAAACGATCTACAACAAGATCACATACAAGCTCGTCCGGAACCAGCTCTCCGGCATCCATATACCCTTTTGCTTTTTTACCAAGCTCTGTTCCTTCTTTAATGTTCTGACGGAAAATATCGCCTGTAGAAATTGTAGGGATATGGTATTTCTCTACGATTCCCTTTGCGTGTGTTCCTTTTCCTGCACCAGGTGCTCCCAACATAACAATCTTCATATATACTCTCCATTTCTGCGTGCGTCCCTGATTCTTTCGTTCTATTCTGTCATCCCTGCGTCACGCACGCTGACGCAGATGTGCTTTTATACGTATGCACGATTAAACCTATAATAACGCAAAAGCAGCGCAGTTTCAACACCCTTTTTACATTATTAAACATATACAAAAGCGCCACCCGGTTTTGGGTGACGCCTCAATTTTACAGATATTCTTCTTACTCGCTGATGAATCCCTTGTAATGACGAACTAACATCTGAGATTCAATCTGCTTTAATGTCTCAAGTACTACACCTACGATAATGATGAGGGATGTTCCACCAAAGGAAACGTCTGCACCAAACGCACCGGATACGAAGATCGGAACGAATGCTACAAAAGATAATCCCACTGCACCGATAAGGATGATATTATTGAGAACTTTTGTTAAATAATCCACCGTTGGCTTACCAGGACGAATACCCGGAATAAATCCACCCTGTTTCTTCATATTAATAGAAATCTCCTGTGGATTAAATGTGATGGATGTATAGAAGTATGCAAAGAAGATAAGTAATAAGATGTAAATTACCAATCCCAATGTATACTTAAACTCTCCAAAACTGGAAAGGTTACACCATGAGTTCTGGTTTAACACTTTAAGGAACTTCTGCGCTAAAGTTGCTCCAGCACCGGACTGTGGCTTGATTCCTGCGAATCCAGCGATAACGATCGGCATGGAGAACAGAGATCCGGCAAAGATTACCGGGATAACGCCTGCAGTGTTTACCTTAAGCGGGATGTGCGATGACTGTCCACCAACCATCTTTCTTCCCTGTGTTTTCTTAGAATACTGAACACTGATTCTTCTCTCACCATCGGAAAGAACAACGATGAAGATTACCATTCCAATAATTACCGCAAGAATGACAACTGCTGCGATCGTACCATTGGTAACATTGGAAGCACCTTTAACGAACTTCTCGAAAAGGTTCATCATATCCTCTGGCATACGAGATACAATGTTATAAAGGAGGATGATGGAAATACCATTTCCAACTCCCTTTTCAGTGATCTGCTCACCTAACCACATAAGGAATGCAGAACCGGCAGTCAAGGATACAACGAATACTGCTACAGAAGTAAATGTAACACCATCTGTCAAATATCCCTGCTGACCAAAGCCAATTGCCATAGCGGCACTCTCAATTACAGAAAGTGCAATCGTTAAATAACGAGTGTACTCTGCTAATTTCTTACGTCCTTCCTCACCATCTTTGTGAAGCTCTTCCAACTTAGGAATTGCAATGGTGAGCAACTGAATAATAATGGATGCCGTGATGTACGGTGTGATATTCAGTGCGAAGATCGACATTGTGGAGAATGAACCACCCGTCAACTGGTTAAAGAAGTCCAAAGACTTCTGTGAATCAAAGAAATCTGTAATTACGGATGCATCAACGCCCGGTACAGGCAACTGACATCCGATACGAACAACGATCAATGCGAAGAAAGTGTAAAGGATTTTCTTGCGCAGATCTTTGATCTTAAAAGCATTGCGGACTGTTTCGAACATCCTTAGATCACCTCAGCTTTTCCACCAAGAGCCTCAATCTTCTCAGCAGCACTCTTGCTGAATGCGTTTACCTGAACGGTGAGTTTCTTAGTTAATTCTCCATTTCCAAGTATCTTAACTCCGTCTTTCGAATTGTTGATGATACCTTTTTCCTTCAATGCTGTTACTGTAACAACATCACCATCATTGAATTTCTCTAACTTATCCAAGTTGATTGCAACGATTTCCTTAGAATTGATGTTTGTGAAACCTCTCTTAGGAATACGTCTGTAAAGTGGCATCTGGCCACCTTCGAAACCTGGACGTGGAGCACCTGAACGAGCCTTCTGACCCTTGTGTCCCTTACCTGCTGTCTTTCCGTTTCCTGATCCATGTCCACGACCTCTTCTGAAGTTGTCGCTCTGCTTAGAACCTTTTGCCGGACTTAATGTTGATAAATTCATAGTTACCTCCTAAATACTGGTGATCCCTTTCCTTGGTGCCTTTCTTTCCTCTTATGGCACGGGATCATAATCACTAACGGGCGAATCCTTGCAGAAACTCAGTCAAAATGTTCACTTGCGGTCTATCTTCATCATAAACTGCGAAACATCAAGCTGAAAAAGTGTCTCTTGCCCTTTGCTTTTCTGCAAAAAGGGTGCACTTCTACCCTCGCTACAAATCAATATATTACCACAAAAGTGACAGGCTTGTCTACTGCTTTTTGCGTCTTTCTACGCCGGAAGCGTTATCCAAACTGCTTCCGAAACTCCTCTGCCGCTCCGTTGTATACAGTCATGTCAATAAATCGCTCATCCCCCTTGTATCCCGACAACACATGGCGATTGGAAAACTGCCAAAACTATCAGCAGTAACAGACATCTGACGAATATCTTTCCCGTTTTCTTCATGATTGCCATATTACCCTCGTGCCCTTCTTACTTTTTATCAAAATATAATTGTTCCCGCAATTCGGTCATCTGCTCTTGCAGCTTACGCATGCTTTCGTGATCCTCTCGTTGAAGCTCGCCCAAATATACCTGCTTTTTCTTTTTGTGCTGTCCGGTAAATATCATAAGACCGATGGCAGATAAACAAACAGCTCCTGCCATGCCGCCACCTATCGTGCCCTCCGGATAATTTCTCCAATAACTAATAAAACTAAACACACCAAAAAGAACGATGCATATCTGATATCTATGTATTTTTGTCACCATTTCTGTCTCTAATTGCGCCATCTCACTAGAGCGTTTCTTACAAGCACTGTCTAAAATGTCATAAGATTTCTCTAATTCCCATAAAGTATTTTGTATCTTTTGATCTGCTTGTGATACTGTTTTTTCTTCCTCATAGCGCATCTCAACACTATCCTGCTGATCGCCGCCAGAGGCGACATAGGTCAAATATTCCGCTGCACTGGAACGGATGGTTATTTCATCTTTTTTCTTTCTCAAATAAAGTATCTCCTTCTGGTTATTTTTTCTAAAACATTAAAAGGGTTAGTTCTTCACCGATAAAATACCTCATTTCCTCCTAAGATTATATCTTATTAGGTCGGTGTGTTACAACTATAGTTTAGCACCTCACTCTGCCCTTAGCAGGGATATATTTACTCATGATGTCTCCTTCCGCTGCTGACAGGGACAGGGACATCATAATATATATGCAGAATTAAATTCAACCTGTTCCGTCACACAAGCTCCTATTTCACTCGCGTTCCACAAACATAAATTTTTCTTTCAAACGATTCTCAGCACCTCGATAAGCAACTTTTGACTTCTTAATAAACGATTTTCATCACCATGATAATCGATTTGACACTTTAATTTTAAAACAAAAAATAAGACTGCCTATCATTATATGATAAACAGTCTTATTTTTATTTTCGTTCAGAATTTCTGATTCTTCGTCGATTAAGCTTCCTCAACCTTTACAAGATGTCTTACATGCCAAATCATGCCCTTTGTAGCGTCATTGTTTGGCAATTCAACGGTCTTACCAATCTTCTTCAAGCCCAATGCTTCAACTGTAGCACGCTGCTTAGGAATGGCACCGATTGTAGACTTTACTAATGTAACTTTCACCTTATCTGCCATGGTTTACCTCCTTAACCTAAGATCTCTTCAACGGAGAGACCACGTGCTTTAGCAACTTCCTCAGGAGTCTTCAAGTTCTTAAGACCCTCGATTGCTGCCAATACAACATTTTTCTTGTTATTGGAACCAAGAGACTTTGTACGGATATTCTTATATCCAGCAAGCTCAAGTACGGAACGTGCAGGACCACCTGCGATGATACCAGTACCTTCTGGTGCTCTCTTGATCAATACGGAAGCGCTACCGAATTTACCTGTCAGGTCATGTGGTACGCTACCATTCTCGTCGATAGGAACTTCAACAAGCTTCTTGGTTGCTTCTTCTTTACCCTTGCGGATTGCTTCAGGGATTTCAGTAGCCTTACCAAGACCAACACCTACATGTCCGTTCTTATCGCCAACTACTACTAATGCAGTAAATCTCATGTTACGTCCACCTTTAACTACCTTGGTTACACGCTTGATCGTTACTACATTATCTTCCAGCTCTAAGTTGCTGGTGTCAATAATTGTACGTTTCATGTGTCTTCCTCCTATTAAAAATCCAAACCTGCTTCTCTAGCTGCCTCGGCTAATGCTTTCACCTTACCCTGATAAACAAAGCCGCCACGGTCAAATACAACACTCTTGATGCCCTTATCCAAAGCTTTCTTTGCGATTACTTCGCCAAGCTTTGCTGCTGCATCAACGTTGTTGGTCTTCTCTAATCCCTCAGCTACGTCTTTCTGAAGAGTAGATGCGGATACTAAAGTGTTACCAACTGTGTCGTCAATAACCTGAGCGTACATATGATTATTACTTCTAAATACAGCTAAACGAGGTCTCTCGGCTGTGCCAGAAAGACGATTACGAACCTTCATGTGCTTCTTCACACGAACTTCACTTCTTGACTGCTTCTTAATCATCGTAAATTCACTCCTTTAATTATTTTTTACCTGTCTTACCAACTTTACGTCTAATAACTTCATCAGCGTATTTGATACCCTTGCCCTTATATGGCTCTGGAGCTCTCTTTTCTCTGATTTCAGCAGCGTACTGGCCGACTTTTTCTTTATCGATACCCTTAACAATGATCTTGTTCTGGCCGTCAACAACAACCTCAAGACCTTCTGGATCTTCCATCTCTACCGGATGAGAATATCCAAGAGAAAGAATTAACTTCTTGCCCTGTTTCTGAGCTCTGTAACCTACACCGTTTACTTCAAGCTCTTTCTGATAACCCTCAGTTACACCAATCACCATGTTGTAAATGAGCGTTCTTGTAAGACCATGTAAAGATTTCATCTTCTTTAAGTCATTAGGACGAGTTACTACTACTTCCTCGCCTTCTTTCTTAATTGTCATCTCTGCAGGAAGAACTCTCTCGAGTGTTCCCTTAGGTCCCTTTACAGTCACTTTATTATTTTCTGCAATATCAACTGTTACTCCAGCTGGTATAGCGATAGGCATTTTTCCGATACGTGACATGCCGTCTACCTCCATATATTCTTAGTGTAGTGAGTGCATCGTTTGGACTACCAAACGAATGCAAGTACCTCACCGCCAACGTTTGCTTTTCTTGCTTCTTTATCTGTCATCACGCCTTTGTTTGTAGACACGATTGCGATACCAAGACCGCCCAGAACCTTTGGAAGCTCATCTTTACCAGCGTAAACACGAAGACCCGGCTTAGAAATTCTCTTCAAACCTGTGATAATCTTCTCATTTTTGTCTGCGCCGTACTTTAACGTGATGTGAATCATCTGAATACCATCAACGTCAATCATATCATATTTCTTAATGTAACCTTCCTTCACAAGGATTTCTGCGATAGAAATCTTCATCTTGGAAGCAGGAACATCTACTGTATCATGCTTTGCAGTATTCGCATTACGAATTCTTGTAAGCATATCTGCAATAGGATCGCTCGTCATCATCTTGTTTTACCTCCTTACCAGCTTGCTTTCTTCACGCCTGGAATCTGTCCCTTATATGCTAACTCACGGAAGCAGATTCTGCAAATTCCGTATTTTCTCAAATAAGCATGTGGACGACCACAAATTCTGCAACGACTATACTCTCTTGTAGAGAATTTTGCTTTGCGCTGCTGCTTTACTTTCATAGAAGTCTTAGCCATGAAATTCCCTCCTTATTTCTTGAACGGCATACCGAACTGTGTTAATAATTCACGAGCTTCTTCATCGGTCTCAGCAGTTGTAACAACGATTACATCCATACCTCTAACCTTGTCTACCTTATCGTACTCGATTTCAGGGAAGATTAACTGCTCCTTGATTCCAAGTGCATAGTTACCTCTACCATCAAATGCATTCGGGTTTACACCGCGGAAGTCGCGCACACGAGGTAATGCTAAGTTTACAAGACGATCTAAGAATTCGTACATCTTGTCGCCTCTTAAGGTTACCTTACATCCGATCGCCATTCCCTCTCTTAATTTGAAGTTAGCGATGGAGTTCTTTGCTCTTGTAATAACAGGCTTCTGTCCGGAGATGATCTCCAGCTCAGCCATAGCGGCATCGAGAACTTTAGAATTCTCTTTCGCCTCACCGATACCCATGTTGATAACGATTTTATCTAACTTTGGTACCTGCATAACGTTTTTATAACCAAATTTCTTGGTCATTGCATCAACGATTTCGTTAAGATAAGTCTCTTTTAAGCGAGTCACCGTCTCTGCCTCCTTTCTGATATTAGTCAATCACTTCTCCGGTTGCTTTTGCATAACGAACCTTTTTACCATCTTCAATCTTGAAGCCAACGCGGGAAGCTTTTCCTTTGCTCACGTACATTACGTTAGACACATCGATTGGAGCAGCCTGCTGTACAATACCACCCTGTGGGTTTGCCTGACTTGGCTTTGTATGCTTTGTAACCTGATTGATTCCGTCGATAACAACCTTGCCATCTTTAACCGCTGTTACCTTGCCTTCTCTGCCTTTATCCTTACCAGTGATAACGCGAACGGTATCACCCTTCTTAATCTTGCTTGTTGCCACTCTTGACACCTCCCTTATAATACTTCTGGTGCTAATGAAACGATTTTCATGAACTGCTTGTCTCTTAATTCTCTAGCGACTGGTCCAAAGATACGGGTTCCTCTCGGTGTCTTGTCATCACGAATGATAACTGCAGCGTTCTCATCGAACTTAATGTAAGAACCGTCCGGACGACGAATGCTCTTTACTGTACGAACTACAACTGCTTTAACAACATCACCTTTCTTTACAACACCGCCTGGTGTTGCATCTTTAACAGAAGCAACGATGATGTCACCGATTCCTGCATATCTGCGGGTTGAACCGCCCATAACTCTGATACAAAGAAGTTCTTTAGCACCTGTATTATCAGCTACTCTCAGTCTTGATTCCTGCTGTACCATAATTACCTCCATATTTCCGCAAATTATTTTGCTCTCTCGATTACCTCAACAAGTCTCCATCTCTTATCCTTGGACAATGGTCTTGTCTCCATAACTCTTACTCTGTCACCAATCTTACATGTATTCTCTTCATCATGAGCCTTTAATTTATAAGTTCTCTTGATGATCTTGCCATAAAGTGGATGCTTTACGTTATCTACTACTGCAACTACGATTGTCTTATCCATCTTATCGCTTACAACCTTACCTACACGAGTCTTTCTAAGATTTCTCTCCACGATCGTGTCCTCCTTTCCAAATTTTGGCTATAGATCTGCAAGTCTTAGTCCTGTGCTGCGAGCACGGTCTGAATTCTTGCGATGTTCTTCTTTACTTCTTTAATTCTGCTTGTGTTATCAAGCTGATTTGTTGCGTTCTGGAATCTGAGATTGAACAATTCCTTTTTAGCGGCAACTAAATCTTCATTTAACTCTGCAGCAGATTTTGTTCTCAAATCTTCCAATAATGCTTTACTCTTCACTGCCCGCACCTCCTTCTAAGTCTGCGCGAGAAACAACTTTACACTTAACCGGCAACTTGTGAGTTGCAAGACGAAGTGCTTCTTTAGCTATTTCTTCGGATACACCGGAAATCTCGAACATTACACGACCCGGCTTAACTACAGCTACCCAGTACTCAAGAGCACCTTTACCTTTACCCATTCGAGTCTCGGCAGGAGTCTTTGTTACCGGTTTATCTGGGAAAATCTTGATCCAAACTTTACCACCACGCTTGATGTAACGTGTCATTGCGATACGGGCTGCCTCGATCTGGTTGGACTTGATCCATGCCGGCTCTAAAGCAACGATACCGAAATCACCGTTTGTGATCTTGTTTCCTCTGAGCGCTTTTCCTGTCATTCTACCACGGAACTGCTTACGATGTTTAACTCTCTTTGGCATTAACATTATTTATCGCTCCCTTCCTTTTTCGAATTTTTCTTGGCTGGAAGTACTTCGCCATTGTATACCCATACCTTTACACCAATTTTACCATAAGTTGTATCAGCCTCTGCGAAACCATAGTCGATATCGGCACGCAGTGTCTGAAGAGGAATTGTACCCTCGCTGTAGAACTCTGTACGAGCCATATCAGCACCGCCCAGACGTCCGGAGCAAGAAGCTTTGATTCCCTTTGCACCAGTCTTGAGTGTTCTGCTCATTGCAGACTTCATAGCACGACGGAAAGAAATACGGTTCTCTAACTGCTGTGCAATATTCTCTGCAACTAACTGTGCATGTTTATCCGGATTCTTGATATCCATGATCTTGATGTCTAATGCAACTTTACGATCAAGAACTTTCAAAAGCTCTTTCTTTAAGTTCTCGATTTCAGCGCCGCCCTTACCAATTACAAATCCAGGCTTTGCTGTATGAATAATAACTCTTACCTTGTCAGTCGGTCTCTCAATTTCAATCTTTGAGATGCCAGCGCTGTAAAGTTTCTTCTTTACAAACTCTCTGATCTTGTAATCTTCTACAAGATAGTCTGCGAACTTATCCTCTGCAAACCAATTGGAATCCCAATCACTGATCACGCCGACTCTTAAACCATGAGGATTAACTTTCTGTCCCATTTTAATCTCCTTTCATAGACCGTTTTCGGATTAGCGCTCGTTAAGAATGATGGTAATATGACTCATTCTCTTCTCGATGCGGTATGCTCTACCCTGTGCTCTAGGTCTAATTCTCTTCATTGTCGGTCCCTTGTTTGCGAAACACTCTTCAATGTATAAATCTGCTGGATTCATACCATTGTTGTTCTCCGCATTTGCAACTGCGGACTGTAATAATTTCAAAATGACGCTTGACGCATATCTTGGATTATAAGATAAAATACCAATTGCTGTCTCTACATCTTTGCCTCTGATGGCATCTAACACGTAACAAGCCTTCTGTACGGAAATTCTTGCATAAGATAACTTAGCGGAAGGTCTGGTGTCTTTCTGGTTCTCATTTCTCTCTCTCTTAATCTGAGATCTATGTCCCTTTGCCATGATGGAAGCCTCCTTTCAAATATCTGTATCATTGTCTACAGCGTATTGCTGCAATTCGTTATTTGCAGATCTGATATTATTCCCACTCTGCCGGGTGGTTCTTTTTGTAAGCACCGTTTTCTGTCGCAACCGCTTAGTGGCATGCACTGCAGTTGCTAAGAAAACTATTGCTATTTATTATTTGCCCTTCTTCTCGTCTTTGCCATGGCCTCTGTAAGTTCTTGTAGCTACGAACTCACCGAGTTTGTGTCCAACCATATCCTCTGTAACATATACAGGTACATGTCTTCTGCCATCATGTACTGCAAATGTCAATCCTACGAATGATGGGAAAATAGTGGAACGACGAGACCAAGTCTTGATGACCTGTGTATCACCGGATGCTACCTGAGCATCTACCTTCTTAAGAAGGCTCTTGTCAGCGAAAGGTCCTTTCTTTAATGAACGTGCCATTGTATCCTCCATTCTGTCGGCTGTGCCGACTATTCCAACTCTTCATAGAAGTCATGGTGACTTAGCAATTATTTTGCTAATGCCTTACCATCTCTTCTTCTTACGATCATCTTGTTTGACTGTTTATTCTTCTTACGTGTCTTCAAGCCAAGAGCAGGTTTACCCCAAGGAGTGCATGGACCTGGACGACCGATACCTGTCTTACCTTCACCACCACCGTGTGGATGGTCATTAGGGTTCATTACGGAACCACGAACCGTAGGTCTGATACCCATGTTACGCTTACGTCCGGCTTTACCAATGTTTACCAATGCATGCTCGCCGTTTCCGATAACACCTACTGTAGCACGGCATACGATAGGAACCATTCTCATCTCACCAGATGGAAGACGAAGTGTTGCATACTTTCCTTCTTTAGCCATGAGCTGTGCGCTGTTACCAGCGGAACGAACCATCTGTCCACCCTTACCAGGATGAAGCTCGATGTTGTGGATCTGTGTACCAACCGGGATATTCTCCAGTGGCAAGCAGTTACCAACTGCAATCTCAGCCTCAGGACCGTTCATGATCTTCTGACCAACCTTAAGTCCCTCTGGAGCTAAGATGTATCTCTTCTCGCCATCAGCATAAGCAACTAATGCGATATTTGCTGTTCTGTTTGGATCATACTCAACAGTCTTAACGATTGCCGGGATACCATCCTTATTTCTCTTAAAATCGATGATTCTGTATTTTCTTCTAGAACCACCACCACGATGTCTTACTGTGATCTTACCCTGTGCATTACGTCCAGCGTTCTTCTTAAGAGACACTGTCAAAGACTTCTCAGGCTTTGTAGCAGTCAACTCTGTCTTATCAAGAACGGACATCTGTCTTCTAGACGGGGTATATGGGTTAAATGTCTTAATTCCCATTTCTGTTCTCCTTTCTCATATCCTTTATCAATATGACCTGTAAGATAGGTTTTCCTTACAGGATTTACACGATTTGATTTTACAGACCCTCGAAGATCTCGATATCTTTAGAGTCCTCAGTCAACTTAACGATTGCCTTCTTAGTCTTAGCAGTCTTGCCGGCTGTTCTACCACGACGGCGTGTCTTACCGTCAAGGTTCATTGTGTTTACCTTAGCAACCTTAGCTCCCTCAAAAAGCTTCTCAACAGCTTCTTTAATCTGGCTCTTTGTTGCCTCAGGGTGTACTGCGAATGTGTACTTCTTCTCTTCCATAGCTGTCATAGATTTCTCTGTGATGATCGGCTTCTGGATAATATCATAATACTTCAAATCTGCCATTATGCGTACACCTCCTCAATCTTAGATACAGCCGCTTTTGTAATGATGACTGTCTCATATTTCAAAATATCGTATACGTTGATCGCATTTACCGCTACAGCACGTACACCTGCAATATTCTTAGCAGACTTTGCTACGTTCTCGTTGTCACCGTCTAATACAACCAATGCTTTCTTTACTTTCAAAGCATCCAAAACGCTAACCATTTTCTTTGTTTTGATCTCATCAAACTTAAGAGAATCAAGTACAACGAATTTCTCTTCGTTTACTCTAGAGGTCAGTGCAGACTTAATTGCACCAGCCTTCTCCTTTCTGTTCATCTTGAAGGAGTAATCTCTTGGCGTTGGAGCAAATACAATTCCACCGCCTGTCCACTGTGGAGCACGGATAGATCCCTGTCTTGCATGACCAGTTCCTTTCTGTCTCCAAGGTTTTCTTCCACCGCCACTTACTTCAGAACGGGTTTTAGCCTTCTGTGTACCCTGACGCTTATTTGCAAGCTGTAATACAACAGCCATATGCATTAAATGCTCATTAACCTCAACAGCGAATACGTTGTCGTTTAAGTCCATCTTCTCAACTTCGCTGCCTTCCATATTATAAACAGATACGTTAGCCATCTGTGTGTTCCTCCTTTCCAAAAGAATTATTTCGTCTTAACGCTTTCCTTAATTACTACACAAGCCTTCTTTGGTCCCGGAACAGCGCCCTTAACAAGGATCAGATTCTGATCTGCGTCAACTCTGACGACCTCAAGATTCTGGATTGTTCTCTGTACGCCACCCATCTGACCAGGCATCTTCTTGCCTTTGAATACACGGCTAGGATCAGAACAAGCACCGTTAGAACCAGCATGTCTGTGGAACTTAGAACCATGTCCCATAGGTCCTCTGTGCAGTCCGTGTCTCTTGATCGCACCCTGGAAACCTTTACCCTTTGTTGTTCCGGTTGCATCGATCTTGTCACCTGCTTCAAAGATGTCAGCTTTAATTTCCTGACCAAGTGTGTACTCTTCTGCGTTCTCAAACTTGAATTCTTTCAGATATCTCTTACCGGATACACCTGCTTTTGCAAAATGTCCCTGTAATGGCTTGTTTACGCCGTGAGTTCTCTTGACCTCTTTCTTGCCTGTAGCATCCTTCGTGATAACTTTGTCTTTCTTATCAACAAATCCTACCTGCACTGCACTGTACCCATCATTATCAACTGTCTTTACCTGTGTAACATAGCAAGGACCAGCCTGAAGTACAGTAACCGGAGTTAATACTCCGTTCTCGTTGAAGATCTGTGTCATTCCGACCTTCGTAGCTAAAATAGCTTTCTTCATAATGTTGCACCTCCTGTTAATCTACAGCGGAATGCATCGCCAAGCAATCGCTTCGCCTGCATTCATCCTAGATGGTCTATAAGTTGGAAGTTTGTAAACCAAAAACTTAATGACGCTCCAAGGCATCACCTCTTTGCTGTCGTCTTTATATAAACCCTAAGGATCTTACTATTTCATAAAGAGAAATTATTTCTCTTTCATGACCAATTTAACTGCTACGCCAGATGGCATTTCCATCTTTGTCAGCGCCTCAACCGTCTTCTGGGTTGGAGCAATAACGTCAATCAGTCTCTTATGAGTTCTCTGCTCGAACTGCTCTCTGGAATCTTTGTACTTATGAACGGCACGAAGAATTGTTACTACTTCCTTCTTAGTTGGAAGAGGTACCGGACCGCTAACCTTAGCTCCTGTCTTCTTTACCGTATCAATAATTTTACCAGCTGCATGATCGATCTGATTGTGGTCATACGCCTTAAGTGTAATTCTCATTACCTTTGTTGCCATAAAAAAAGCCGCCTCCTTTTCGCACTTTCACGGACATTACTGATCTTGGCTCTTCGCCATGCCCGCCTGTTTCAGCGCAACAAGTGGTGACTGTACACTCATCCGGGTGTGTCCTGTCGGTTTACAAATTATACAGAACTCTTCCCGTGTTTTCCGGGCATATTCTTACAAATATGCTCTACAGAATATTGGATTTTCGTACAGTGACTTGTCGCCAATTCTCAACTTGACATTCGCTCCACGGAAAACCTCTTATCCGTTACCAGGTAAGAGCAACCTCACGCTTCTACGCTATCATGTCACAGCATTTATTACTATACTATATTTTTCAAGGGTTTGCAAGCATTTTTTTACATTTTTTTAATTTTTTCTCAAGCACAGTTTCAAGCGAAACAAAATGCTCTGTTGCAGACATTTTGAAAGGCAGAGAATCTTTTCAATTTGTGTTTCTTCTTATTATAATATAGAAAAAAACCGATCTGTGAGAGACCCGGCTTTACGGTCGACGTTACCTTTGGCGTTTCGGTCGGTTTCACAATCAGTGTGCCCCACTCAATTCCATCGATCGTAAATGTCACTTCAAGCTTCCTCTGCTGCCCCTTCCTTTGTTCCCTGAATGTTGCCTGTAAGTCCCAATACCATTGCAACCGCCAGAAACATCGACAAAATCTTTTTTGTCTGTTTTTTCATTTCACTTTGCGCATATGAACATGTCAAAAGCACTCAATATAAATATAAATCGTGATTTTAAAAAGCACCGCCCCGGCAGCAAGCATTCAGCTCACTACCAGGGCGGTTATGTTAGTTTGATTGCGTGCAATCCTCATCACACTTCGGAAGTCTCCTCCTCATCAGCAGACTCCTCCATAAACCTCTCATATCGTTCTAAAACAATCGCCTGAAAACGCTCACGCGTTTCCCGGTTGATTGGATGCGCTACATCGCGAAATTCTCCATCGCCAGATCGACGGCTCGGCATGGCAATAAACAATCCTTTCTCACCTTCAATGACTTTAATGTCATGTACAACAAATTCATTGTCCAAAGTGATCGATACCACGGCCCGCATCTTACCTTCTTTCGTAATCTTGCGTATCCTAACATCTGTTATCTGCACTCCCTGTAACCTCCTTTGGTTATTTTTCTGTGCATCATCACATCTTTACTATTCCCCTATTTCTTGAAAAGAATTCCCCTTTCTACAGTGCGTATCTCTCATTCTTCTCAACTACAATGCGAATCTTACCATCCTCTGATGTATAATTTGTATTGGCACGAATCGTATCTCTGCTTTCAACGATGCAATTCTCAATATGTGTATTATCACCAATGTAAACATCATTAAGGATGATCGAATTTTTGATGGTGCAATTATTTCCAATATATACTTCCTTGAACAAAATGGAATTTTCAACAGTTCCATTAATGATACATCCACTGGAAACCAAACTGTTCTTCACATTTGATCCGACATTATATTTAGCCGGAGGAAGATCCTCAACTTTCGAATAAATGTCCGGATATTGACGGAAGAAATAATCCCTAATATCTTTGTTCAGGAAATCCATATTCGTGTTGTAATAAGAATCTACCGAAGAAATGTTGCTCCAGTAGGAATCCATTGGATATGCATATATCTTCTTTACATTCTTATAACGGATCAATATATCCTTTACAAAGTCATAACGTTCTTCCTGCATAGATTTCTCGATCAGCTCGATCAACATACGACGGCGCACAATGTATACACCTGTCGAAACAGTAGATGTTTCTGCATTGATCGGCTTCTCCTCAAAATCTGTGATCCTGCCTTCACCGTCAACACGAAGCACACCGAAGCGGCTTGGATCATCTTTGTCGGTTACATCTGCAGTTACAACAGTAAAATCTGCTTTTTTTGCAATATGGAACTCCAACACTTTATTGTAATCCATCTTATACACGCCATCGCCCGAAGCGATCACAACGTATGGCTCATGACTGTTCTTCAGAAAACTCAGGTTCTGCGCCATCGCATCCAACGTTCCGCGATACCAATAACTGTTTTCCGGCGTCGTTGTCGGCGTGAATACATACAGACCGCCCTGCTTTCTTCCGAAATCCCACCATTTTGAAGAATTCAAATGTTCATTCAGCGACTTTGCATTATATTGCGTAAAAACCGCAACTTTCTGAATGTGAGAGTTACTCATGTTGCTTAGTACAAAATCTATGCTGCGAAACCCTCCCGCGATCGGCATCGCTGCCGTTGCACGTTTATTGGACAATTCACGCATTCTGCTATTATTACCACCTGCTAATACTATTCCAATCGCTCTCATTATCTGTCACCTACCTTAATCAAAGTTTCACCGCCTGCAAGAACTCCGTCCGGATAATCTGATGGTTCCGTAACGCCTTTGATCGCTGTGTTTTTACCGATCTGCACGCCATCCGGAATCACGCTGTCTTCACCAATAGTTACAAGACCAAATGCATACACATCCGGTTTAACCTTATTTGGCAGCTCTTCTCCGACACCAAGCTTACAATCTTTGCCAACAGTTACATTCTCAGCGATAATCGACTTATCGACTATCGTTCCCGCTTTGATCGTAGTAGAACTCATAATAATAGAATCCCGCACAATCGCACCCGGCTCGATCGTAACACCCGAACCGATAACAGAGCTATGTACCTCTCCGTATATCTCTGATGCTTCACCAATGATCGCCTTATCAACGATGGCATCCTCTGCGATATACTGAGGTGGAATACGATCACTCTTCGTATAGATCTTCCAAAATTCTTCATACAGATTGAAGACCGGAATGAGATCGATCAACTCCATGTTTGACTCCCAATATGAGCCAAGCGTTCCGACATCTTTCCAATAGCCATTGTATTCGTATGCAAAAATACGATCACCTTTCTCATGGCAATATGGAATAATGTGTTTACCAAAGTCACATGCCGGCTGATCCTTTAACTTGATCAACGCTTCACGAAGCACCGGCCAAGAGAAAATGTAGATACCCATCGAAGCAAGGTTGCTGCGAGGATGCTCCGGTTTCTCCTCAAATTCCTGAATCTGCTTATTCTCATCTGTGATAACAACGCCAAAACGACTAGCCTCTTCCATCGGAACCGGAATCGTTGCAAGCGTTACATCTGCCTTGTTTGCTTTGTGGAAATCAAGCATCACTTCATAATCCATTTTGTAAATATGGTCGCCGCCCAAAATCAGCACATAGTCCGGGTTGTAATATTCCATATATCGCAAATTCTGATATATAGCATTCGCTGTACCTGTATACCACTCACTGCTGGTACTCTTCTCATATGGTGGCAAAATAGAAACGCCACCTACATTACGATCCAAATCCCACGGAATACCAATTCCAATGTGTGTGTTCAGGCGTAGCGGCTGGTACTGTGTCAGCACGCCGACTGTATCTACTCCCGAATTAATGCAATTGCTCAATGGAAAATCGATAATACGGTACTTCCCACCAAACGCTACCGCTGGTTTAGCAACATCAGCAGTCAGAACCCCTAACCTGGATCCCTGTCCACCTGCCAGTAACATTGCTATCATTTCTTTCTTAATCACGCAATCACCCCTTACTATGTATTTCTTAATGATTTAAGTATATCACAACCACTGTAAAATGTGAACAAATTTCATAAATTTTCTTTTGAAAATTGATATTTTTTATACATTTCATACAATTTTTTGCATAAAAAACCCTTATTTGACGAGTTTTTTACATTGTCCACCAGCTTTGTTTCAATTTTTAACAAATTATTTCTAAACTGTAAACACTATTTAATTTGCTTTTTTGCATTTGTGTTCTATAATAATAGAAAAGACTGACACAAGGATTGGTTCGCTGGAGCACATTTCTTGCAGGCAGGCCAATTTTACAAAATATGCCGCCCCACTTTTGGACGGCTTTTATATGGAGGGAATTATGTATCAAATTCAATTAACCAAACCATGTACTGCATATTTTATAGGCATCGGAGGCATCAGCATGAGCGGTTTTGCTGAGCTGTTACACGATGCCGGCTTTACCGTAAAGGGCTCCGATGCAAACCGCAGCAAAATTACAGAGCATTTACAATCCTTAGGAGTGGAAGTATTGTATGGTCAAAAAAGCAATAACATCACTTCCGACATTGACTTTGTCGTATACACCGCCGCTATTCATCCGGACAATCCCGAATTTCGCGCTGCCAAAGAAATGGGACTTCCTATGATGGAGCGTGCCGAAATGGTTGGACAGGTCATGAAAAACTATACGAATGCCATTGGCGTTTCCGGTACACACGGCAAAACAACAACAACTTCCATGCTGACACATATTTTCTTAGCCGCTAAGAAAGATCCAACGATCTCCGTTGGCGGTATCTTGGATGCGATCCACGGCAATATCCGTGTCGGCCATTCCGAGAATTTCATCACCGAAGCCTGCGAATACACCAATAGCTTTCTGAAATTCCATCCAACGGCAGGTATTATTTTGAATATTGATGCAGATCACCTAGACTTTTTTAAGGATCTGGATGACATTCGCCACTCTTTTCACCGCTTTGCAAAGCTCTTGCCAAAGAACGGTGTACTGATCATCAACTCCGATATCGAAAAGCTTGATGCGATCACAAACGATCTGGACTGCCGGATCATTACATTCGGCTTGGAAAACCCTGCAGATTACGAAGCAAAGGATATTACATTCGGCGAAGATGGCTGCGGTTCTTTTGAATTAGTTCGATTCGGCAAAGAAACCGGCATCCGCGTTCGTTTGTCAGTAATCGGAAGACACAACGTAGCCAACGCTTTATCAGCCATCGCCACTGCAGAATATTATGATATTCCTATGGAGACGATCCAAGAGGGACTCCTCGCCTTCCACGGCACGGAACGTCGTTTCGAACAAAAGGGATCGTTCCACGGAGTCACCGTGGTCGATGATTATGCACATCATCCTACGGAGATCAAAGCAACGCTGCAGGCTGCTGCCAAGTTTCCACATAAGCGTCTTTGGTGCGTATTCCAGCCACATACATACAGCCGTACCCGAGCATTGCTGCATGAATTTGCAGAGGCGCTATCCCTCGCAGATAATGTTGTGCTTGCAGACATATATGCCGCCAGAGAGGCTGATCCCGGTGATATTTCTTCTAAAACTCTACAGGAAGAAATGAAGAAATTAGGCAAAGATGCTTATTACTTCCCGGATTTTGAACAGATCAAAAAATTTTTATTGGAAAATTGTATCGACGGTGACTTGTTAATAACTATGGGTGCCGGAAATATAGTAACTATTGGCGAAGACCTGGTCAAAGAATAGTTATCCACATTATCCACAATGTGACTGTGCATATCTCTGCACAATCCGTTGTGGATATTTTTTACACAATTAACATCAGATAAATGTTGAAAATCCGCAATCTTGATCATTTTGATACGAGTTATCCACATTATCCACAATTTAGTCCACAGCTTGAATGTGTATTTGTGTGCTATTTTCTTTCCAAAGAAACTGTGTTAAAATACAATTCGCACGGAAATATAACGTGTAATTTACTTTACATATACGGAGGCTGCAATGGATCATATATTACTTTGTACTAACCATATACCGCCGATCACAACGATATATAACAGCTTTATTGAAGATTATATGCCAGCTGCCAACGGCAGTTACGTTAAGGTGTATCTCTACATTGCGAAATGTCTGCAGGCAAAGGAAAGTAATTTTTCCATTTCCTCTCTTGCGGATCAATTAGAAAATACAGAAAAAGATATTTTGCGGGCGTTAATGTACTGGGAGAAAAAGGGGCTTATGTCCTTAAACCGCGACAAAGCAACCGGAGAGATTTTAGGACTCGAAATGCTGATCCCCTTTGCGGAACGTGATTTCGACACTTATGAAAACACTGCAAAAGAATCTGCTGCATCGCTAGGCGTAGATTCTGATCTCTCAGAAACCGGTGCGCTCAATAGACGCAATTCTGATCTCTCAGAAACCGGTGCGCTCGATAGACGCAATTCTGATCTCTCAGAAACCGGTGCGCTCGATAGACGCAATTCTGATCTCTCAGAAACCGACGCAGCGAATACATCAACTTATGAATCATCCGGAACCGACGCTCCTTCTAATGTCAATTCCGATGTTCACAGAGCAAGCAATTCCGCGCAGGAGAAGAATTCCTCTGCCGTGAAACCAATTCAAGTTTCTCCGGAACAGATTCAAGAATTGTCCACCAACGAGGATTTCGTATGGGTATGCAATGTTGTCGAAAGCTACCTTGAACGCCCAATGAAACCAACCGAAATACAGCTTATTACCTATTTGTATGGTACACTGCATTTTTCCAGAGAACTGATCCTGCATCTCTACGACTACTGCATTTCTATGGGAAAGACCGCCTGCAATTACATTCAGACAGTCGCCCTGTCATGGCACGAGCAGGGGATCAAAACGCCGGAACAGGCACAGAATGCTTCTGTACGATATCTGGCTTCCTACAATGCTGTTTCCAAGGCTTTAGGACTTGGTCGCGGTCTTGCAGAAATCGAAAAAAAATATGTGGATCATTGGCAAAATGACTGGAATATGGATCTTAGTGTGATCTTAGAGGCCTGCAACCGCACTGTGCTTAAGCTGCACCACGCAGACTTCAAATACACCGAAGGGATATTATCTCATTGGAATGAGCAAAATGTTCGCACATTACAAGGTGTAGAACAATCAGACCTGCACTATGCACAGACCAAAGAGCAAAAAGAAAAGAAGAAACCTTCCACATCCGGTAAACAACCACCGCGCAATCAATTCCAAAATTTCAAGCAACGGGATGTCAGCAGCGAAGAATTACAGGAATTGGAGCGCAAATTACTTATGCAATAGTACGATCTGATGACAGACCGCAGCACATACCATCACGCAGCAACCAGGAGGAGACGCCATGGGAATATCCAACACACAATATCGCGATATCATGTTTCAATATGATCAGACGCGAATGAACAATCAGCGCATACTGGATAAGCGGTACGAAACACTTTTTGCTGAAATTCCGGAATTAGAACAGATCCAACACGATATTATGGACTTATCACTGACGCAGGCGCGCAAAGAATTGTTTCAGACCGAACCGGACCCAAAGAGCGAAGCTGAATACAGCGCAGAACGCGAAGCATTGCTGTCCCGCAAAAAGGCGCTGCTGTTACATCACGGCTATCCGGAAGATTATCTGCAAAGCATTTATACCTGTCCGGACTGCAAAGACACCGGCTATCAGAACAACGAACCTTGTCACTGCCTTAAAAACGCTGAGATCAAGGCTCTTTATGAAAGTTCAAATCTTATGGACATTCTGAATCATGAGAATTTTGACACCTTTGATGATAGTTACTACGATGACACCATCGTCAATGAAAATCTTTCTCTAACAGCCCGCCAAAATATTCGCAAGGTAAAAACGGTCTGTCTAGACTATATCAAGCACTTTGATGATTCCTATGACAACCTGATATTCTATGGTTCTACAGGCGTCGGCAAAACCTTTCTGACACACTGTATCGCCAAGAAACTTTTGGATACATCTCACACGGTGCTTTACTTGACTTCATTGCAGCTTTTTGATATTTTAGAGAGGAATAAGTTCCGTCATGAGGATATTTCCACTTCAAACGAACAAATTGCATATATGCTGCAAAGCGATTTGCTCATTATAGATGATCTTGGGGCAGAATTGGTCAATGGCTTTACGTCTTCTCAGCTGTATTATTTTATTGAGGAGCGCCATATCAACCATAAGTCAACCATCATCTCGACCAATTTATCGTTTCAGGAATTACGTGACCGATACAGCGAGCGTATTTTCTCACGTTTTATCGGTTTTTATCATTTCTTCTTAATAATTGGAGATGATATACGTCAGAAGGCTAGATTAACTGCCAAATAACATGATAACAATTATATAAATTCATACGGAGGACATTTTACTATGAAACGACATGACAAGTTAGCAGACACACTTCCTGTTGGTACCCTTGGTATCTTGGCGCTGGAGAGCAGCCACGACATGGGCAAACGAGTAAACGATTATATCGTTGACTGGAGAAAGGACCGCGCTGCACAAAATGCTACCGCATCTACCTTTGCAGGATACAACCGTGATTCTTTCTTGATTGATTCCGCCTGCCCGCGTTTTGGTTCCGGCGAGGCGAAAGGCATCATCAACGAATCTGTGCGTGGAGATGATTTGTATTTATTAGTTGATGTCTGCAATTACAGCTTAACTTATACCGTTTGCGGACACACGAATCACATGTCGCCGGATGATCATTATCAGGATCTTAAGCGTATCATTGCTGCAGTTGGTGGCAAGGCACGCCGCATCACTGTGATCATGCCTTTCTTATATGAAAGCAGACAGCATCGACGCAGTGCACGCGAATCCTTGGACTGCGCAATGGCATTGCACGAATTAACACAAATGGGTGTTGAAAGTATTATCACCTTTGATGCACATGATCCTCGCGTTCAAAACGCAATTCCTTTGAATAGTTTCGAAACCGTTCAGCCTACGTATCAATTCATCAAAGCACTTCTGAAGAACGTGCCGGACCTTAAGGTTGATGCAGACCATTTGATGGTGATCAGCCCGGATGAAGGTGCTATGGGACGTGCTGTATATTACGCAAACGTTCTTGGCATCGATATGGGTATGTTCTATAAACGTCGCGATTACAGCCGCATTGTTGACGGACGCAATCCGATCATTGCCCATGAGTTCCTCGGCTCTGACCTGCAGGGCAAAGATGTTATCATCGTCGATGATATGATTTCCTCGGGTGAAAGCATGATCGATGTTGCAACACAGTTAAAGCAGCGCAAAGCAAATCGTATCTTTGTTGCTGCAACGTTTGGTCTGTTTACAAACGGCATGTCCAAATTTGATGAAGCACATGAAAAAGGCTTGATCGATAAGGTTCTCACAACAAACCTTGTATATCAGCCGGAAGAAGTTTTGTCTAGAGACTATTATGTCAGCGTAGACATGAGCAAGTATATCGCCTTATTGATCGACACCTTAAATCACGATCAATCCATTAGCGGTTTATTAAACCCTGCAGAACGTATTAATGCCATTTTGGAAAAATATGGACAGCGCTAATTAAAGCATAAAATCGAGAAAAGCAACAACAAGTTTCCTTAAAACGCTTAGACCGCAAGGTTTGAGCGTTTTTTTTACAAATCGTTTTGAAAATTAAGATTTTTTTTAGAATATGGACAAATTCTGTCCACATTTGCATGCTATTATGTATACATAGAAATCAAAGAGAACAGATTTCAAGAAAAGCAGTGAAATCAAAAGAAGCATTTGATTTCTACCAAACTAGCCGACTGACTTATGTTTGAGATAGATTCTTTTTCATTTTTTTCATTGGGCCTGTGGTAGCTCCCTCTGCCACAGGCCGACTCCTTTTTAAACCCCAGATCATTCTAAAGTAATTCGAGCGAGACACCTTAAATCAAGTGCATCGCTGCCATTTCTCTCTTTAAGATCTCCTTGTGAGCATCTTCCATCTCTGTCAAAGGTGCGCGTAATGAACCAACGTTTTTACCCATCATATTCATAGCAGCTTTTACCGGGATCGGATTTACTTCACAGAACAATGCATCACATAACGGAAGTGCATCAAGCTGCATCTTGGCACTCTGCTTCACATTTCCATTTAAATAATTCATAACCATCTCATGTGTATACTTCGGCGCAACATTTGACAACACAGAAATCACGCCTTTTGCTCCCAAAGAAAGCATCGGAATTGTCTGGTCGTCATTTCCGGAATACAGATCCACATTACCATCGCACAGGTGCAGAATTTGCGCTACAGCGCTGATGTTACCGGAAGCTTCTTTCACACCTGCAATATTGTCTACATCTTTAATAAGTGTAGCGATGGTCTGTGGTGTCATTCCGCAACCGGTACGGCTTGGTACATTGTATAAAATGATCGGTGCCGTGATCTCTGACGCAATCTTTTTATAATGTGCAATCAAACCATTCTGCGTTGCCTTGTTGTAATACGGAGTTACAACAAGCACACCCTCTGCTCCTGCCTCAGAAGCTTCTTTGCTAAGCTGTACTGCTGTTGCCGTGCAGTTAGAACCGGTGCCGGCAATGACCGGAATACGGTGATTTACACGCTCAATCGCAAAACGAATCACATTTGCATGCTCTTCTTCAGATAAAGTTGCAGACTCTCCGGTCGTTCCACAAATAATAATCGCATCCGTTCCCTCTGCAATCTGCCACTCCAAAATCTCATCTAATTTGTCGTAGTTTACCTCCAAGTTCTCTTTCATTGGTGTGACCAAAGCCACGCCTGCTCCTGTAAAAATTGACATAATTTCCTCCATTCTGCTTTCGCTATTCCCAAATCGGGGTTCTGATTTTTAGATATTGGTTGTCGTTTGAGCATTTTCCCACCCATGCACTCACAGTTACCTTTTGCAAATGCCATTTTACGGGAAATTCGAGTTACCCAGCTAACAAAAAGAGGTGATACACGGGATGTATCACCTCTTTGAAGTATCTCTTCAAACCGATAGCTCTCCATCCTCTTGATGACAGTCATGTCGTTATTCACGCCATGCCCAAGAAATCTTGCTGCAGGACAAGCTTTCTTTCGGCACTGTTCCCTTTCTGATCTCATCTACTGCGCCTGACGCATCCGAAATCCTACTCATGAAGAGTGCGACCTCTATCTTTTTTACATATATGAGAATATCACTATCCTCTGCTTCTGTCAACGCTAACTTATGCTTCCCAACAGTATACCGAGCCAAAAACCTCATGCTCTTTATTTATCCCACTGAGCAATAATTTCCTGTACCGCAGCCAAAAAACGATCCATTTCCGCATCCGTTCCAATGGATATTCGCAGATAATTGTCAATGCGCGGACTGGAAAAATGTCTGACAAAAATGTGCTGCTTGCGCAATTCTTCAAACAAATGTGTAGCCGGAACGGTTTTATGTGTCGCAAAAATAAAATTTGTCATCGAATCTCCAAACGTAAAACCAAGCTCCGTAAGTGCCTGTTTGGTGCGCTCTCGTGTTGCAACAATCTTCGCTGTAGTCTCCTCAAAATAATCCTGATCTGATAACGCAGCAACGCCAAGTGCTACGGATAAACGAGTCATCGGATAACTGTTAAACGAATATCGAACGTCGTTCATTGCCTTGATCAATTTCGCATTACCGATTGCATGACCAATACGCATTCCTGCCATAGAGCGAGATTTTGAAAACGTTTGTACTACCACAACATTTTCATACTCGTCCACCAGCGGAAGTGCTGTATAACCGCTAAAATCTGCATATGCCTCATCAATTATGACAACAACATTCGGATTAGCTTCGATGACTGCGCGCAAAAACTCCTCACTCTGACGAATACCCGTCGGTGCATTTGGATTGGCTATCACGATACCGCCATTTTCGCACTGATAATCTTCCAATCGAAGTGCAAAGGCATCGTCCAAAGCCGGACGCTCATACGGAATTTGAAATAATTCTGCCCATACATCATAGAACGAATATGTAATATCCGGGAACAAAATCGGTTTACCCGAATTAAAAAATGTCAAAAACGCAATAGCAAGTACATCATCGGATCCTACTCCTGTATACACCTGATCTGCCTGCACATGATATCTTTCTGCCAGCGCATTGACTAAGTCTGTCGATGCCGGATCCGGATATAATCTCAGGCTGTCGAGTTCAAACTTCTGCAGTGCTTCTGCCACCTTTGGTGATGGCGGATATGGATTTTCGTTAGTATTCAACTTAACCATGTCCGGCAAATTAGGCTGTTCGCCCGGAACATACGGCTCTACTTTGCGAAAATTATCTTCCAATCTACTCATGTCATACCTCTTTTCCGTCTATTTCTGTCGTCCACTTAGAATTGTTACACTTATTTACTGATAACACTCAGCCAGCTTCTTAAATGCCGGGAGCGAGCGCTCGATCATCGCATGATCCACACAATAAGCAATCCGCACATAACCAGGACACATAAATGCACTTCCCGGAACCATTAAAATATGGAACTCTTTTCCTTTGGCAACAAATGCCTTATCATCTTCCTTAGCCTTAACCCAAAGATAAAAAGCCCCTTCCGGTTTAGCACACTCAAAGCCATACTCTGTCAGAGCATTGTAAAGCAGCTTTCGGTTGGCATCATAGGCTGCAACATCCGTTGTCGCATCCAGACATTTTGATACCGCAAGCTGCATCAAAGATGGTGCATTTACAAATCCTAAAATACGATTCGCAACATTTGCTGCACAAATAACATTTTCAAAATCATCTACCTCATCCGGAATCACAAGGTAACCAATACGCTCACCCGGAAGAGACAGAGATTTACTATAAGAATATCCTACAATTGTATTACGATAATACTTCGTCAGATATGGCACTTCTACGCCATCATAAGCAAGCTCACGGTATGGTTCGTCTGCAATAAGGTAAATCTGCGTTCCAAACTCTTTTTGCTTCTCCTCCAATACTGCTGCCAATTTCTGAATCGTTTCTTCTGAATATACTACACCGGTAGGATTGTTCGGATTATTGACAATCACTGCTTTCGTCTTTGCCGTGATCTTCTTTGCAAACGTCTCAAGATCGAGCTGGAAAGAAGGTACATCTGCCGGTACAACTACCATTACACCGTCAAAGTTAGCTACATAATTATTATATTCTCCAAAATATGGTGCAAATGCGATTACTTCATCGCCCGGATCTAACAATGTTTTAAGCGCAACATTAAGACCACCTGCAGCACCTACTGTCATAATGATATTATTCTGAGAAAACTTTGTGTCAAAGCGGCGATTTAAGGACTGTGCAATTCTCTCGCGCACTTCCTCGTATCCGGAGTTGTTCATATAACCATGCACGAAATTCGGTGCATCCTCATTCAATGTCTCAATAATGGCTTCTTTAACCTGTTTTGGAGGCTCTACGCTTGGGTTTCCAAGACTGAAATCATAGACGTTCTCTGCGCCAAACTCAACCGCCATCTTCTTCCCTTCCTCAAACATTGCTCTTGTAACCGAGCTTCCCTCAACAAATTTCACCATTTTTTTTGCTATCATATTATGTACCTCTCTATACTTTGATTTTATTACAACGAGAAAATATATACACAATGCCGGTCACCCGGTTTACACATAAAACGTATATCAAAATACCGCCTACGCAAGTATTTCTATGTCTCGCCGCATCTTACTCGTACTTTTTATTATATGCCTACGGATATATTCATGTCAAACCTTTCCCGTCATAGAACGCAGTAATTCCATATAAATATATTTTTCATTCAAACTTCGCACATCCGAAGCTGCCATCTGGTCACTTATTGCTTATTATGTCGATAGTTTCATTATATTTTGCAGCCACCATATTGTGGGTTCTGCCATGAAGAAACTATAGCAATTGCCCTGCCGCAATTAGTTTCCTATTAATTAATAAACAAAGGTGCCAAAAAAATTTTGACACCTACTCTTTAAAATATAAAAATGCGCGATCAGGGGTTCGAACCCTGGACACCCTGATTAAGAGTCAGGTGCTCTGCCAACTGAGCTAATCGCGCATATCTGACACATCAATGTCAGCAACTCGTTTAATATATCACACTTTCGCATGGAAAGCAAGTGTTTTTTTTACTTTTCCCACTTTTCTGACTTTTTCAATTCACCCTTTTTGAACAAACATCCCAATAACCTTATCAAGAGCAGCTTCAGATGTGCGCAGGTTGAGTTTCTTACTCTAACTTTCCATACCTCAAATCCTCCACAACCACCTATTGCTTATTATGTCAATGACTATATTGCATTTTGCAGTCACCAAAGAGTGCTTTCTGCCATCCGAGAACTATAGTAATTGCCTTGCCGCATTTTCGTTTTTGATGATTTCTAAATTTTGTTGTCTCTGATGATTGATTTACATGCCCTTCGGAAACTCGAAGTCCTGGAAGCAAGGTATTCATCATTTTTGAAAGGGACTTTGCGCTCGTCGTTACTTATGTCTCGTATTTCAGAGACATTAAGTAACGTGACGTAGTGCATTGTAGCGAAAGCGTCCCGTCCAAAAATGGATGATACCTTGCTAAACCAGGACATCTCAGACAATCCTTCGGGCATGTATTTATCAGAGACTTGACAAAATAAGAAATCACACAAAAAAAGTTGCGTTCTGCGGCAATTATCTTAGTTCTTGGATGACAGAACAATTTAGTTTGTCGACTGCAAAATATTCTATTTATTGCCGACATAATAAGCAATATGTGGCGAGGACAAGAACTTCCGGTATGGGAAGTTTCAGTTTCTTAATAAAATCTTAAACAAATAGCATGTTGAATTTTAAGATTCATTTCTCTACAATAGAACTATGCAAGATAAATCTTGTAAGGAGGCAATAAATATTACGGAGGGAAACATGTACCAAATATTACTGTGTGACGATGAAAAAGATATCGTTACCGCATTAGAAATCTACTTACGCAACGACGACTATAAAATTTTCAAAGCCTACAATGGCGCAGATGCACTCAAAATTCTAACAGAAGAGGAAATCCATTTGGTTCTTCTGGACATTATGATGCCTCATATGGACGGCATCGCTGCACTCACGAAGCTACGCGAATTTAGCAATGTTCCTGTGATTTTGTTAACCGCCAAAAGCGAAGATATTGACAAAGTGCTCGGTTTAACAGTCGGCGCCGATGATTACATAACAAAACCATTCAATCCCATCGAGCTTCAGGCACGTGTTAAATCACAGCTTCGCCGCTATATGCAGCTTGGCGGCGGCAAAACGCAAAGCGATGTTTATTCTGTTGGCGGTATCGTATTAAATCCAATTACCAAGGAAGTCACGTTAGACTCTGATCCCATTGCGCTGACACGCATCGAATACAATATACTGTTATTTTTGATGCAGCACGTCGGACAATCCTTTACACCACGTGAAATCTACCAAAACGTATGGCACGACAATGCTTATGGTGAAGAAAGCACTGTCGCCGTACACATCCGACACTTACGAGAAAAAATTGAATATAACCCGGCAGAACCACGTTATTTAAAAGCAGTGTGGGGACGCGGTTATAAACTGGATAACAATTAATATTTTGGAAGATCTGCGTCATAACATTGCGATACAATGCGATGCAGGAATGAAGTGATCCACTTCAGATTGGAGGAGTATATGAAAACAAATCACCAAATCCAAAAACGGCAGATCGGTGCTATTGCCATTGCGATGATCACCGGTACCGGTCTGATCCTTGGTATTTTATTGTCGCTATTATGCTATCAACTTGGAATGTATAAAGACCAGTCCAAGAAAGAAATCTTGAACAACAAGTACGATCTGTTGACGAAATATTACGAAGCTACCATCATGAGCGAGATCAATAAAAAGAAAGATGCGGATGCCGTTGTCAACAAAAAAAAGATCACCAACTTCAAATACAGCGTATTCGATGTATGGAATACGGAAATTGATGCTCAGCCATCGTCTGCACATCTGTATCACACTACATTTACCGACACAAAGGCAACACGATCTGTGCCGGATCCAAATCTTGCTACGATCCTGCAAAACAACATTACCACAGATTATGACGGAACAGATGTCGATCTATACCGAAAACACTCTACAACGATAGACCAGATTCAATGCACTACCAATGGACTGTTGTACTATCGAACCAAATCACAATACTATTTTCCGGTCAGGACCGTCGAAATTCCAACCGCCTTCGCTGTGGTTAAGGCTAAAGGAGTAGCAAGTGCCAGAAGTTCATTGACCTTTAAATATTCCAAGCGCCGGAGCTGTTACGTCTGTGTAGACAAAAGCTATGAGAACTTGAATATACGTAATTATATCCATGACGTGAATCCCGTTCGCATCATATTAGATGATATTCCTTATTATACCAAAGATATTGAAATGCATGATATCAAAAGCGATCGTATGGCAGCCTCTTGGCAGCTTACCGATCCTGTGGTCTATTGGGGTTCCGAGGAAAGTCAGTTTCCTGCATCTGAGTTTTTATCAAAATCAGATGCCGCCATTTATTATCTGGGTGCCTACAACCATCCAAAGACCGTCACACAAAACGGCAGACGGATTCCATTACAAATGGTTCACGCAACCGTATACTATAGCATACAGACCACGGACGAAACACACTTCTATTCCATCAGTTCCAAAGTTTCTACTCCTGTAGACACTTCAAAACACGACCTTTTTGCCTATACGACCAAGCTCGTCAATACATTGTATCCGATCTGCTATGCCATTCCTTTGGTAACGGCATTATTATTGATTGCTTTACTTGGTGCATTATACCAGTGCTGCCACCAGACAATACTGCTAAAGTCATCCGGGAAACCTTCCTTCACGACACGCATTCCCTTATTGGTCTATCTCAGTAGTATGACCTTTATATCGGCTTGGGTTGTCTACTTTATAAGTTTCTTATTGCTGCGCACACTACAGTCCAAGAAATTATTAATGAGCGGAAATCTGCTTCTCGCCGTTGGCGGAATAGTGCTCTTCTTCTTCCTGTTAAGCTCTGTTTTCGTTAATCTGGGTGAACGGCTTGGTACCAAAACGTTCCGCAAATACACAGTATGCCACGGCGTTATGCAGCTGTTACGTCGTATTAAATCCAATCTGACCCACAACTTGAAATGGGCGTCAGAGTTTATCGGCACACATATACATTTAGCAGTGAGGATTGGCGTCGTATGGATCGTACTCACGCTGATCGAACTGTTTGTGATCGGCATAACCGACATGAATACGGATCTTGAAATTATTGCCTTTGCTATTTACAAAGTTGCAGAAGCATTGTTTCTTCTATTCTGTGTGGAACAATTTACCAAACTGACAGATGCGAGCCGCAGTCTCGCCGAAGATGCTCTGTCCACCAAATTGGACACCTCAAAATTGTTTGGACCTTTCCGCCGCCACGCCGAAACACTGAATCGACTGCAGGACGGCATCCAAATAGCAGTGCAGGACAAGATGAAAAGCGAACGTTTTCGAACAGAATTGATCACAAATGTGTCACATGACATAAAAACACCTTTAACTTCTATTATAAATTATGTAGACTTGTTAAAAGCGGATAATCTGTCGGAGGAAGAAAAGGCGCAATACTTAGATGTCCTTGATCGTCAATCCGGCAAGCTAAAAAAGCTGATCGAGAACCTGATCGAGGCCTCCAAAGCATCCACCGGCAATCTAACCGTTTGCCCGGAACCTTGCAACTTAAATATACTGCTGGCACAAACTGCCGGTGAATTTACCGACAAACTAACTCAGGCAGGTTTAGAATTGATCCTTCGCAAACAGCAAAGTACCCCTATGATCGATCCGAACGTCGATAACGCAGATCTGCCGGACCTTGTCATTACCGCAGACAGTCGACATCTCTGGCGCATATTCGATAATTTAATGGGTAATATATGTAAATATTCACAACCCGGCACCCGTGTTTATATCGATCTCGCCACAGTCGACCAATGTGCACAGATCACTTTCCGCAACACATCGCAATACCCTCTGGAACAGAGCACCGATGCATTACTGGAGCGTTTCGTACGCGGTGACAGTTCTCGCAGCACACAAGGTAATGGGCTTGGCTTGTCCATTGCTAAAAATCTGGCCGAGTTAATGAATGGTACTCTCGCATTGCACGTTGACGGCGATCTGTTCAAAGTGATCGTTACATTTCCATTGGCCATAGAGGAGGAATACAATTGAGTATAGAAAGCAGATTAAAAACAGTTCGCAGAAATACAGGAAGTCATAAATCAGAATCGGCTATGAGCAAAGAAAACCTTAAGAAAAACAAGAAAAACTATTGGTTTTCCATAACCCTCATCGCACTTGCATTATTTTGTGTGGGGGCAGCATTGCTGTACTCGCAAAAGCTTTTGAGTGAAAAACTCTCCACTCCCAAAGCTCCTGTTGCTTCCTACACAGCACGATACGGCGCTCGTTCCATCTCAAAAGTGCAGTTTCTCAAGCGTGATATGCTGCTCGATAAAGACGAGACATCCATCAATTGGCTCAAAAGTATTCGGGCGGCACAGCGCAAAAAGAACATCAAGCATTTATATGACGAATACAAAAACGTCGGTATTTTTCAGGTGACCGAAGATGTGAAATACAATTCTCTCTTTGCAACGTATAAGTTAAAACTGTTAAAGAACATCAAGTCGACGCATCCTTTGCAAGTCGGCAATACGATCAATGCTTATACTTTCGACAGTCCCTGTTTGGATGCGACTTCCGTTTCTGCCGTCTATAAAAGCAGCAACATTACACCTTTGCTGCGCAAGAATGAATGTTATCTCTTAGTTTACGGCGATCCGGCTGGACCAGGCACACTAAACACTCTGCGCTCACATGGTGCCAAAAACGGCACTTACTACTGTCTGGATTACGGAACACTGTTCGATACCGGTCTGCGCCTTTCCAAAGAGAAAAATCTGACGACGATCAGACCCAAAAAGGTATATGACACCAAAGAGCTGCAATCCTTTGATCTGTTCTGCGGAAGCAAAACCATCCTTAAAGAATGGTATCGCGCGAAAGATGCTGTATTGACTTATTATGTGGGCAAAAACTATGACAAACAATTTTGAATCGGTGATTGTTTATAAAGACTTTTCATTACGTATTTTTATGTTTTTTAGTTTTTTGTAATTTTTTTCAAAAAACGCTTGCATTTCGCAGGTTGCTTTGCTATAATATATTTCGTTGTAAAACAATACGTTTTGCGCGATTAGCTCAGTTGGCAGAGCACCTGACTCTTAATCAGGGTGTCCAGGGTTCGAACCCCTGATCGCGCATGAAAGTCCCAATTTGACAGCACGGACTGTTGGGTAGGGGCTTTTTTTGTTGCTCTTTTTAGGCAGATTTCTTTTATAGCACTATGGCTACCATTTTCTTTCGATTTTAATAGTGTCCTTTTAGGTATGTTTCTTTAGCAGCGCCACGCCGTAAGCTTTGATCTGTGCCGGCACAAGACGCAGCAGCCGATTTATCATCCCCGGAACCACAACTGCCTTATCCGCATTTAATCCTTCCCACGCCTCTTTTGCAACGCGCTCCGGCGACATTGCCCAAATTGGCGTCTTAGCTCCTGTTTTTTCAAAGAAATGTGTTCGTGTAGAACCAGGACACAGCGTACACACCTGAACACCCTGTTTTTTTGCTTCCAAGCGGATCGCCTGACTATATTGGTAAAGATAACTCTTCGAAGCATAATAAGACGCCGTATACGGTCCCGGTTGAAATGCACCTACGGATGCTACGTTCAATATTTTTCCCGAACCACGTTTGTACATGTCACGCAGACAGCATTTACACAACTGCGTCGGCGTTACCACGAGCAATTGAAGCATCTGTTCCTCTTTTTCCATATCCAGCGTATGCGCGGCACCTACCATACCAAAGCCTGCGTTATTGATCAGCACATCAACCTGCCAGCCGTCTTTACCGATCCGATCATACAATCGTCCTGCCGCTCCCTGCACCGCAAGATCCTCTGCGTATATCTCCACTGCTAAATTGGGCTTTACACGCAGCAATAACTCTTTCAAGTGCTGCAAACGCTTCTCACTGGAAGATACCAGCAACAAACGATATTCTTTCTTCGCTAATAACTTTGTAAACGCTAAACCGATCCCTCCGGTAGCACCTGTGATCAATACTGTTTTCTTCATGGCACGTCCTTCCTTTCCTGTTCACACATATCACACGGGATAATATTATTCGCCTATATTAACACATCCTCCATCCAAAAGCATATATTATAGTAAACCACTCCAACCTCCCATACCTCAAATTCTTCGCAGCCACATATTGCTTATTATGTCAATGACTATATAGCATTTTGCAGCCACCAAAGAGCGATTTCTGCCACCAGAGAACTATAGTAATTGCCTTGCCGCATTTTCGTTTTTAGTGATTTCTAAATTTTGTTGTCTCTGATGATTGATTTACATGCCTTTCGGAAACTTGAAGTCCCGGAAGCAAGGTAATCATCATTTTTGAAAGGGACTTTGCGCTCGTCGTTACTTATGTCTCGTGTTTCAGAGACATTAAGTAACGTGGCGTAGCGCAGTGTAGCGAAAGCGTCCCGTCCAAAAATGGATGATACCTTGCTAAACCGGGACATCTCAGACAATCCTTCAGGCATGTATTCATCAGAGACTTAACAAAATAAGGAATCACGTAAAAACTCTGCGTTCTTCGGCAATTATCTTAGTTCTCTGATGACAGAACAATTTAATATATTGGCTGCAAAATAGTTCATTTATTGCTGACATAATAAGCAATATGTAGTTGTACAATAACTTCCGGTATGGGAAGTTTGAGTAAACCATATAAACTTTTTCGGATCAAACTTTGCAAATAAGGAAGGAGATGTATCTACAATGTGTCTAAAACAATGGATTTCCCGACGTTTTTGCTGCTGTCAGGGTTTTAACCGCCGCATCGTTGCAATGAAAAAATCATGGGATGAAGTTAACTTTCTCCTGATGACCGCCAGCAAGCATTGCAGCTGTGCCTGCAGACACCGAAAAGGCAAATAGCCCTTCATTGCAGACATTCTATGCAAATACTGTTTTGATTCAGACACATTATACAGAGATGTCAATGTTCCTGTATAGAGAAAAAACGGACCATTTGCATGATCCGTTTTCCATCATTCGTTTATCCTTTTCCCGATAATTCGGGATGTGAATCAACATTAAATTATTTAAGAGTAACCTTAGCACCCTCAGCCTCAAGCTTAGTCTTGATGTCCTCAGCCTCATCCTTAGAAGCGCCTTCTTTAACAACCTTAGGAGCGCCATCAACAACTTCCTTAGCTTCTTTCAAGCCAAGACCAGTTACTTCACGGACAACCTTGATAACCTTAACCTTGTTAGGACCAACCTCTGTCAACTCAACGTCGAACTCGTCCTTCTCAGCACCTGCATCAGCGCCAGCACCTGCTGCTGCAACAACAACGCCTGCTGCTGCGGATACACCAAACTCCTCCTCGCAAGCCTTTACTAAATCATTTAACTCTAAAACAGTCATGCCTTTGATAGCATCAATAAATTCCTGTGTAGTCATTTCGTTTACCTCCATAAAATTTGTAATAATCGTAATTTTGTGAACCAATTGGTTCGTTGTTTCATAAAATTGCGACGCACAATGCGTCATCTGCATTGCATGAATTATGCCTCTGCAGCACCGTCACCCTTCTCAGCGATCTGATTAAGAACACGAGCAAGATTGGTGATAGGGGACTGTAAGGAACCAAGCAACTTGGAAATAAGTTCTTCTCTGGAAGGAATGCTTGCCAAAGACTTGATGCCATCAATGTCATAAAGTGTACCCTCTACAACAGCACCTTTGAACTCTAATGCCTCAGCCTCTTTTGCTACGTTATTTAATACGCGGATCGGAGCTGTTGCATCTTCCTTAGAAATAGCGATTGCAGAAGGTCCATCCAAAAGGTTGTCCAACTGTGCGAAATCTGTTCCCTCGAAAGCACGCTTCATCAGTGTGTTCTTGTAAACTTTGTACTCGCATCCTGCCTCTCTAAGTCCTTTACGAAGCTTTGTGTCCTGCTCTACTGTAAGTCCACGATAATCAACGAGAACAACAGTTGCAGCACCATCAATCTTAGCCTTAATCTCATCAACGATAGGCTGTTTCAACTCTACTTTTGCCATGAGTGTATCTCCTTTCTATGGGTGTGCCCCATTATTTTATGGGATCATCTCAGATCTGCCGATAACCGGCTCTGGCAAGATCCCTGCACTGCACGCAAAAGTTCTAATAAAAAAAACCTCTCTACGTAGAGAGAGGAGTAAAATTATCATATCAGATACTTCATCTTCCTCGGTAGGCGGCTATAATCAGACTTACGCGGAAATCCGCACCTACTGTCTACGGCAGTGAGTTTTACTTTTCGCAAAACCTTTACTACATTAGCACACAATTTCGCAATTGTCAAGCATTTTTCTATTTTCCCTTTTTAGCCACAATTCCGTAATGATTGATGCTTGACAGTCTCCTTCAAGTTCGCTATAATAGCAAACGCAAAATTTTAGTGGACTTTTCCGGATTCGATCATCTTTTTGCCACACAGCTATCTTGTGATAGTTGTGTGGCTTTTTTGTTGCCTGTATCTCGGAAGTATTAGCAGAATGGAGGACTATATCTGTATGGAAAAAATTTTTTTGTCTCTTATCAAGACGCGACATAGTGTACGGGCTTATAAATCGGAACCTGTCCCTTCCAAGGCTGTGGACGCTGTACTGGAAGCAGGGACTTACGCTCCTACCGACGGAGGACATCAATCTCCAACCATCATTGCAATTACAGGCTCCAAATATAGGCGGGAGATTGCATTGGGCTATCCGGTCCAAGAAGCCGGTCAGCACGCAGCACGCAAACAAAACTATATTGTTCGGACAATTTGTGGAGAAGGTGGAAAGCATGCAGACCAATAACAAAATGGCGGTTGCGCCCGTTGGAAAACTCATCTGGCAAATGTCGATACCGCCGCTCATTTCCATGTTTCTGCAATATTCCTATAATCTGATAGACAGCGCGTTTGTAGCGCGGCTGAGTGAAAATGCTTTGACGGCGGTTTCCCTGTCGTTTCCCATTACAACTTTGATGAATGCGACATCTATCTGGATCGGCGTTGGCGTGAATGTACTGATTGCTGGGTATCTTGGACAGAGAAAGCAGAATGAGGCAAATACTACCGTCACACATGGATTGTTACTGGCCTTTGGAATTGGTGCTTTGCTCAATCTTCTGTCATTACTGATTATGAAACCCTACTTTAGGGCATTCACCAATAACGAAGAAATTTATCAGTTGAGTCTTGCCTATATGAGCGTATGTTCGTTCATGCAAATTCCCAACATGGTGCATATCGCAATCCAGAAGATGATACAGGCTACCGGGAACATGGTTGCTCCTATGTGGTTCCAGATTGCAGGAGTGGTCGTTAATTTTATATTTGACCCACTCCTAATTTTTGGTATTGGTGTTTTTCCAGCTATGGGAATCCGTGGCGCTGCAGTGGCTACTGTTGCGGGCTATTTGTTATCCATGATTTTGGCATTTGCCTTGCTGTTGGGCAAAAAGCAAAAAGTGCGGATAAAGATCAAAGAATTTCATATACAAAAGTGGATGATTGCCCGTATATTCGCCCTTGGCTTACCATCTTTCATTATGAATGCCCTCAGTTCGTTTATGGTGACATTCGTCAATCTGTTTCTGGTGGCGTATTCCGATACGGCGATTGCATTCTTCGGTGCGTATTTTAAGGTGCAGCAGCTGATCGTTATGACAGTAAACGGCTTGATTCAGGGCTGTTTGCCCATTATGCGATTTAACTACAGTGCGGGAAACAGAGATAGGCTGCACTCCGCTTTCCAATACGGAACCGCTTTGGTCTCCGGTATGATGATACTGGGAACATTGACCGTCAACTTCTTTCCGGCGCAGCTTTTAAAATTATTTACAGCGTCGGAAGCCATGCGCTCCTTTGGAATATCCGCTATGCGAATTATGGCGGCAAGCTATCTGTTTTGCGGTCTCTCTACCATGATTTCCACCTATTTTCAGGCGACAGAAAAAGTAGGTTCCAGCATAGCGATTCAATTATGCAGACAACTGCTTTTCCTTGTTCCTGCCTTATGGTGTCTGGACAAATTATTTCAACTGAACGGAATCTGGCTTGCATTTCCTGTTGCGGAAACCGCCACTATGCTCATTGCTCTCGTAATAATGGCATGGCATCGCCACAAAAATATCTTATAACATGTTCCAAGGAGGAGAAATGATGAACGATACTTTTATGAAAGAAAAACCGGTATTGCCGCTGATTTTATCCATGACCCTGCCTATGGTTTTATCCATGCTGGTTAATTCTCTATACAACATTATCGACAGCTTTTTCGTCGCGCAGATCAACGAGGAAGCTATGACGGCATTATCATTGGTTTACCCGGTTCAAAATTTTATCAATGCCGTTGGAATTGGATTTGGCGTTGGAATCAACGCAGTGATCGCCTTCTATCTAGGCGCTGGAGATAACAAAAAAGCAGATCAAGCTGCCACGCAGGGACTTGTGCTTGCCATAATTCACGGCGTTGTTATGACAGTCTGCTGTATTACAATGATGCCGGCTTTTTTAGGAATGTTCACTTCATCCAAGACAGTGATTGAACTTGGCGTCCACTATTCTGTTATTGCGTTCGCTTTTACATTGATTATCATTGTTGGTGTTACATTCGAGAAACTATTCCAAGCTGTAGGAAATATGAAAACAACCATGCTCAGCTTGATGTGTGGGTGTATAACAAACATTGTCTTAGACCCCGTTCTAATTTTTGGCTATGGTCCATTCCCTGAAATGGGAATCGAAGGCGCCGCGCTGGCAACCGGCATCGGGCAGACCTTGACGCTTGCGATTTATCTAGTCGTTTATTTTGTGCGGCCAATTCGCGTGCATATCCGCAGACAGTACATTTTGCTCAGCAAAAAGACGGTAATAAAGCTGTACTCCATCGGCATTCCCGCAACCTTGAATCTTGCGCTCCCATCTCTTTTAATTTCGGCGCTCAATGCTATTTTGGCGGCATATTCCGAAGTGTATATTCTGGTTTTGGGAATCTATTACAAATTGCAGACATTCATCTATCTTCCGACTAATGGCATTGTTCAGGGGATGCGCCCCTTGATCGGCTATAACTACGGTGCGGGGGAGAACAAAAGAGTCAGCCAGATTTATAAAATCGTCTTGTGCATGAGCGGTATCATTATGGTGCTTGGGACTGTGATATGTCTGCTAATTCCCGGCCAGCTTATGGGGCTGTTTACCCACACAGAAGCGACAATCCAGACCGGGGAAACAGCCCTGCGTATCATCGGCGCCGGTTTTATCGTCTCGGCGGTTTCCGTTACATCTTCCGGCGCACTGGAGGGACTTGGAAAAGGCACTCCTTCATTACTGATTTCACTTTGCCGGTATGTTGTGATTATCATCCCAACTGCGTTTTTACTCAGCAGGCTTTTCGGAGCGGTTGGCGTCTGGAATGCGTTTTGGATCACAGAAACGATTACAGCAATCATTTCTATTTATGTTTACCACAAGGCAATAGCATAAAGCTGGCTGAGCCAGTCAACAGTAAAATTAACGTTGCTTTGTGCCGCCATCGGAAAAATCATACGGCTGCGATTCGGTGCCCCCCGCCGGATTTTATGCTACTGATCGTCTTTTCCAGCACCTTCACCTCAACAGGTTTTGAAACATGGGCATTCATACCGGTCGCCAGAGAATGCTGAATATCCTCTGTGAATGCGGCAAGGCAATTACTATAGTTCACTGTCGGCAGAAACCGCTATATTGCGGCTGCAAAATCTTTAGTATTCTTTGACATAATAAGCAATAGGCGGTTCAACCAACACTTCCGGTATGGGAAGCTTGAGTCCATTACTAATCGCGCGCCTTGCGGTTAATGTACTCCGTCTTATATTTGGAATACACGATCGTTTGGTCGTGATACAACCCGTAATACCCGGAAAGCAAATAGCTGACACTGATCGCGATCATAAAAAACGGAATCCCATGATATCCAAAGAGCTCGAAAGCGATCAATAGCGACGTGATCGGGCAGTTGGTCACTCCACAAAATACAGACACCATACCAAGCGCAGCGCAAAGCGACGGCGATAATCCAATCAACTGTCCAAACAAGCAGCCAAACGCCGCACCGACGCAAAAAGATGGCACGATCTCGCCTCCCTTGAATCCCGCCTCCAACGTCAACGCTGTAAAAATGATTTTCCACACAAAAGCAAGCGGAACGACATGTCCGGCAATCGCCCTCTCTATGATCGGCACGCCCGCCCCCATATAATCTGTAGTATGTAACACTATCGTCAACGCCACGATCACCAAGCTGGAAACCACGATCCTTATATATGGATTTTTGAGCTTATCCCGATAAAAATCTCCCAACGAATGCAGCGTCACACAAAAGATCACACTTACCGCCGCACAGCAAACAGCGAGCAGGATTACTTTTATGCTTGGCACAATCAAAAAATCCGGTATCTTCTTTATAAGAAATGTATCCGGTCCAATCCCCATATGTCTTGCAAACTTTGACGCAATCAGCGACGCAAAAACGCAGGGAACCAACGCTGCATAATACATAACACCTACGCTGACAACCTCCATCGCAAAGACCACGGCAGCGATCGGAGTCCCAAAAATAGCCGAAAACGCAGCACTCATACCACACATAACAACAATGCGGCGATCCTTTTCATCAAAGCGAAACCAGCGGCCAAGCTGATTACCGATACTTCCGCCCAACTGCAAAGCTGCACCTTCGCGCCCTGCCGAGCCGCCAAACAAGTGTGTCAGGGTCGTAGAAATAAAGATAAGCGGTGCCATTTTGAACGGCAGCTCCGTTTCCGCATGAATTGTGGAAAGTACCATATTTGTTCCTTTATCATTTTTATAATGAAAAATATGATACAAAAATACAATAACAATACCAACAAGCGGTAATAGCAGGATCATCCATGGGTTTGCTGTCCGAAACTGCGTCACCAATTTCAAACATTCCGCAAACAATGTGCTGAATGCACCGACGACCAATCCTGTGATTGACGAAAATACAGCCCATTTGGCAAATACTTTTAGATTATGATATATTCGGCGAACGTAAAATTTCACCATCGCCATTTGTCGTGATATCGAATTCATTCTCATCCTCCATATTCTCCCGGTCCGGAATGTTACAGCCGGACACCCCCCGTACTTTCAAACCTTTGGTATTATGCTTCTTTCATTTGCACACACTTTTCTATTATATCTGTATTTTTGATGTTTTGCCAAGTCTAAAACCGATTTTGTATTGACTTTTTCTAATATTATTTTTATAATATCAATAATGATTACTATTTAAGGAGGTGTGCTTATGCAACGTGTTCGGCATAGCAAACAGCGAGATGCTATCAAAGCATATCTGCTCTCAACAACATCACACCCTACCGCAGAAGCCGTCTACAAGCAGTTGCAGAGCGACTTTCCAAACATCAGTCTTGGAACCGTTTATCGCAATCTGAATTTTCTCGTAGATCACGGCGAAGCACTTCGCTTAGACATGGGAGATGGCAACGACCACTTCGACGGCAATGTTATGCCTCACAACCATTTCTTCTGCCGCAAGTGCCACCATGTTTTAGACCTGGAAATGGACGGCATCAATCATATTGACGTGATTGCCAATGCAGGATTTGACGGCATCATCGAGGGACATACGATTTATTTTACCGGGCTTTGCCCAGACTGCGCACAGGCTAAAATGCCGTAAAACATGGTCCAGAAAAGTTTTTGATAATTTTTTTCAAAAAACTGTTGACATTATCAGATCAGATGATATAATGAGTCTTGTAAATGATAATCATTACTATTTAAGAAATTCTTAGATAGTATTTAACAACAAATAACTTGAGATGACAAAGGAATGCATAGCAAGCGAAACCTTTGGATATCTTAAACAACAATTACAAAGAAAAGGAGATTACAATTATGGCAAAATGGGTTTGTACAGTATGTGGTTATATTTATGAGGGAGATCAGGCTCCGGAAGAGTGTCCGGTTTGCCACGTTGGCACAGACAAGTTCAAGAAAGTAGAGGGCGAGCTTACACTTGCTGCAGAGCATGAGTTCGGAATCTATGACAAAACCGTTAAGAATAATCCTGATATCAGCGATGAAGACAAGAAATTCATCTTCGATCAGTTGAAAGCAAACTTCGATGGTGAGTGCTCCGAGGTTGGTATGTATCTTTGCATGGCACGCATCGCACATCGCGAGGGCTATCCGGAAATCGGACTTTATTGGGAAAAGGCAGCTTACGAAGAGGCTGAGCACGCAGCTAAATTTGCAGAGATGTTAGGATCCGATCTGGAAAGCAACATGACAGCTTCCACCAAGAAGAATCTCGCTTGGAGAGTTGATTGCGAGTTCGGTGCAACAGCAGGTAAAGTTGATCTTGCTACTTGCGCTAAGAAAAATAACTTGGATGCGATCCATGATACCGTGCATGAAATGGCTCGTGACGAGGCTAGACACGGTAAGGCTCTTAAGGGATTGCTTGAGAGATATTTCGGTTAATGCAATCTGAAAAATAACCGTTGAATTTTATAAGATAAGGGGCAAGGATATTTCCTGCCCCTATTTTTATTTTCTGGCGTTACGCTCCCAAAAAACACCGTCTTCATAGCCCTGAATCGATGCATCTGTCTCAGCCATTTCCAGCCGTTTCTGCGCCCATGCCCCATACAACGGATTCTGCTCAATTGCAACAAACTTTCGCCCAAGTTTCTTTGCCACGACAGCCGTTGTGCCTGATCCCGCAAAAGGATCCAAAACAACATCGTCTTTGCTGCTGCTTGCTAATAGCAGCTTTGCCAGCAATTTTTCCGGTTTTTGGGTCGGATGTGCCGTGTTCTCCGGCATAGACCAGTATGGAATCGATATATCATCCCAAAAATTTGACGGACAGGTATTTCGAAAACGCCCCTCATCCGTTTCCTCCCAATCCTTAGGATTTCCATCTACCCGATACGGAGCCAAAACCCGTTTACGCACTTTCACCTCATCCAAATGAAACGTATAATCTCTGCTCACCGTCGCAAACCAAATATCTTCCATCCCGTTTTTCCAATTGGATTTCGCGCCGCGTCCTTTTTCGCGCTGCCACGTGATCCGATTCTGCACCAAAAAATATTCCTGAAGCACGTCACCTATGATCAAACTTGATCTCCAATCACAACACACATAAATAGACGCTGTCTTTTTGAGCAAAGGAAGAACCTCCCGCACCCATTTTATGGTATATTCCCGATATTCTTCTCTGCCAACCGCATTAAATTTATTGCCATGATAATCTTTTGCCAAATTATAGGGCGGATCCACGATCAGCAGATCCACAAAATTTGGCGGTAATTCTTTCATTACCTGAAATGTATCTCCAATAATATATTGATCATAAAGCGCATCCGGAGTCATAGTACTGCCGTCCTGCAATGCAGTTTTAAGCTGATCGCCGTTTTCTGCCAAAATGCATCGTTCCAAATACTCATGGCCTTCCTCTAAAGAGAAATCTATTGTTTTATTTCTGGCTGCCTTTTGTTTCATGATACTCCTCCTTTCCCATTGTCCTACCGTATTCCTGTTTTTTACTCATACAGCGAATCCAATGTAAGCAATAAAACATCTTCATCGGCTAACGAGTCATACCAGTCCGTATATCCGGACAACGAAAAGAATATATACTTTGAAACTTTATATTTTGCAGAAATAAGTTTACTCCTTCTAATCAGCGTGTCATATATACCTTTGTCGATCTTTTCATTCTTGAATTTACATTCGCCAACGACTGCCTTTTTGTCAACTTCAGATAAAGCAACAACGTCAATATCTGCAGATTGAGCCCGCACTTCTCCATCTTTCTCTGTGATATTTTCTACACCCCACCACGTACCAACAGAAGTAATAAAGCACCCATATTCACCGGTTATTCCTTTCATCAACGTATAATATCTGCACATTTCTTCAAAAATTGATCCCATAAAAGAATGCAATACCGGCTTAACAACTTTGGTGTAATAAATCTCTCCCTGCCCCATCTCAATGACACTGGTAGCTTTCGGAATAAACTCATACCAAAACTTGAACATATAATCTTTCAAAACATACTGCGTCTTCTTTTTATTTTTTTCATCCGTGATGCATTTTTTCTTCTCAATCAACCCCACATTCCTTAATTTTTCTAACGAATACAATACCGTTTGAGCTTTTTCTCCTATCTTTGCCGCAATAATATTAAGTGCATTTTCGCCGGATGCGATCTGCTCAACAATATTATTTACCAATGATATATCTGAAAATTCCTGCGTCAAAAGATTTCTTGTCTCATCATATAAATATCCATCTGTCCTAAAAAAGAGCCTGACGATGTTTTCATCAATGCTTTTATTGGAATCAATCATAGAAAGATACTTCGCAACACCGCCGGTAATTCCATAACAGATTGCCTTATCTTCGTTCGAATAATTTGGAACAAATTTTGCTGCGTCCAAATAGTTAAACGCCTCCAATTTAATTTGAGAATTGCGCCTCCCAAATAACGGACTCTTTTTGCTCAACACCTTCTTCTCCATAAAGCTAAGCGCAGACCCGCACAGAATTATTTTTAGATTCTTGTCATTCCACACTGTATCTATATATTTCTGCAGCACAGACAGAAGTGCTTCATCTTTTTCAGCCCAATACGGCAGTTCATCTATTACAAGAATGATTTTTTCATCACCTATATTTTTATCAATAAAATCAAAAACAGCTTCTAATGTTCCAAAACTAATATTCTCCATCCCAAGCATAAACAGATCCACTACCTGTCTTGAAAACAATTCGAGATTTCTGGTTTTTCCAACTTTTGTAGCTGTATAAAAAATTGTTTTTTTATCTTTGACAAATTCGGCAATAAGCGTAGACTTTCCAATGCGTCTGCGTCCATATATCACCGTCATTCCAATTCCATCTTTATCATAAAACTCTTTTAAAGATGCAAGTTCTCGTTCTCTTCCTATAAACATTGATACCGCCTCCCCCGCGTCACATTTAATTCAAATTCATTTGAACAAAATTGATTTGAATTAAATATATCACAAAAATGCAGGTATATCAATCCTATCTTTCTATTCAGCTTACAAATTGACACACCTTTCTTCCTATGCTATTCTTTTGCCAAATCACGATGCAGCACCGCTGCAAATCACAGAACACAGAAAGGCACATGAAATATGATACATTTTGGAATTATTGGAGCAGGCGACATTGCACGCAAATTTGCAGATGCCGTCAGACAACTGGATAACGCTGAAGTCATTGCGGTTGCCAGCAAATCACTGGATCGCGCACAGGAATGGGCGGCGCGCGAGCATATTCCGTCCTATTACGGAAATTATGCAGAATTACTCGCCAACCCTCGCATCGACGCCGTATACATCGCAACTACCACCAACGCTCACTACGATAACATATTGCAATGTCTGCAAGCCGACAAACATGTTCTCTGCGAAAAATCTTTGGTACGGTCTGCTCACGAGGCGCTTACCGTCTGTAGCCTTGCCAAACAAAAAAACTTGTTTTTGATGGAAGCTATGTGGACACGTTTTTTGCCAAAAACAATAACCGCCAAGCAATGGATCCGGGAGGGTCGTATCGGCAAAGTAAAATTAATGCAGGCAACTATCGGTTGGAAAGCTGATCCTGTCTACAATAGACGACTCTTTGACCCGGCACTCGGCGGTGGTTCTCTGTATGATCTCGGCATTTATCCACTCGAGGTGCTACCTTATCTCGTGGATGAAAAAATACTGGATATGGAGGCTTTTGTTGCAAGACATTCTACAGGTGTAGATGATCTGGTCAGTATGAATCTGCAGCTCGAAAGCTGTATTGCAAATTTACAGTGCTCTTTTACCACCAAAATGCCGGAAGATGCTTACATTTACGGCGAGGACGGATATATTCGCCTTCCTAAAATGCACTTTGGTTCTAGGGCAGAACTGTATAACAGTGCCGATGAGTGCATTGATTCCTTTGACAGCGGTGAAGAAAATGGATTTGTTTATGAAGTGGCAGAGGTCGTTCGCTGCATCGAAAACGGATTATTAGAAAGCCCAATCTGCCCACATCAGATGACGATAGATGCGGCCCGCATCACCTCAGAAGTGCTACATTTGAACCCTTAATCCATCTCCCAGTGCGCATGACTGCCTTTGTCCGTTCTTGTCACGACAAGCTTCGTTCCTACCTGCGCCTTTAATTCGCTGACATGCGAGATAATTCCAACCAAGCGCTTGCCGCCTGACAATTCATTCAACACAGCGATCGCTTGGTTTCTCGTCTCCTCGCTCAACGCTCCAAATCCCTCATCGATAAACATCGTATCTATGTGTACACTGCCTCGGCTGTCCTGTATCATGTCAGCCATCCCTAGCGCCATCGCAAGCGCTGCAACAAAAGATTCACCACCCGATAGCGTTTTCACATCACGCACCTGATCATTGACGATGCTATACACATCCAGATCCAGACCAACCTGTCCCACGGTCCGCAAATGTTCCAGATCCCGACATCGAAGTTCGAATTGATGATTCGTCATCCGCACCAGACGCTGATTAGCGCGGTCAATAATCTGTGCAAAATAACGCCGCTGAATATATGTTTGAAAATTAACGTGCCGTTTAGAGATTCTTCCATTCGCAGTATTATCTAAGTTCGCTAATATCTCCGCATGCCGTTTCATGCTGTCCCTTTTTTCGTACAGCTTTGTGCCGGCTTCATATGCACGTTCATTTTCTTTCGCCACATGATAAAGTTCTTTCACCTGTGCCTCTAATGATTTCTGTCGGCGCCCAAGTTCCTCTCTTTGCTGCAATAATTGCTGTAGTTCTATTGGTTTCTTATCCTTGGTCTGCTGTTCCAGATCACGGACACGTTCTTCGGTCAGCTTGCACGATTGCTCATACTCATTAATCTGCTGCTGAAATGCATCTAATTGCTGCTTGTCCATGCGCGCATTTTGGTACGCTTCCTCATTTTCAAAGTCCTGCTCCGTTAAGCTTTGTGTATACGCCGTTTCTGCCTGCGCCACTGCCTCAACACAACGCTCTAAATGAGCAGTCTCTGCCTTACGTTCTCCCTCTCGTTCCTGCTTTTCCCGCGCAAATTTTTCATGCTTCTTTTCTGCAGCGGCCGCTTTCTGCTTGATCTGCGCAATCTTTGCCTGCCATTCATTAAGGTCATTTTGGAACTGATCCGGGATATCCTGCAACACGGCATCTTGTATTGTTCGTTGTGAAACGGTTGGCATCTCATCGTCGTGTAGTTGCGACTGCAGGGCTTCCCATTTTCCCTGTATCCCCGCCAACTTTTGCTGCAACTGCACTACCTGTTTTTGATCCTGTTCCCGTTTCGATTGCAAACGTCTTTCCTGCTCTACCATTGTTTCAAACACAGCATCCGCAGATCCCATCCTATCAGATTTCTGATCATGATCCACATCGTGTTCCATCACCGGATGATGCACGTTTCCACACACCGGACAAGGTTCCCCCTCTACCAGCGTCAAACGCAATTGCAATGCCTGATTATCCATGATCTGGGCATGAATTTCCTCATACTCCTGTTCACTTTGCTGCAAAAGAGTCTCCGCTTCCTGCAGTTTTCCTTGGCACGCCATAAACTCTGCCTGTAATTTTTGTATTTCCTGCAACCGAATAAGTCCCTCTTTACGGACACGTACCTTTTCTTCCAGCACAGGAACCTCTGTTTCCAATTGCTTTCCCAATGACTGGTAATCGTTTTCTATCTGTTCCATTTTTGGGACACTTTCTTCAAACCATTGTTTTAACTGTTCCAATCGCTGCTTGCAATCTGCAGATTCTTTTCTGCGTTCCGTTACAATTTTGGCATCCTTGTCGACAACCATCGCACGCCGACCGGCATCCAGCTTAAGCCGCATTACATCCACTGTTTCCTTCTCCACTGACAACTGTTCTGCTTTCTTATGGTGGCGTTCTAACTCTTCAAACAGTCGATTGATATTGGTGCCCGCTTCGATCTGTGCCGATATTTTTTCTAATGTCTTTCCTACATTTTCCTTGTCATTTTCCACTTGTCCAAGCTGCTGGTTGCTGTCTTCACATATACGCTTTGCCAGAGCAAGCAATTCATCGCGATGTGTCTCACTAAATAGCACTTCCAAATCATTCCACTGCTCGTCAAGTACCGCATCAACCGCCTGTATGCGCCCAAGTTCTTTGATGATATCTTCTCGATTTCCGATCAGCTTTCCATAAACGCTTTTTGCCTCCAACGCCAATTCCCGCTGAATCTGTTCATAGATCGATGTATCAAAAATCCGCGCAAAAATTTCTTTGCGCTCTTCCGATGTCGCATGCAAAAGCTTAATAAAGTCGCCCTGCGCAAGCATTGCGATCTGTGTGAACTGATTACACCCCAGTCCAATGATCTGCTGTATTTTTTCGTTTGTTTCCTTGGTTTTCCCAGCAAATTCTGTACCATCCGGCAATATAAGACTTACCTTTGTGCCCGTCGTTGTCTTTAACCGCTCCCCTTTTTTGTTCCATTTGGGCTGATCCGGACTTCTCGTAACCAAATACTCCCGACCATCGTAGTCAAAGCAAAATCTTACTTCTGTCTTTTCTCCGGGTTTTGCAAACTGACTGCACATCATCTCACCGCTGCGCTTGCCACCGCTGGTTTCCCCATATAACGCATAGCATATTGCATCAAAAATTGTGGTTTTTCCCGCACCGGTATCTCCTGTGATCAAAAACAAACCCTGACTTTTGCCGGTGAAATCAATTTTTTCGTCCCGATAAGAGCCAAACGCTTTCATTTCAATATATATTGGTTTCATACTCATTTCCTCTCATATGATATTTTCAAGACAATTGACAACTTGCAGCTATGCTTTTCCTGCTTTCCATTTCATATTTCCAAGACAATTAACATCTTGCAGTTATGCTTATCACATTCTCTCATCACACAACGCCATAGCTCAACCCTCTTTGCTTCCATCACACTTAGCAATAATCTGCTGTAATTCCAGTTCTTCCTCTTCGCTCATCGGCTGATCATTCATCATCTGATAGAACTCCCGGAATGCTTCTAATGGACTTAACTGTGTATTCTCTATTTCCTGCTGTTTCATTCTTGCCATGGTACGTGTATTCTCTATCCGTACCTCCAAAATACGGTCAAAGCATTCATCCAGCTGATCTTTTGGGCGGTATAAACCCGTTTCATCTGTCAAAACAATGCTCACATAATCGTCTCGATGCGCCTCGGCACCCTGAATTACCTCTTCCAAGGTTCCCCGCAGACTGCAGACATCCCGAAGCGGTCGCAGCGGTATTCGTTCTATTTTCGGACTGTCCCCTTTTTCGCCCAGCGTCACCATAGTAATTCCTTTCTCATGATGCTCTTCGCTGACAGAATATTTTAACGGCGTTCCGCTATAACGAATATGCACCTTGCCCACCGGCTGCTCTCCATGAATATGTCCCAGTGCAACATAATCAAACGCCTCTACCATATCAGTATGAACACTATCGATACCACCCACTGACAAATACATTAATTCCGAATCGCAGCGCTCAACTTCGCCATTACCACCCACAAAAAATTGGTGCGCCACCAATATATTTCTTTTTGTAAAATCAATTCCTTCCCGTTCTAACACTTTACGGACCGCCATATCATAGTCCGTAATTTCCTGTCCCGGAAAAAGGGCTCTAGCCTGACCAGGTTTCAAGAAAGGTAGTAAATATACCGCCACCTCTCCATACTCATCCCGCAAGATCACTTTGCGCAGATGTTCCTCCTCTGTCGTCGGGATCATAGTTGATACAACTATCTTCTGTCTTTCCAAAAAAGAACTTGCATATTTTAATCGGAGAGCACTATCATGATTTCCTGCGATCATACACACCGGGATCTGTGGATCCAACGATGCTATCTCATTCAGAAAATGATCAAAGATCTCATACGCCTCACCCGACGGCACCGATTTATCATATATATCACCCGCGATCAATATCGCATCGGGACGGTGAATTACGGCCTGTTCCACAATTTGATGCAAAATATCTTCTTGTTCCTCGCGCAAACTATACGCATACAATTGTTTTCCAATATGCAAGTCTGATATATGAAATAATTTCATGCTAATTTCTCATCCCTTTCTCCATCTGCAAACATATACTACTGCCTAAAAAGTAAGAGCAACACCAACATTTTGTAATGAGCTACATTGCAAAACAGCAATATCCCAATAAATAAGAAAACAATAGGTAACAAGAACGTCACCAATTACGTGTGACGTCCCTGTTACCTATCTTTTGAAATCGCGATTAATCTACTAATACCATGCGAACTGCACCATACATTCCCGCATCATTTCCAAGCTCTGCAAGACGAAATTCTTTATCTTTTAATGCAAACATAACATTTTTCTCATATTTTTCTTTGGTGATATCAGCTACGACCTGTCCGTTTTTAGAAACACCGCCACCGATAACAAATGCCTCCGGATCAATAACCTGCGCTGTATGAGCAAGTCCAAGTCCCAAATACTCTGCAAATTCATTAACCACATCTTCTGCCATGTCGTCTCCGGCCTTGTATGCATCGAAAATCTCTTTGCCGGTAATCTCCGGATAATCGCGCAATAAAGAAGGCGTGTCCGTATTGGCAACTTTTTCTCTGGCACTGCGCATGATTGCTGTTGCAGAAGAATACTGCTCCAAGCAGCCTCTCTTACCACAGCCACATACTCTCGTCTCATGCAGGTTAACCGTCAAATGACCGATCTCACCGGCTGCACCATGGGAACCTGTTACAATCTTACCATTCATAACGATTCCACCGCCGACACCGGTTCCAAGCGTCACCATTACAATGCTGTCAAATCCGCGGCCGCCGCCTTTCCACTGCTCGCCAAGAGCTGCCACATTTGCGTCATTACCAACTTTGACTTTCTGAACCCCTGTCAGTCTGGTTACCTCATCTGCCACCGAAAAGATTCCCCAGCCGAGATTTGCGCATTTCAAAACAACACCCTCTTCTGTGATCGGTCCCGGTACACCCATGCCGATTCCAAGAATATCTTCTGTCGCAATATTTTTCTCCTCATTCTTTTCTTTGATCGATGCCGCAATATCCGGCAAAATCTGCTCTCCGCCATCTTCTTTGTGTGTCACGATCTCCCATTTATCGATCATGGTTCCTTCTTCATCAAAAAGTCCCATCTTTACCGTTGTTCCCCCGATATCGATACCATATATATAGTTTGCCATAGTTTCCTCCATTTCTTCCTTATGTACTCTCCGAATCTACTGAACGAAGAATTTCGAGCGTACATCCTTCATAATATTTTGTAATAAGTGTACCAAATTTTCTGTAATCTGTCATCAGAAAGAAAATAAATGTACTGATTTTTCGTGGATAACTTTGATAACCTGTGGATTTCTCCCCATTTTTGTTGAGTTATCCACTAATTGTCCGCAAAACAGGACAGTTATCCACAATTTCGGACAAATGACCTGTATTATGGTCAGTCCCTATTCCGACACACTGTCCAGCTTGTTGGTCTGTCCCTGTTTCCGGCTCCCTGTCCGGCTTATTGGTCTGTCCCTGTTTCCGGCTCTCTGTCCAGCTTATTGGTCTGTCCCTGTTTTCGGCTCTCTGTCCGGCTTATTGGTCTGTCCCTGTTTTCGGCTCTCTGTCCAATTTATTAACCTGTCCCATTTCCGGACCAGTTTCCACATCTTTCCCAGCAAAATTCACATCTTAATATCCTGAAATCCCGGATAAGGACTCATCATTGTCTATCCAGCTTTGCACCTCGATCACCCGATAATGCTCTTCATCATCACGTACGATCACCTGCTTGATTCCCGCATTAATGATCATTCGCTTACACATCGAACAACTATTAGAATTGTGTACATATTCTCCTGTTGACACCTCACGACCCGACAAATACATCGTCGATCCAATCATTTTTTCCCGCTCTGCGCTGATAATCGCATTCGCTTCCGCATGCACACTGCGGCACAATTCATAACGCTCTCCGCGCGGTATTTTCATTTCTTCGCGAATACATCGATTAATATCTGTGCAGTTCTTGCGGCCTCTCGGCGCTCCTACATATCCCGTTGCAATTACTTCGTCATTTTTTACAATGACAGCACCGTAACGCTTTCGCAGACAGGTTCCCCTCTGCGACACAACATCTGCCAGATCCAAATAATAATTAACTTTATCGCGCCTTTCCATCATTAAAACCTCCATCCACATGAACCCCTCTGTGTTCTACAGAAGTAGAAAACACGATCAGTGTTTTGGTTCGTCCATATTGCTGCAATTCACCAATGAATTGATCCAACTCATGTGTACTAGGGAACCACACTTCCAAAAGCATAGAATAATCTCCCGTCACACAATTGCACTCTACCACATTCGGGCAGGCTTTGATATACGGATAAAACTGCTCCTTATCGATCGGCGATACTTCCAAGTTGATAAACGCCTTGATATGATAGCCCATCTTGACCGGATTAACCGTCGCGTGAAAGCCCTCTATATAACCAGCTTCAATCATATTGTCAATGCGCACCGATACCGCAGGCGATGACAAAAACACTGCTTCCGCAATGTCTTTCAATGACATTCTCGCATTTTCCTGCAGCATACGCAATATTTCTCTATCTACATGATCTAATTCCTTATTCTTCATCGCAAAACCTCCATGCCCATATATTCTGTCAATTTCTTCCGTTGCTATGAATTACAATTTCTATCACTATATTCACTTTCGCAGCCCCTGCTCAACATGGCAATTGATAGTGATTCTTTATACTTACATCCATCATTTGAATCACTGCACGATCGCGCTTAATATGATGCAGATCACAGCCATAATAAACATAATTCCTGCAAAAATGCGTGCAATTATTTTGGATCTTCCCATCCAAAGCATACTATTTAACCTTGATTGCTGCTTGTCCTTTGTGATCTCTTCCAAATATTCTAATATTTCCGGCGGAATTTCTCCGGTCTCCTCAGACTCTGCCGCAAGCTCTGCTTCATCCGGCTGTATTGCATTCCACTGATTTAGCAAGCCTTTCGCCTCTTCCAAGCGCTCTGCAGCAACACAAACATCTGCGCCGGAAGCCGCCATTCCCAACTCTCCGGTATACAGCTTTCCCTGCACCGGACTGACTGATGGCTGCACAAAAGCTTGCAATCCTGCATCTTTTAATCGTCCTACCAGCATATTTCCCTCTACTTCACTGGCAACATGGGTCAACTTTGCAAAATCTGCCATACGCATCTTTCCTTTCCATGTGCTATCTCTCAATAAACACAATCTTTGTCCTGCAAATAACTTCTTTCATCATACCACAAATCACCTTTCTATGCCACGCGCAATTCTCTTTTCTGTACTGTGCGCAATTCTCTTTTCTATATGGTTGATGATTGACAGAATTGCCAAACCACCTTATACTGATAAATGTTATTACTAATACAATCTGGGGAGCTAAGGAGATTACTCCTATGCTGAGAGGGACCTGTTCCGACCCATATACCTGATCCGGCTAATACCGGCGTAGGGAGATGGATTCCATATATAAGGCACACATTCTATCCGAAATGTGTTTCAGACTATATGTACTTTCGCTTATAATAAGCACCTCAGATACTTTTTGAGGTGCTTTTTGCTTAATAGGAAACTCCAGCTATTATTTTTGCCAATGCAGCCCCTCAGACAAGGAGGAAATTATGAGTTATACAACACAGATGGATGCTGCCAGACAGGGCATCATCACACCGGAAATGAAAGCGGTCGCAGCAAGCGAACACATTGCCGAAGACGAACTTCGTGAGCTGATCGCTCTCGGTCAGGTTATTATTCCTGCCAACAAAAATCACAAGTGCTTAAAGCCAAACGGTATCGGCAGCCGCTTACGCACCAAGATCAACGTAAATCTCGGAACTTCCAGAGATTGGACGGACCTAGACATGGAAATGGAAAAAGTAAAAAGTGCGGTAGACATGGGTGCAGAAGCAATCATGGACTTGAGCTCCTGTGGCGATACACAGAAATTCCGTCGCAAGCTGACGAGTGAATGTCCGGCTACGATCGGTACTGTACCAATTTATGATGCTGTTGTTTATTATCACAAAGCATTAAAAGACATCACCGCTAAAGAATGGCTCGACATTGTGCGTATGCACGCAGAAGACGGCGTTGACTTTATGACGATCCATTGCGGTGTCAACAAAGAAACTGCTGCCCGTTTTAAGCGTAACAAGCGACTGATGAACATTGTTTCCCGCGGTGGTTCAATTATTTTCGCTTGGATGGAAATGACCGGACAAGAGAATCCATTTTATGAATACTATGATGAAGTGCTTGATATTTGCCGCGAGTACGACGTCACGATGAGCCTCGGTGATGCATGCCGTCCGGGCTGCCTCAAAGATGCATCTGACATTTCTCAGATTCAGGAACTTATTACTTTGGGTGAATTAACAACCCGTGCTTGGGAAAAAGATGTCCAGGTAATGATCGAAGGTCCGGGACATATGCCGCTCAACCAGATCAAGGCAAATATGGAAATTCAAAAAACAATCTGTAAAGGTGCCCCATTCTATGTATTAGGGCCTTTGGTTACTGATATTGCACCGGGATACGATCACATCACTTCCGCAATCGGTGGTGCGATCGCCGCTACTTATGGTGCATCTTTCCTGTGTTATGTTACACCGGCCGAGCATCTTAGATTACCGGATCTTAACGACGTAAAAGAAGGAATTATCGCTTCCAAGATCGCTGCTCATGCTGCAGATATTGCCAAGGGACTGCCGGGCGCACGCGACTGGGATGACGCAATGGGCGCCGCACGTCATGATCTTGATTGGGACAAAACCTTTGAACTGTCTATCGATCCGGAAAAGGCAAAGGCTTACCGTGAAGGTGCAAAACCAGAAAAAGAAGATACCTGTTCTATGTGTGGTAACTTCTGTGCAGTCAAAAATATGAACCGCATTTTGGATGGCGAGATCGTATCCATTTTTGACGAATAATCGACGGCAGTTATAGCTGCGGAATAAATGATCACAGTAATATTAACTATTGCCGGATGAAGCAATTACAACTATTGAGCTATATTTTATAATGATTATATTTTGGCCTTCGCATGCAAAACATCAGATGCGAAGGCCACATTTTCAGTAGAAAGAGAAAGGAAGATGGGATTATGAAAACAGCACTTACTATTGCAGGATCTGATTGCAGCGGCGGCGCAGGTATTCAAGCCGACCTAAAAACAATGACTGCCTATGGCGTATATGGAATGAGTGTTATCACTGCCCTGACTGCACAAAACACACTTGGCGTTACACAGAACAATTTAATAAATGCTGACGTCGTATCTGCACAGCTTATGTCCGTATTGTCGGATATCACCCCAAACGCCATCAAGATTGGCATGTTAGGAAATGGACAGATTGCCACTGCTGTTGCCGAAATCCTACAGGATTTTTTCTCACCATCAACGCAATCACCTTCTTCCCTGCAAGCTCACGAAAATGCTATTCCCAATTCTTCCATCCCATCTCATGCAAATACTATCCCCATCGTGATAGACCCTGTACTTGTTTCTACCAGTGGCAAAACTTTACTTGACGAGGATGGTATCCGTGTTCTGACCGAACAGCTTTTCCCAATGGCAACGCTCATAACCCCTAATATTCCCGAAAGTGAATATCTCTGCAATCGTATTTTCAATGCGTTACCAAAACCTTGCGCGATAACAAATGCTGACGACATGATAAAAGCGGCACAAATCATGTACCGCCATTATGGATGTGCTATTTTATTAAAAGGCGGACATGCCACCGGGAATGCAGACGATCTGCTTTACGATGGAACTGTTCATTGGTTCCGCGCCTCCCGCATAAACTGCACGAACACACACGGTACCGGATGTACATTATCCTCTGCCATTGCAAGTGCCCTTTGTCTAGGCAAAACACTTCCCGATGCGGTATACTCAGCCAAAGAATATGTCCGTGGCGCAATGTCTACCGGACTTGATCTTGGACACGGAAACGGGCCTCTTAATCACTGTTGGAATATTAGCAAATAATATCATCTGCCATTTCACAAATTTCATTCCACACCGTGCTATTGGAAGAATCTTTCATACCATATACATAACAGTCCGTTTCTTTTGCCGCTTTCACTGCATATATTGCATCTTCAAAAATTATCGTATCCTTTTGTGCAACATCATAATGTTCGCATACCCATTGATATATTGCTCCGCTGCGTTTATTCAAGCCAATCTGCTCGCTGTCAAAGATATCCCGAAAACAGTTCAATACACCCAATCTCTCCATTGCCATCTCTGCACATTTTCGCTCCGATGTCGTCAAAATGCAAAGAATGCTATCCTCTTTTTGGGACAGTTTCCGGATCAAATCCAACATTCCTTCCTTTGCCGGGATCGACGTACGATATTTTTCTCGAATATAGGCAAAAATTCCTTCATTAATTTCCGGGACAGATTTGTCCACTCCAAGCGACTGAAAATATTCCGCCGATTCGTCCATCGTCATTGTCTCTATCCGCTGCTCAAGATCATCCGGAACCGCCACTCCCTGCGCAACCAGATAATTACGTCCAAGATGGAACCACTCTACCATAGAATTCAAGATTGTTCCATCCATATCAAAAATGTAAAGTTTTGCGTCCTTCGCCAACACTTTACGTATATCATTCCTATCCATGATTCAGAAATCCTCTCTATGTTTTATGATCGGATATACCACCCTTTTATACGCAGTTGTTATACTAATACAATCTTTGTATCCGATCATCCCGCCCTTTATATCAGTTGTTATACTAATTTAGGCTCGATATTTGATCATCTCGCCCTCACCTATAACCTAATATTTTTTCAGTGCATTACGACACTTTACTTTGATAGCATCTCACGAGTCAATTCCACCAGTTTCTTTGTTGCTGCGCCCGGATCTTCCTGACCAAAAATCGCTGAAATTACAGAGATCCCATCAATTCCTGTTCCGGCAAGCTGCATCAAATTGTCTGCACTGATTCCACCGATGGCAACCACCGGTATTGACACGGTATCTGTGATTTCTTTTAACTCCTCAAAACTCATCGCCGTCGTGTCCTTTTTGGTATCCGTATGGAATACCGCTCCAACGCCGATATAATCTGCTCCCATCTTCTCAGCGTCTATCGCTTCCTGTAAATTTCCTGCCGACAGACCAATAATCTTATCCTCTCCCAAAATTTCACGCGCCTTGCGATACTCCATGTCGCTTTGTCCAATATGAACACCATCTGCATCAATCTCTTTTGCTGCATAAATATCATCGTTAATGACAAAAGGCACTTGATATTTGGCTGCAATAGCTTTAATTTCCTTTGCCTCTGCCACCATCTCCTCATGTGTGAATGATTTCTCGCGTAACTGCAAAAAAGTTGCTCCATTTTTCAATACATCTTCCACCTGATCGGCCAGCTTAGCCCCATTCAGCCAATATCTGTCCGTAATTGCGTACACCATCAAATCTTCCGCTTTCATTTTAGCCTCCATTCTTTCTACGAATTCTCTACGCTCTTTCTTACACTTCTTCAATTTTGGCACCCTGCAAAAAGGTTTCATTATCCATATTGCTCATTGCGTCCATCAAAAACATACGGAAAGATCCCGTACCACCATTCGTGCTCTGCACCTTTTCATAAGCAAGCTCTCCTGCATATCCGTATGCACTAATGCAAACTGCCGTCGCTTCCAGCAAGTTATCGGGATTGGCAGCCGCAAATACTCCCACTGCACTGGATAACATACATCCCGTACCCGTTACTCGTGACATCATTGGATGCCCATTTCGAATAAGATATGCCTTATTTGCATCCGCCACCACATCGATCGGGCCACTAATGGCAATTACAGTATTCAATCGTTCGCTCAATTTCTTCGCATACTTAGCAATTCCATCAATTGTATCTTCCGATGCAAGATCTTCCGATGCTGCATCTACCCCATTTGCCTTAGAACTTTTATCTCCGACAAATTTCACCTCCGAAATATTTCCACGAATTACTGAAAAATGAACTTTATCCAATAAATTTTCCAACACTGCATTTCTATGTGCAGCCGCTCCTGCTCCAACCGGATCAAACACCAACGGATGATCTACCTTGTTATTAACCATACCTGTGCGCAACATACTCTCTTGATAATGTCCCGCTGTATTTCCCATATTAATAACACTGCCTGCACATGCCGCTGCAATCTCCTCAACCTCATCCGGATCATCTGCCATCGTTGGGGATCCTCCACACGCCAATGTCATATTGGCACAATCTGTTGCCGTAATATAATTTGAAATATTATGCACCACTGGTGCTTTTTCCTGAATATTTGCAAAAATCTCTGCACTGTCTTTTAAAATATCGCCTATCATCTGTATACCTCATCTTTCTTATGCTATGTTATTTTGTCATAAAGTTTACGCCAACCAAGGGAAGTCGCATCATCCTGCATCCTTATCCTTAAAAGAAAAAGGCAGAAGAAAAAGCCATACCGATGGTGGTATGCCCCTTCTTCTGCCTCACGACAAAATCTATATTAAGGTTATCATATAACATAAAACTTGTCAAATCTAGCCAGATCAAGACAATGCACTCTTATCTGGCCAAATCAAGACGATGTATCCGTTCATTTTGCGTTATATATTCTGTCAGCTTCCTCCTCACTAAGCGAAAATGTTCTCTGCAATTGTGATAATATCGTTTCTTTCGGTATCTTCATATTTCTCAGCATGGCTACCGTCTGCTCTATAGTTTCCGCACGGCCTTTTGTATGACCTTCCTCACGACCCTCCTCACGACCCTCTACACGTCCTTCCGCACGGCCTTCCGCTCTGCTCTCCGCCTTTAGATCCTCAATCGCTTTACACATATCCACTTTCCCCCTGTCTTGCTTAATTTCCAATCCTATCCCTGCAACCGTATTGATCACATTAGCTGCTGACAGATCAAGACGATGCATCCGTTCATTTTGCGTTATATATTCTGTCAGCTTCCTCCTCACTAAGCGAAAATGTTCTCTGCAATTCTGATAATATCGTTTCTTTCGGTATCTTCATATTTCTCAACATAGCTACCGTCTGCTCTATAGTTTCCGCACGGCCTTTTGTATGACCTTCCTCGCGGCCTTCCTCACGGCCTTCCGCTCTGCTCTCTGCCTTTAGATCCTCAATCGCTTTACACATATCCACTTTCCCCCTGTCTTGCTTAATTTCCAATCCTATCCCTGCAACCGTATTGATCACATTAGCTGCTGACAGATCAAGACGATGCATCCGTTCATTTTGCGTTATATATTCTGTTAGCTTCTGAGCATCCACAGAATACTTTATCGTCTGCAGCACCTCCCGCAAACTTGTGTGAAACTTCTCAAAATCATCTTCTGATAGTGTCATTGGTTGAATTAATTGTACTCTGTAGTCAGGAACGAAGTCAAGTAATTTACTGTCATTAATGTCGTACATTTCCCGCAATGAAAGCGGTCCATCCCATGGTTCTGTCCCGAAATATAATGTCAACGTAATAACAGGCAGTATCTTATCTGTCCGTAAAAATCCCGACAAAAACTCTCCGTTATTTCGCATGGTTTCACTGGAAAACCTCTTATTTCTTCGATTATCTGCTGCAATCATAGCAACCTGTTTATCGTACTGCAGCGCATCATAAACCATGTTACGCACCGGCATTGCATAATGCACCTCCATCTGATTCTCAACCCCCAATATCACATAGTTTGCGTGAGAGTCCTGCATCATTGCTGCAAACTTTAGCAGATCACGATGTTTCTGCGCCAAATTACTGTCGCGCGTTTTCTTCTTGGTACGCTTCTTCATTTGAGAACCTTCTGTACTAATGCCCTCTTCTCGAGACGATCTATGTTCTCCAGTTGCTACCGGCAACGTAACCAACTCCGTAACATCCTTCTCCGTAAGATTCTCCGGCTTTATCTTTTGTTCTCCATTATACAGAAAAAAGTTAAAGACATCCGCAAAAATCTCCGGGTTTCCTATGTACTCTTTAACGATTGTATCCTTAATAATATCCCTCCTCCCCTGCTATATCGTTGAATGTTGCTTGTTTGAATTTTAGTATATGAGATTTTTGACATCATTTCAATATTTTATTTCATTTGTCACAATAAACATGGCATTTATCAATAATTACCATTTCTAAAGAGGCATAAATCTTAAAACGCTTTCTACGCAACACTTTGTAAACAATTGTTTCTGTTTGAAGAGGAAGGAGGCAACCGCAAAACAACATGTAATTCATGATATTTCCAGATGGTTCATGCCATTCACGGAATATCGAAACAAATTAACACCGGGGCGAAAGGATTCACCCCGAACATTTATCACAAGGAGGTAACTACTATGATAGTACAACACAATATTACAGCGATGAACGCTAACAGAATGCTTGGCATGACAACAAATTCTCTTTCTAAGTCTACAGAGAAACTTTCTTCCGGTTACAGAATCAACCGTGCAGCAGATGATGCAGCAGGTTTGACAATTTCTGAGAAGATGAGAAAGCAGATCCGTGGTTTGGATCAGGCTTCTACAAACGCAGAAGATGGTGTATCTGCAGTACAGACTGCTGAAGGTGCTTTGACAGAGGTTCACAGCATGTTACAGCGTATGAACGAGTTGGCAGTACAGGCTTCTAACGGAACAAACAGCCAGTCTGACCGTCAGGCTATCCAGGACGAGATTTCACAGCTTACTACTGAGATTGATCGTGTTGCTGAGACAACAAAGTTCAATGAGACTTATTTGTTGAAGGGCGGCGATGATACAAAGGATGTATATATGAATGGTCATGATGCGGGCCTTAAAGGAACTCTTACAGATAGTGCAACAAGTGCTACTTTTAAAGTTGCAGCAGGAGCATTAGATGCAGGTAAAAAGGTGACTATCGGCGGTAAAGAATATACTATTGGCGGTTCTGAAGCTGATGCTAAAAAGTTGACCGCAGCAGCTGCAGCGGCAGGTGCTAAAGCAGATCAGACAATTCAGATTGATGGCGCGACTTACACCTATAAAAAAGATGATACAAAATGGGTTGATGCCAAGGGACAAGACGTTGCTGATATTGATGCCAAAATTGTTAAGGGCAGCACTGTAACATATGGAGATAAAACAGTAACAGTATTAAACGATAACAAAAAAACTGGAATAGATGATGCTGATTCAACAGTTATTTCAGCAGATAAGGCTGTTGAATTAATGACAGCAGAATTAACTGCCGCCAATAAAATTGGTGTAGATGATGCAACATCTGTTTCTGTTGAGACAAAAGCTGACTACACTTCAGATGATGGTGTTGAATTCACGATTACAAAAGGCACTGCAAAGGTCGCAGATAGACTTTCTTTCAATCTGCATGTAGGTTCTGATGCTGATATGACAAATAAGATCAGCGTTAATATCGAGACAATGAACTCTGCATATCTTGGAATCAAAGGCTTAAATGTAGCAGATGATTCCGGTAATGCTGCAACATATGCTATTGATGCTATCGCTGATGCAGTAGCTAAGGTATCCGAGCAGCGTTCCGCTCTTGGTGCTGTTCAGAACCGTCTTGAGCACACAATTGACAACTTGGATAACGTTGTTGAGAACACCACATCCGCTGAGTCTCGTATCCGCGATACAGACATGGCAGAAGAGATGGTTGCTTACTCCAAGAACAACATCCTTCAGCAGGCTGGTCAGTCTATGCTTGCACAGGCAAACCAGGCAAACCAGGGTGTATTGTCCTTGCTTCAGTAATTAACCAAATCTTAGTTGTTTTCGACTCGAACGAACAGAAGCATATTTTTATTACAATGTTTAGAGGGGAAGCCTTTGTGGCTTCCCCTCATTGCATTAAGTAAAAGGTAATCTCTGTATTCGCTTTCCGTTTCGAATCTTCTTAAATATTGTATATTGTCGTTGCAATTCTCCTTCATCATCGTGCAAAATATTTTTCGCTTCCAAAATCCGTTCAATAGCCTGTGACGGATCCAATGTGTGATATGCTAAAAATAATTCTCGTAGTTCTTTTGGCTTAATAATTTTGTATACCGGAATAGAACTAAGTTCATATGTGTATGAGTAATATCGGTAGATTGTGCAACTAACTTTTGCACAATAGGATGCTCTGCATATTTCGACAAAGCATTTCTATAATAAGCAATTGTCATAATCCATTCTTGATCAACGTTATACATTTTACAGCGTAAATCAACATTATTAAAATCTAAAAAATAAACACACGATTTGTTGAAATTAGAAATAAATGAAATGGACTGATCATAGCTTTCTCCTGTGTAAAAGCCACATCCAAAATCATTGTTGGTTCGTCCTATTGTGACATCAATTTCACCGGCAATCTCACTCTTGGCACCATGAAAAAGCAGCTTGTGATCTGACGCTAAATTTTCTGCCCATAACATCTTCTTCAACTGATTTATTTGTATTTTTTTGTCAAATGCAAATTGATAGACCCGTTCCATTAGCTGAGGAGACGGCAAATTTTTACACAGCTCATTTCGAGAAATTGTTGCCTGTTCAATACCTATTTTATCTGCAAATTCTTCTTGAGTCATCCCAAAAATTCCACGAATTGCTTTCATATCTTTTTGAAAATTATAGTTCATAGTCATTATGCGGACAATTTTCTTTGTGTACTTGTATATTTAGTACAAAAAAATCAAATAATTTAGTACGCCACCTCCTTCTTCGAACTTGTTTATAGCATATTACATAAACAAGTTGAGAATTATATGAATGACATTTTGCTATTTTTCTCATCAGTTTTCTTTCCCATAATTCAGCCCTTTGTTCTGTATATTGAAAACGTGATTATGTGATATTATATAAATACCATAAATAGAAAATAAGCTTTTAACTTTTTTAACTTTACAGAGAAAGTTAAAAAGTTAAAATAGGGATGAGGAGCCATTTTGACAGTGGACATAGAAACGCGATGGATGTCTGACTATAATCGAAAAGAAGCAAGAACTGCGTTTTCACAGCCGGGTATTCGATATTCGCAAGCAGAGTCACTTATCAAGTCGCTTATGCAGGATGATAAATTTAGAGATTTATCACTTGTAGAACGAAAGAGAGTGACGGAAAGAATATTAGCTGAAATTAAAGGTAGAATGATGGAGGATATTGTCCTTCTGGAAACAAAACTTTCTAAAAAGAACTGTGAAGTATTCCGATTACAGTTTGCAATTGGCGAATTTGATATGGTTGTTTTTGATCCGGAGGAAGAAACCTGTGAAATCTATGAAATTAAACATAGTGACAAGATTGTTTTACAACAATGCAGACATCTATTGGATAAACAAAAATGTGAGGATACTGCCTTTCGATATGGAACCATCATTGGAAAATATGTGATCTATCGCGGTGCCACAACATCTCTCGTTCAAGCAGGCGTGAGTACACAGGAAGATGTGGCCTATTTGAATGTAGAAGAATATTTGAAAAAGTTATAATGGATGCATAAAAAGCAATGAGGGGAAGCCATAAAGGCTTCCCCTCTAAACATTGTAATAAAAATATGCTTCTGTTCATTCGAGTCGAAAACAACTAAGATCTGGTTAATTACTGAAGCAAGGACAATACACCCTGGTTTGCCTGATTTGCCTGTGCAAGCATAGACTGACCAGCCTGCTGAAGGATGTTGTTCTTGGAATAAGCAACCATCTCTTCTGCCATGTCTGTATCACGGATACGAGACTCAGCGGATGTGGTGTTCTCAACAACGTTATCCAAGTTGTCAATTGTGTGCTCAAGACGGTTCTGAACAGCACCAAGAGCGGAACGCTGAGAAGATACCTTAGATACAGCATCCGCGATAGCGTCGATAGCATATGTTGCAGCCTTACCAGAATCATCTGCTACGTTTAAGTTTTTGACACCTAAATAGTCAGAGTTCATAGTTTCAATATTGACCTGAATCTTGTTTGTCATGTCAGCATCGGAACCTACATGAAGACTAAAGCTCAATGTATTAGCAACCTCTGCTTTGCCAAGTGTAATTGCGAAGGTATTGTCGGTCGCTGTGACTGCAACAGCTGGGGTATCTTTTGTTACGCCAATCTTGTTAGCAGCAAGTAGCTCATCTTTTGCTAAATCGTATGCGTGACCAGCCGTAATAATAGTGTTATCTTCATCGTCAACACCATCATCAGCACCTTTCATTGCTTTCATTGTCTTTCCATTAGCAAAAGTTACTGTTGATCCTTCAGCAATGAGAGCTTTTGCATCGTCAAGCTTGTATTTTCCGCCTGCTTTGTCAGCAGCCTCATCTGCCCCGTAATCAGCAACAATAGTGATTTCCTTACCATTAATAGTAACCTTATTACCTGCCGCAGTCACCTGTTTATCATATTCAGCTTCAACCTCTGCCTTTGAGGAACCAATCGTATATGTTTTACCACCGATACTTACAGAATCACCAGCTTCTAATGCATCCATTACAAAAGTGGCAGTTCCATTACCATTATTGGTTAATGAGCCCTTTAATCCGGCGTCATGAGCCTCTAAAGTAATATCTTTTGTTCCCTTATCACCCTTCAACAAATAAGTCTCATTGAACTTTGTTGTCTCAGCAACACGATCAATCTCAGTAGTAAGCTGTGAAATCTCGTCCTGGATAGCCTGACGGTCAGACTGGCTGTTTGTTCCGTTAGAAGCCTGTACTGCCAACTCGTTCATACGCTGTAACATGCTGTGAACCTCTGTCAAAGCACCTTCAGCAGTCTGTACTGCAGATACACCATCTTCTGCGTTTGTAGAAGCCTGATCCAAACCACGGATCTGCTTTCTCATCTTCTCAGAAATTGTCAAACCTGCTGCATCATCTGCTGCACGGTTGATTCTGTAACCGGAAGAAAGTTTCTCTGTAGACTTAGAAAGAGAATTTGTTGTCATGCCAAGCATTCTGTTAGCGTTCATCGCTGTAATATTGTGTTGTACTATCATAGTAGTTACCTCCTTGTGATAAATGTTCGGGGTGAATCCTTTCGCCCCGGTGTTAATATGTTTCGATATTCCGTGAATGGCATGAACCATCTGGAAATATCAAGAATTACATGTTGTTTTGCGGTTGCCTCCTTCCTCTTCAAACAGAAACAATTGTTTACAAAATGTTGCATTTTTTATTACACTAACAATATCGGTTGATTTGCTGAGAACTTAACCCTTTTTCTAAAAAAATTTGTGCATTTTTTTGTTTTTTTGAGATTCCACAACACATTGTGTCCTAAAACACTTCTTTATACATTATATTGATCTCATTAAAATAATTTTATCGGCACAGTCACTTGTATATTATCCCAATAAGCAATTCTTGCACTTTTAATTGCCTGGGGTTCTTTTCTTTCTGAATATATTTTGATGTCTTATAATTGCACGTGGTAAAAAACATCATCTTTTTCTTCTTGTATAATCCCTAAATAACGCTTTGTAATCTGATACGATGAATGGTTGTAGATCATCATCAGCATAGCTGGCGGAACGCCTTGTTTCCATGCATGATAACCAAATGTTTTGCGCAAGGAATGACAGCTGACATTGCCGTCTATCCCTGTCTCCTCTGCTGCCTGCCGCACAATTCTCCAAGCTTGACTGCGGCTGATCGGCTGATTTTTATGACATGCGCTATAAAATAAATATTCGTCTGCTTTTTGGCCGTTGTAGCATTGCCGCAATGCATGCAAAACGCAGTCATTCAGTGCAATTTGATTCGTTTTGCCGGTTTTCTGTTCTACCACCTGCAAATGTGCTCGAAATCTTCTACGCTTGTAGTCATAAACATCTTTCCACTGCAAACTTAATACATCTCCAATGCGCAGCGCTGTGTTCAATCCAACCACTATTAATAAGTAATTTCTCATCTTTCCTTTTTCCAAATAGTAGTTTCGGAACCGCTGCAAATCCTCTTCTTTCCTGATAGGACTTGTTGTACTCATTTCCCCTTTTCCTTTCCGTTGTACTGCTGATTTATCCTGGAAATGCAAGCATTTCCAGAGGTTGCTACGTTTTTTATTCTAATCCTTTGCCTGGAAATACGGAACCCTTGAGCTGGCTATTTCCGGCGCAAAAAACGTAATGCAACATTTTGTAAACGAGGGTTTCTGTTTTGCGAAAGGAGGCAACGATCTAAAACTTAAATTCATGATATCTACGATACGGCACAGTCGTTTTCTTGATATCGACACTGATATGATGGATTTTTCCGGAAATATCTTAACTTTTATTTTCACTGGGGCGAACGGATTCACCCCAAACTCAAAACAAGGAGGTAACTACTATGATAGTACAACACAATATTACAGCAATGAACTCCAACAGAATGTTGGGCTTAACAACTAACTCACTTGCTAAATCTACTGAGAAGCTTTCTTCCGGTTATAGAATCAACCGCGCAGCTGATGATGCAGCAGGTCTTTCTATTTCTGAAAAAATGAGAAAGCAGATCCGTGGTTTGGATCAGGCTTCTACAAACGCAGAAGATGGTATTTCCGCAGTACAGACTGCAGAGGGTGCTTTGAACGAAGTTCACTCTATGCTTCAGAGAATGAACGAGTTGGCAGTTCAGTCTGCTAACGGTACAAACTCTGAGTCTGACCGTACAGCTATCCAGAACGAGATTGATCAGTTGACAACTGAGATTGATCGTGTATCTGAGACAACCAAGTTCAATGAGACTTATTTGTTGAAGGGCGATAAGAGCTTGGATAAGCAGTATACCTATGGATTCAAAAACAATACGGATGATATTGCAGGTGCGGCTACTGAGGCTGCTGGATCTACAAAGCTTACTGTAAAATTTGAAGGAAATGCTACGGCTGCCGATGTAACGCAAAAAGTCCAGGATGAGGAAAATGAATTTCTTATTGCTTTAAGGGATTCTGGCGTAAAGGTATCAGCTAATTCTGATGGAAAAGCTGTCACTTATAGCTTATCACTTACAGGTTCTGCAGCAGATAAGTTTTCTGTTTCTGTCACAGATGCGGGTGCTGGCACATTTGATATTATGGATAAAGAAAACAAGAAACTTGGAACAATTACAGTAGGTGGTGCTGATGATGCTGGAGTAGTAGCTGCTACTGCTGGTTCCAAATCTGATACAATAGTTGCAAAAGATATAACTGCCGCTAGATCCAAACAGGCACAGGCAAAATATTACGATAAAGATGGAAATGCAATTCCTGCAAATGCATTGTCAAAATATGTAACAATGAAGTCCGATAAATCTGGAGTTACTGCTAAAGGTGGCGCACCACAGGCTTATGATGCCGTTGGAAACAAAGTCGAAATCAAAACTGACGATATTAGCCATTTGCAGGATCTCACAGCTCCACTTACAGTAAAGCTTCATGTCGGTGCTGATGCTACATCAAACAACCAGATTTCCATTAACATTGAATCCATGAGTGCTAAGGGGCTCGGTATAAACGGTCTTAAAGTTGACGGTTCCGATGATACAAACGCATTAAATGCAATTGATACCATCAAACAGTCTATCCAGAAAGTATCCGATCAGCGTTCCGCACTTGGTGCTGTTCAGAACCGCTTAGAGCACACAATCTCTAACTTGGATAACGTTGTTGAGAACACCACATCCGCTGAGTCTCGTATCCGTGATACAGACATGGCAGAAGAGATGGTTAACTACTCCAAGAACAACATCCTTCAGCAGGCTGGTCAGTCTATGCTTGCACAGGCTAATCAGGCAAACCAGGGTGTATTGTCCTTGCTTCAGTAATTAACCAAGAGGCATTGTTTTCGAATCGTACAAACAGAAACATATTTTTATTACAAAATGGAAGAGGAAGTCGTTACGGCTTCCTCTTTTTGCGATTAATATATTTGTTTTTATATATTTCTCTTGCAATTATTGCAGATGCTGTTGAGATGACAGAGACCGAAGTTTTGGATATTATAACCTCTGCCTCTGCCTGAACAACCGGTCAGATGCCCTATAGGCACGCTATCACCTTTTCACGCACATCTTCCATATGTGCATCCACAATTCCAAAATCCATTTCTTTATAGCTCCACGCCGCGCGGCCGATATGATACCTATCAAACACCTCGCTGATAGCCTGATACCACTGTAACGTATCCTCCGCTGAGGCAAGATTGATCACCCCATATTCCCCGCAATACAATGGCACGTTTCTTTCCTCCGCTACTGCTAGTGCATCCGCAAAGAACTGCTCAAAAAAACTGCTGCCGAATAAACATTCTTCCTGTTTTACCGGTTCGAGCATAATTTCATTATTCGGCAAATACTTTTTGGTCAATTTCTTAATCTCATCAACCGTCTTGTGCAAAGCCATCCTAAAATCTTCCGGCATTCCATCAACCCAGTATCCACCCTGATGAGTAAATATTAACGGCTCATAGCAATGAAAATTATATACGATATTTTCATCTGCCGGTGCAGCCAGTGAGCGTACTGCCAAAACACAATTGTTCCAATAACCGCCGATCAATATCTTCGTCGTCGGAGCAATCCGGCGAATCCGACGAATACATTCCTGTGAAATCTGATTCCAGCGATCCATTGTGTTTTTATCAGTCACCTCATTTAACAATTCAAAAGCAACATGATCTCCGTATTTTGCATACCGTTTAGCCATCTCCTCCCACAGGCTGTAAAACATTTCCTGGTACTTGCTATTGTCAAAGAAGCCCGCTTCCTTTTCCCCCTGATCAAAGGAATAACCCGCCGTCTTATGCAAATCGAGGATAATATTCAAACCATATTTTCTGCACCAATGAATAGCCTTCCTGACATACTCAAAGCCGCTTTCTATAAATGTACCATCCTGATCCTGCAAAACATTATAGTCTATCGGCAGGCGCACATGATCAACTGGCCAATCACTAATTCGCTTAATATCTTCCTCAACAATAAAATGCTCTAGTCTTTCTTTGCTATAGTCACATTGTGACAACCATCCACCCAAATTCACGCCGTGCTCAAATCCAATCCATCGTCTCATAGTAATCACCATTCCTTTCCAAAATAATTACAATGATTATTTCCTGATAATGCATTCATCACCGGAATTATCATTCATCGTCTGTACTCATCATAGTAATTTTTGAAGTAATATGATATAATATTTCCGAGATAAATATCATAAAACCTATTCTTATTTCAACAGTAATTATGAAAAAAGCATATTTTGTATGCTTAGGAAAGGACTGGGCTAATTATGACCGTTAAGCAAGAATTAAACCAACTGCTGTATAAGCAGCAGGAAGAATCCTATTCTCATATTTCCATAGAAGAGGAGTTTGCTTTTTACCGCAATATTGCAAGCGGAAACCTGGATGTGCTGCAAGGAGACCTTTTGACTGAAAATCGCGAACATATGGGTATTCTTTCGCATAATCCGCTGCAAAACCGCAAATACCACCTTGTCATTTTAGTTGCTATGATTACACGTTTTTGCATTGAACGCGGCCTTGAACCCGAAGAATCCTACACGTTAAGCGATCTATTTATCCGCAAAATAGATTCCGCCATATCAGAAAAGCAACTCGAAACAATCAAGATCGATGTGATCACAGAATTCACAAACACCATGCACGCCATCAAACAGGGCAAAAATTACTCCTACCATGTACGCCATGGAATCGATTATATCAGTAAGCATATTACTGAATCGATATCCGGCGTAGATGTTGCCAACGCTCTCGGACTGAACCGCGACTATCTGTCCCATCTTTTTCAAAAAGAAACAGGATGCCCGCTACAGAGGTTTATCCTCCGTAAAAAATGCGAAACATCCTGTTATATGCTTAAAAACAGTTCTATCAGCTGCACAGACATAAGCTCATTTCTCGGCTTTGCTTCTTGCAGTCATTATATAAAATGTTTTCGTGAAGAATACGGCATCACCCCCGGCAAATACCGCACACAAGGAGATTTTTAAGTCAAGCACTATTCCGTTGCTTCTGGCTTATTTATCTCCGGTTTTGATCAAAATATGTGGATTTTAACCGCAAGACCCGCATCGCTTCCGACACGCTTTATCTCTGGTTTTAATCCTATTTAACAAGCACTGCCTATGCAATCTCGTGATTACTGTTACTGGCACAGTTTTCCGACAATCTGGTTGATATCCTTGCCGTTTGCCTTACCTTTTAACTCAGCCATAACAGCCTTCATGATCTGACCTTTATTTTTAGTAGCGATCACATCTGCAAACTGTGTCTTTAACACTTCCTCAATTTCCTCCGGTGACATCATCTTCGGAGCATACTCCTTGATCACATCCAGTCGAGCCTGATACTCTGCTTTCAGATCCTCACGGTCTGCCGGACAACTGTCAACCTGTTCCTGCGCTGTTTTTTCTTCTTTTATAATAGCGCGGTCTACCAATTCTTCCGGAATATTGTCTCTCTTTCCTTCATCAATAGCAAGTTTCTTTACTGCAGAAATCAAAGATGAAATCGTATCCTTTCGTGCTTTATCTCTTGCCTTCATTGCTGCTACCATATCGCTCTGTAATTTTTTGAACTCCATAATAATCCTCCATTTCTCTGACAATACCATATCGTCTGCCAGACACAACATTTCAAGCTTTTGCTTTCATTCGCCTCAATACACCAATCTAGCTATGCATATCCAGCGTAACTTCCTCTTCAAAGGATATTCCCTTTTTGATTGGAAGTCAAGTCACCTTCCCATATTCCCTGGCAGTCTTCTCATATAACTTTGCAGCTTTATGAACCATATAACTTTGCAGCTTTATGAACCATATAACTTTGCAGCCTTATAAACCATATTCCTTGGTAGCCTCTGCCTATAATTATTTTGTTTATTCTATTGTTATTTATTTCAATTCATTGTATATTATTTATGGTGTCTTATTTTGTACAAGTTACAAATATCAAGACGTCTATAAGCCATAACCTGCTTATATTTACAATTATATTGTGTGTATATTTTAGACTGAACAATTTTCATTCTGCTTTATACTTTTAGGTTATGTAAAGAGGTGAAGAAATGTATAATATTGTTATATGCGATGATAATGAAATATTTTGTTTTCAGCTGGAAGACATTCTAAACAGAATATTTAAGGGGAGACCAACTCCTCCACGAATAACTATGTTTAATGAAGCTGAAAAATTAGAAGAATACATAGCAAATGACATGTCCATTGATCTTCTCTTCCTTGATATTGAATTCCATTCCGAATCGGTGAATGGAGTAAATATTGCACAGTTTTTGCGTGAACAGTCAGAAGGGCAAGCAACACAAGTTGTATTTGTTTCCTCTAAGAGTGAATATGCAATGCAATTATTTCAAGTGCGACCGTTAGATTTTATCATAAAGCCAATTGACTTTGATAAAATTTTACATGTAGTAAAAACGTATGAACGCCTATACGAAACTACCAATAAATATTTTTCATTTACTTTTAATAAAGTAAAACATTTTGCAGATTGCCGTAAAATTGTTTATTTCCAGAGTTCCGGCAGAAATGTCCGGATTGCAACAACGCATGGTAATCTATTATGTTATGATAAACTTTCCAAAATAATAAAGGAATTACCACCAAATCTGTTTGTGCAATTACATAAATCCTATATAGTAAATATAAGCTTTATTGTAGAATACAGCGCAAACGAAGTTGTGATGAGCGATGGTGTACATATACCGATCAGCTATTCCCGCAAAGAAGATGTACATAATTTTTTGAGATTAAATTATTAATTGTTGTACCTGTTTTTAAGGGAAAGGCATTATATTAGAAATCCATGTACGATAATCGCTGACAAACCCGGTATACTTTCAGATTAAGGTGTCAATTACTTGAAATGAATGGTATTTTCATTATTTTGAATGTTCAGATAAGCTCTATTTCTCATATTCAAAAATTGACCATTTTATCAATGTAAACATTGACGCCTTTTTTCTGTAATTACCAGAAAACAGCAGAAAGAAGGACTACAGATGAACTACTACTCTTTATTTTTTGATACCGTGATCAATATTGCCGGATACTTTATATTGGTTAGCTGTCTGAGTTTATTTTTACATGAGAAAAAAATAAATAAAACCTTCAAAAGCGCAGCAATTTGCACAGTGTGGTTTGTTATCTGGCTGATCAATACCTTTGGAAACAGCGTTAATCTTAACACATTTATTTCATTTGCAGGCTATATGCTAATCTGTCTTCTAATTTATAGAGGATCTGTAGCCAAAAAAATTTTGTCGACTGTTTTTGTCATGGCATTAAGCATTCTTTGCGAAGGTATTGTATTTTTAATAATGCAAAAAATCACAATTATCCCTTTTAACTATACTCTTGGTAGTGCATTTTCTGTACTGCTTTACTTTTTATTTGTAATATTCCTTAACCGCTTTTATAATATGCGTTCTTCCACGCCAATGCCTTTTCATATTTATTTTGCATTTATTATAATATTGGTGGGAAGCGTTGTTTTGTGCGATCTGCTGGTCAATCTTGGCAATAAAAACGAAAATCTGACTATGCTTGCTATGGGGATCCTATGTCTTATAAATATGCTTATCTATTATATGATGGATAAGACCAATCAGATGTATCAGCAGGTACTGCAGCAAGAGGCTATTTCTCAACAAAATGAATTCTACATGCAGCAAATTGCTCTGACCAAAGAAGCCAGTAATCGTGTAAACGCTTTGCAGCACGATTTCAAAAACCATTGTCAAACTGTTGCTTACTACTTAGATTGTAAGCAGCCTGATAAAGCAAGTGAATATGTTTTAGGTTTATATAATATGGTTATACCACGTAATCAATACATTAACTCTACCAATATTGCAGTTGACAGCTCAATCAATTTTTACCTATCAAAGGCAGCAAAGTTAAACACCAAACTTTCGTTATCTATAGCAGTTCCACCGGACATATTTGTTAGTGATCTGGATATTAGTATTACCCTTGGAAATCTGCTGAGCAACGCAATAGAAGCCCTAGAAAAATTACAAGACGATGCGGAGCGTAAACTTTCTGTATCTATCCTTTATAAAATGAGCACTTTGTATCTCGAAATTAAAAATACTTTTAGTGGCTCTCTTAAGAAAATTGATAGGGTCACTTTTAAATCAACAAAAAAGGACTCCAGAAATCACGGTTATGGGTTATCTAATGTTAATGAAGTTGTGGAAAAATATGATGGGATTAGTTCCTTTACGACCGATGGCAATTGGTTTATTGTAAATATCACCCTTTTTTCAGAAAAAAAGAACTCTCAACTTCAAGAATAATGCAGTATCTTTTCAGAAAAAAACTCTCAACTTCAAAAATAATACAGTATCTTTTCAGAAAAAAACTCTCAGCTTCAAGAATAATATAGTATCTTTTCAGAAAAAAAACTCTCAACTTCAAGAATAATATAGTCTCATTTCTAATTATTATCTTCTTTTTTTGTTATCTAATATATGATATTTTTGCAAAATTTGACCATTTTTTCGATATTTTGATTATCAAACCTTTTATTTTTGACATATAACCTTATATTTTTGACATATACCAAAAGTAGTACTTTTTTCCTGTTATAATATAAATGTAACAGCAAATCATCGGTTGGATATACCAAATATATTCATCCCGCTACATTTGAAAGGAGTCATTATGAAAAAACTTATTTTATTTGTAAGCAAAAACTTGTGCAACGTTGCTGTGTTTGCTGCAGCTTTTGCCGTAACAACATCATGTTCACGTTGGTTTTACCAGGAAGAATTAGACGAGCAAGTAATGAGTTTAAATCGTTACCGCGATTAAAACATGATTGATCGTTTAGTGAATTATTTCCGATCCTTAGGATTGGTAGATGATTCCAATGACAAAATAATTAAATATGGATTGCGACGTGTATGTTTATTCCTAACTGATTTTGCAATAATTTTATTATTGTCGTATCTCTTAGGAAATATATGGGTGGGGATCTTGTTCGAACTAGCGTATTCCCTATTACGCATTTATGCAGGAGGCTTTCATGCATCAAAAGAAGCTTATTGTTTTGTTTTATCATACTCTAGCATAATCATAAGCCTCTGTCTGATAAATTACATGCACATATCAACTTTCTTGATGTTCATTGCTTGCATAACAATGTTCATTTCTATAGTTCTATTATCCCCCATAGAGCACAAGAACAAACCCTTGTGTACGAAAGAACGGATAATATATCGCCGCAATACCATAATAATTCTCATTGCAGAATTAGGTGCACTTTTTTATTTTAATTGGAGTCATCAATTATTATTTGCGAAATCAATTTTAGCAGCCATACTTTTGGTTGGACTTGCTCAGTGGTTTGCATTGTTACAAAAGAAATTCTAATTATGTATTTCATCAATTAGAATACAAAATATTATTTGACATCTGGAGCTATCTCTCTATGATAGCTCCCTTTTCTTTTTAAAAGATTGAGGTGTGAAAAATCCTTTTTTGGATATTCTTTTTGTGCTGGGATATTTTAAGCTTTTTGTGCTGTGCTGGGATATTTTAAGGCGATGCGACGCATCGTTGATAGATATTATGGTCAAAAATTCAGAAAAATAGCCTGTCAGGGAAATTTAGGTCTTTTGACACTTAAGACACTTTAATCCTATTAAAAAAGCAAAGCCAGCGCTTTGCTTTGCAAGAATTGTTAAAGCAATTCTTGTTGGCTTCCCTCTACGTTACGAGCATTTTCCTATAAAGTAAAAAAAGCTCATAGATAAACTATGAGCTTTTTACGTGAGACACGGGGGATTCGAACCCCCGACAACTTGATTAAAAGTCAAGTGCTCTACCAACTGAGCTAGTATCCCATCCGTCTTATAAAAGACGAATGCCCAGAACCGGAATCGAACCAGTGACACGCGGATTTTCAGTCCGCTGCTCTACCAACTGAGCTATCTGGGCATAATCAGATATTTCTATCTAATATCTAAGTAGCGGGGACAGGATTTGAACCTATGACCTTCGGGTTATGAGCCCGACGAGCTTCCTAGCTGCTCCACCCCGCGGCATAATTTATAAAACCTCTGATAAATTATATGCGGTTCATTCTACACTTAGAACAAATCGTTCCACTATCTTAGGTTAAGTGGATGGAGAAGGATTCGAACCTTCGAAAGCGTAGCTAACAGATTTACAGTCTGCCCCCTTTGGCCACTCGGGAATCCATCCATAAGCCGATGATCGGACTCGAACCGATAACCTGCTGATTACAAATCAGCTGCTCTGCCAATTGAGCCACATCGGCATTTTTATTAATAATGGGACCTACAGGGCTCGAACCTGTGACCCTCTGCTTGTAAGGCAGATGCTCTCCCAGCTGAGCTAAGATCCCATATAATAATAAAACGACCCAGAAGGGACTCGAACCCTCGACCTCCGCCGTGACAGGGCGGCGCTCTAACCAACTGAGCCACTAGGCCATTAAAAGCACTTATTAGTACCTTCAAAACTGCATATAGTTTCTTACATCCCACAAAGTTGAACTTGTTCTTGGTACTCCGACATTATAATTGCCTTCGTTCCTTTTTGGTCAAGCCCTCGACCTATTAGTGACAGTCAGCTCCATGTGTTACCACACTTCCACCTCTGCCCTATCTACCTCGTCGTCTTCAAGGGGTCTTACTGGATTAACTCCAGGGATATCTTATCTTAAGGGGGGCTTCACGCTTAGATGCCTTCAGCGTTTATCCCTTCCAGACTTGGCTACCCTGCTATGCCATTGGTATGACAACAGATACACCAGCGGTCCGTCCAGCCCGGTCCTCTCGTACTAAGGCCAGCTCCTTTCAGATATCCTACGCCCGCGCCGGATAGGGACCGAACTGTCTCACGACGTTCTGAACCCAGCTCGCGTACCGCTTTAATGGGCGAACAGCCCAACCCTTGGGACCTGCTACAGCCCCAGGATGCGATGAGCCGACATCGAGGTGCCAAACCACTCCGTCGATGTGAACTCTTGGGAGTGATTAGCCTGTTATCCCCAGGGTAGCTTTTATCCGTTGAGCGATGGCAATCCCACTTTCTACCACCGGATCACTAAGTCCTACTTTCGTACCTGCTCGGTCCGTCGACCTCGCAGTCAAGCTCCCTTCTGCCTTTGCACTCTTCGAATGGTTTCCAACCATTCTGAGGGAACCTTTGAGCGCCTCCGATACCCTTTCGGAGGCGACCGCCCCAGTCAAACTCCCCGCCTGACGTTGTCCCTCCACCGGTTCACGGTGGCAGGTTAGAAACCCAGTACTACAAGGGCGGTATCCCAACAGCGACTCTGATACAACTGGCGTTATATCTTCCTAGTCTCCCGCCTATCCTGTACATGCAGTACCGAATCCCAGCATCAAACTGGAGTAAAGCTCCATGGGGTCTTTCCGTCCTGGCGCGGGTAACCAGCATCTTCACTGGTATTTCAATTTCACCGGATGCATTGTCGAGACAGTGCCCAAATCATTACGCCTTTCGTGCGGGTCGGAACTTACCCGACAAGGAATTTCGCTACCTTAGGACCGTTATAGTTACGGCCGCCGTTTACTGGGGCTTAAGTTCGAACCTTCGAGTTGCCTCTAAGCTCTCCCCTTAACCTTCCAGCACCGGGCAGGCGTCAGCTCATATACTTCACCTTTCGGTTTCGCATAAACCTGTGTTTTTGCTAAACAGTTGCTTGGGCCAATTCTCTGCGGCCTACATTCGTAGGCACCCCTTCTCCCGAAGTTACGGGGTCATTTTGCCGAATTCCTTAACAATGCTTCTTCCGTCGGCCTTAGGATTCTCTCCTCATCCACCTGTGTCGGTTTACGGTACGGGTTCATGATACGCAATAGCGGCTTTTCCTGACAGTGACTCCACACGCTTCGCTACTTTTAAGTTCGCTACGCTTCACGCATTCGCCTTATACATGGGGGTTTTCCCTCCCATGAAGCTACCTCGCTTGCACCGGTTTTTCCATTCCCGGCTCGTCCTTTGTCTCTGTGTCCCCACAGTTCTGATATCATGAAGTACAGGAATCTAAACCTGTTGTCCATCGACTACGTCTTTCGACCTCGCCTTAGGCCCCGACTTACCCAGAGCAGATCAGCTTTACTCTGGAAACCTTAGATATTCGGCCGAAAGGATTCTCACCTTTCTCTCGCTACTCATTCCGGCATTCTCTCTTCTTAACTCTCC